>JBGSMZ010000120.1:0-16049 GCA_041739845.1 Myxococcaceae bacterium
GCCGCTCCATGAATGCGGTGCTTCGCTTCGAAACCAAGAATCGCGCGATCAGTTTCACATCGCTCACTGTGAAACCGTTCCCCGCAGACTGGTCAGCGGCTAATCGCGCCTGTGTTTTGGCGACGTTCCAAGAATTCACAAGATCGCCGGGGGACATCAAGATCCCCGGAGGTCGGGAGTACGAAATCGACTTGCACGAGGTGCAGTTTCCGCCTGCCCAAGGGCGCAACTAGCAGGGCATCCGGTGATTTGCGTCCTCAGAGAACCCCGCGCTGTCCGCGAGCTAATGGCGAACTGGCATCGCCAAGGAGTATCGGTCGCTCTCGTGCCTACCATGTGCTTCCTTCACGGCGGCCATGCGGCGCTCATTCGCGAAGCGCGCTCGCGCGCCGACGTGGTTGCGGTTTCTCTTTTTGTGAACCCGGCGCAGTTTGGGCCGCAAGAAGACTTGGCCCGGTACCCGCGGGACTTCGAGAAAGATCTCGCGCTGTGCACCGAGGCGGGAGTGGGACTCATCTACGCGCCAACCGCCTCCGCGGTTTACCCCCAAGACTTTCAGACCTGGGTCCAAGTCACCGAAGTTTCTCAAGGTTTGTGCGCAGCGGCGCGTCCCCAGCACTTTCGAGGTGTCGCCACCGTCGTCGCCAAGCTCTTTGGCCTCTTTCGACCGCGCACCGCGGTTTTTGGCGAGAAGGACTATCAGCAATTGCGCCTGGTTTTTCAACTCAACGCGGACCTCGAACTCGGCGTGGAGATCGTCGCCGTACCTACGGTTCGCGAACCAGATGGACTGGCGATAAGTTCGCGCAACGTCTTTCTGACACCTGAGGAGCGCTATCGCGCCGGCAGCCTCTCGCGCGGTCTGTTCGCGGCGCAAGACGCGGCCGCCAAAGGACTTTCAAACGTTGCCGAATTGCGCGCGCTGATCGTCAACGTACTCGAGTCAGCGGAAGCAAATATTGAGTACGTCGAAATCCGCAATGCGCAAAGCCTGGAGCCGATTTCCAGTCTTTCAAAGCTTCCCGCGCGTGCACTTGTCGCAGCCCGATTCGGCACCACCAGACTCATCGATAATGTTGCCCTCCATGGAGGGACGATGCGGTGAAAGCACCGACCAAGGAGTTTAAAGAGGCGATCGCTTGTGAAAACCGTCGCGCTAGCTGGAACTACGCTATCGACGACACCATTGAGGCTGGACTGGCTCTCACCGGCAGTGAGGTCAAGTCGCTGCGCGCGGGTGAAGCGAGCCTCAGCGACGCCTATGCGCTTCCCGAGCGCGACGAATTGTTTCTCCACAATGCGCACATCGGGGCCTACCGAGGTGCGGCTACTTTCGGGCACCTTCCGACCCGCCGACGGAAGCTCTTGTTGCACCGTCAAGAAATTGACAAGTGGGCGACGCGGGTACGGGAGCGCGGCTACTCTATCATCCCGCTCGCAATCTACTTCAAGAACGGAAGGGCCAAGGTGCGCCTCGGGTTGGGGAAGGGTAAGAAGCACCATGACCGTCGCGACGCACTTCGGCGTCAAGACGACCAGCGCGAAATGGAGCGGAGCATCCGTCGCCGGTGAAGGAACTGAAGTGGACCGTCAAAGAAGAGAAAAGCGCGAACGCCTCGAATCCGCCCTCGCGCAGGGCGTGAGCCAGCTCCACTTGGATGGCCGCAGTCCAGGGGTGCTGGTCCCGGAGGCGCTTCAACAACACTTCCACGTCGTGCTCAACGTGAGCTACTATTTCGATCCCCCAGACCTCGCGTTGAGCGACTGGGGCGTCCGCCAGACGCTTTCGTTTTCTGGCGTGCGCCACGCGGTGGGAATTCCTTGGGATGCGGTCTACGGTGTCGGCTCTTTGGTAACCCGGGACTTTTGGTTGTTTGCGGATCACGTTCCCCACGAGCTTTCGGACGCTCGTTTGCAACCCGCGAGCGCGGCGGCCGTGGCACCGGCAGCTCCACAAGCGCGCAACTTGCGGGCCCTTGAAGCGCCGGAAGATGCGAAGCGCCCCGAAGGCCTCGTCCCTCCCCGGCGCGGACATCTGCGAGTCATCAAGTAGTCCCCGGGAACGCAGCTCCCGTCCCGGTGTGCTACCGGGGCAGCGCGCGCAAAAAGTAGCACTTGAGATAGCGCGTCTCGCGTAACCCAACCAAGACCGGGTGGTCAGCTCCCGCACCCCGGCGTGCGACAATCTGGTAGCGGCGCTTGGCGTCCGCCGCCGCCGCGTCGAGCATTTCTTCAAACCTTTGCGAATCGACGTGGTGGCTGCAGGAGCAGGTAATCAGCGTCCCTCCGGGCGAAAGAATTTGCATCGCGCGGAGATTCAATTCTTTGTACCCGCGCAGCGCCGACTCCAGTGAATCTTTGGTCCGTGCAAATGCTGGGGGATCGAGCACCACCGTGTCGTAGCGATCGCCATCGTCAAATGCCTGGCGCAAGAAGTCGAACGCATTGGCGTGCACCGCGCGAACCTGCGGGAGGTTGTTCCGCGCTGCATTGGCCATCACCGCGGCGACCGCAGCTTCCGAGCTATCTACAGCGACTACCTCCTTGGCATTGGCGGCGAGGTGCAGCGCAAAACCGCCATTATAGGAAAAGCAATCGAGGACGCGCGCCCCGCCCCAACGCGCAGAGGCAATTCGATTGTCACGTTGATCCAAGAAGCCGCCGGTCTTTTGCCCCTCCAGCGGATCAACGGAAAGGCGAAGCGTGCCTTCGTTGTAAGTGAGCGCATGGTCGAGGCGACCCTGCAAGAGCCCTTTGCGCGGTGGCAGACCTTCGAGGCGGCGCACCGCCCCGTCGGAGCGATCGACGATGACGCTCGGGTGGAGCGCCTTGGAAAGTTCGTCGATGAAGAGTTCGCGAATCGCTTCGGTCCCTTGGGTAAGAAACTGAACGACGAGGCAATCTCCAAAGCGATCGACCACGAGCCCCGGAAGCAAGTCCGCCTCGCCGTGAACGAGTCGCACGCTGGTGAGGCCCGGATATGCGCGCTGGCGTAGCGCGAAGGCAGCGCCGAGGCGGTCGCGAAAAAAAGTTGCGTCAACGGGTCCGCGCTCATTGGTGAGCCAGCGCAATCGGATTTGTGAAGCGCTCGAGTAGAACGCTTGCCCAAGGAACGCACCTCCAGGGCCATGCACGGCGACGACTTCACCGCCGCGGAGCGTTTTGGGGACGTCCCCGACATCGGAGGCGTAGATCCACGGGTGGCCGGCTTTCCAGCGTTCGCTCCCCTTCTTGCGAACCGTCACCGATACCGTCATGCGCGAGCCCAATGAAAAGTACGGAGTGCGGGATCTCGGAAATCGGCGGCTGCCAGGACGCTTGAGAGTTCTTTCGCTGGAGACAAGGAGGGATCGAGAACGAAGCCACGGAAGTGCGTCGCAAAGTAGAGGTCGCCCCCCGGCGCCACTCGTTCGAAGGCTGCTTTCACGAGTTTGGCGTGGTCGCGTTGGACCTCAAATCGCTTTTCCATGCGTGATGACCGGGAGAATGAAGGAGGGTCGATGACGACGAGATCGAAGCGTTCGGAAGCGGGGGCGGTGCGAATCCACTGCATTACGTCGCTGCGTACCAAGACATGCCGGTCGCCGTCGGTAATTCCATTCGCAACAAGGTTGCGCCTGGCCCAGGCGCCATAGGTCGCCGAGAGGTCGACACTGACGGAGCTGCTAGCACCCCCGGCTGCGGCGGCAACGGTGAATGCTCCCGTATACGAAAAGAGATTCAAGAAGCGCACGCTCTTGGCTTGGCTGCGAATTCTTGCGCGCGCCTCTCGCCCGTCGAGGAATAGTCCGGTGTCGAGGTAGTCGGAGAGGTTGCACTCGTAAGAGAGTCCACGCTCTCTGACGGTGGTCGTCACGCCGCGCTCCGCCTGGCGCCCGTATGCCCAAGGTTTTGCAAGATGCGTCTTGATGAAGGTGCGCTCAGGAGCAACGCCTAGGACTTCCGCGACACATGCGGCGACGATGTGCATCGCATCGTCGCGTCCCGAGCGGAGCTGGCGACGCGACGGATAGTCGACCACGTGGGCGAAATCCCCATAGACATCGACAGCCACCGGCCATGCAGGGATGTCGCGATCGTAGACGCGGTATGCAGTCAACCCCTCGCGATCCGCCCAGCGTCGCCGTCGGCGAACATTCTTTTCCAAGCGATCGCGAAATTCCTGGTCCATCTCATTCCGCTGAAACTTGCGCCCGATGGAGATTCCGATCCAAGAGATGACTTGGCTTTACATTGCCCATCGCCGCCAGCAGGGATGCGCGCACTTGCGGATATTGGGAAGCAACCCCATCCACCAAGCGCTTCATGGCTACCCGCTGAAGTTCTGACTGGGAACCGCAGAGGTCACACGGAATCAGCGGAAACCGCATCGCTTCGGCAAATCGGGCGATATCCCGCTCCGCACAGTAGGCGAGCGGTCGAATGACCGTGGAGCGCCCATCGTTGCTGAAGAGTTTTGGGGGCATTGTTGCACAGGTTCCAGCAAAGAATTGGTTCAGCAGAAAAGTGTGAATCAGGTCGTCGCGATGGTGCCCGAGCGCAATCTTGGTGCAACCCAAGCGCTCCGCAGCAGTGTAGAGAGGATTCCACGGCGAAGGCGACTGCACAGGCTGCACTGCGTTTGACCAGCTGCGATTTTTTCTTTCACGACGCGATACGTATCTTCGGTTAGTTGGACGAATTCGTATCCATTTTCGGCCATCCACCGCGGAAGAACGCGCTTGGGAAAGCCTGGGTGCCCTTGGTCCAAATTGACGGCGACAATCGCAAAAGGAACCGGAGCGCGTTGCTGCAGCGCGCGCAAGAGGTGCAGCATGGTAAAGGAATCTTTCCCTCCGGAAATCGCGACAAGGATGCGATCGCCGCGTTCAATGAGATCATGGTCGTGAATGGCCTTGCCTACCTGGCGCAACAGAAGCGATTGGATTTTCGTAAGCGCATCCATCAAGGACGGCCTTATGCAACGGTTTCATCACCCTTGGCCAGATCCTGAACCGCGCGACTGGCCGCGGCGCGGGGCATGGAGGAGCTGATGGCAAATCCGAGTGGCTTTCTTGAGGTACACGACGCCG
This sequence comes from Myxococcaceae bacterium, assembly GCA_041739845.1. Lineage (GTDB taxonomy): Bacteria > Myxococcota > Myxococcia > Myxococcales > Myxococcaceae > JBGSMZ01. Next base: position 5,073 of record JBGSMZ010000120.1, read on the forward strand.
CGTCCTGGAAACGCTTGGCTTCCGCCTGCGATGCGGCGCGAGAACTCGCGCTCGATTCAGAAGCCGATTCGTTTCACCACTTCCGGGCGCGACTCTGCTTCGTGCAGATCGCGACCGACGAAGCGGTGTACTTGGGTGACACGCTTGCGCCAGAAGCGACTCCGTCGCTCCTCGCTGCCGCTCTCGCAGACCCCAACAAGACCAAGTTCATTCACGCCGCCAGCGGGGACTTGGAATACCTAGGATCAGTCGACCTACGCGTTGGCGGGCTTTTCGATACCCACCGGGCGGCCACATTGCTTGGCTGGCCGAAGGTCGGGCTCGCGGACTTGGTGCTCGCGCGCTGCGGCGTGATCCTCGCGAAGGAACAACAACAAGCAGACTTTTCCCTGCGCCCAACTCCCCCGGAAATCATCAGCTACATTGCGGATGACGTTCGCTACCTCTTGGAAGTTGGGCGCTGGGTGCGGGAGGCCTGCGCGGCGCAGGATATTCTCGATGAAGTCCGTCTCGATTGCGAACGGATGTGCGACGAAGCGGGGAAGCGCCCGGACAGTGCGGCGCTCTTTCATTTCAAGAAAAGCCCACGCGCGTCCAACGGTGCCTCGCATGGTTTGCAGTGGCATGTGGCGCAGGAACTCAACCGTGAGCGCCACCGATGGGGCGAGGAAGAAAATCGACCGATTGGGCGGATGCTCTCCAATCGGGCCATTCAAGCCATCGCCAGTATCCTTCCCGGAGACGCGCGCGCGCTCCGCCGCGCCGGAGTATCGGCCGGTTTCGTTTCCCGCTACGGAGAGGAAGTCCTGGCACTGATTCGCAAGGCCGTCGCCGACGAAAAGGCGGGCACTCTTGCCGAACCTCCAGCGGTGAGGCGCATCGATCCGGAGCAACGCGAGCGTGCGAATCGCTTGACTGCTTGGCGGAGCGAAGCAGCAGCGAAGCGAAAAGTGACCGCCTCGGTCGTGTTACCCAATCCACTTCTTGGGCAATTGGCAGCAGCGCCGCCAGATTCCATCACGGCATTGGAAGCGATGCCCTATTTTGGAGCCAAGCGCGCTTCCATTTACGGGAAGGCGCTCCTCGGAATTCTTGCTGTCTAGTCAACCGTTCACGAAGACAGTGCCCTGGCTCCCTGGATTTTGGAGTTCGTCCAAGAGGGACAGCTCGGGGACGCTTCCAACGATGTGCACCGCGCCAACACCGCGCGCGAGAAGGTCGAGGGCTGCCTCCACTTTGGGAATCATCCCTCCATGGATTGCTCCGGTGTCCAGGAGTTCGCGAGCCAAACGGATACTGAGGCGTGGAATGCGACTGGTAGGGTCCTTACGGTTTCGCAAGACGCCAGCCACGTTCGAAACGAGCGCTACCCGAGCGGCGCCAAGGCTGGCTGCGAGATGCGCTGCAACGCTGTCCGCATTGACGTTGAGAATGGTACCGTCACCTGCGGCTGCCAGGAAGCTCAACACGGGGACCGTTCCAGCATTCGCAAGACGCTCGAGCAGCGCGACATCGATTGCGACCACGTCGCCCACCAATCCGTAGTCCACGGGGCCCTCGATACCGGCGACAGAAACGGGGTTGCGACGGCGCGCGCGCACGAGCCCTGCCGAAACGCCCGAAGTGCAGATGGCCGGGACCTTGGCTTGCAGCATCGCGGCGGCAACTCCAACCGAAGCCTCCCCGTAGGCCAGCTTCATCAGGCGAAGTGTCGCCTCGTCTGTAACCCGCAGGCCCGCGACTTGGTGGGTTGGAAGTCCAAGCTGGGTTGCGAGAAGCGTCGCTTGCGGGCCAGCGCCGTGAACCATGGCGACGCGCGCGCCAGCTTTGAGGCAGGAATGAATGGCAGTGCCCACCGAACGCGCGAGCGCATCGGGGTCGGCGGTGAGCTCGCCACCGACCTTGACGACGAGCCATTTCCCGAAGAGCTGTGAGAGGGCGCTTGGCATGAAGGCTCCCAATAGAGCCGCTAGGCCAGACTTGTCGAGCGCACATGCGACCTGCCCATGCGCGCGAAAGTTAGCTAGATTGAGGCCACTATGCTGCTTCAGGGAAAGAAAATACTCGTCACCGGCGTCCTTACCCAACAGTCGCTTGCCTACGCGGTCGCGCGCATTGCGCAATCGGAAGGTGCGGAAGTCCTGCTGACCAGTTTTGGGCGCCCGATGTCTTTGACGCAGCGGATGGCGAAGCGCCTCAGCCCGGTACCGGAAGTGCTTGAACTCGATGTCACCAATCCAGCGCACTTCGTGGAACTGAAAAAGGCGATCGCCGATCGATGGGGCCGCTTGGACGGCATTCTCCACGCGATTGCGTACGCTCCCGCAGATGCCCTTGGAAACCGATTCCTGACTGCCCCTTGGGAATCGGTGCAGCAAGCATTTCGCGTTTCTACTTTTTCACTCAAGGAGCTGGCAGCCTCTTTGGCGCCGCTCTTCACGGAGGGGGGAAGCATCGTCGCGCTCGATTTCGACAACTCGACCAATGCCTGGCCCCTCTACGATTGGATGGGGGTGTGCAAAGCCGGCCTCGAAGCGACGGTTCGCTATCTGGCGCGCGATTTGGGGAGCCAGAAGATTCGCGTCAACGCGGTGGCCGCAGGGCCCATCGCGACGATTGCCGCCAAAGGAATCCCCGGTTTTCATCACCTGGAAGAGCGCTGGGGACGGCAGGCTCCACTGGGTTGGAATTCCCGGGACCCATCGGCCGGCGAGGCCGTGGCCCGCACCGTGTGTGCGGTGCTCTCGGACTGGATGCCGATGACGACTGGGGAACTCATCCGCGTCGATGGAGGATTTCACGCTGTCGGCGCAGAGCCGGTTCCTTCGTCCGCAGCCGAGTCCCAAGCCGAGAGCTGAGGCGCGTGCGCGCTTACACGATTCATGGTGTCGCTCGAACGGCGCAACGCGCTGTTGAGATCGCCACGCAGATCCTTCTCGCCAAAGCACCGAAGAGCCTGGTGCACGATGTGCAGGACGATCCGCGGTTTCGGAGGCGTGGCATCGACCTCCTTTGGGACCGGCCCGGCGCAGCGCTCTTGAGCATCGAGGTGAAGGGAGATCGGTACGGACGAAAGCCGGCGCGCTATTTTTTCGAATTATTGAGCAACGCGGAGCGCAACACACCGGGGTGTTTCCTCTATTCGACGGCGCACATCTACTTGTACGTCCTCTTTGCCTTCCGCGAGGTCCACCTGCTGCATTTGGAGGCGGTACGCGGTTGGTTTCGCGACCACGCTTCTGAGTATCCGCTCAAGGCGACCCGCACGCGCGTAGGGCCGTCATTCTACACGACGGTTGGGGCGCCAGTTCCGGTGAGAGATATCCTCCGAGCCGTTCCCAATGGCGTCGAGATTGCGTCGTTTCCCGAGGCGCTGTCGTAGTAGGTCGCTGCCATGGTCGCCCAACCCATTTCCGTACCCATCGTTCGTCTCCGGCCGTCGGAGCTGCCAGTACCAAAGTACCAAACCGAAGGCGCTGCCGGTATGGACTTGGTCGCCGACATCAACGAACCCGTTGTTCTCGCCAGCCTTGAACGGCGACTCATTCCGACCGGTGTCGCCGTGGCCCTGCCGCGCGGCTACGAAGCCCAAATCCGGCCGCGTTCGGGCCTCGCTCTCAAGCAGGGGATCACGTGTCTCAATGCTCCGGGGACTATCGACTCTGACTATCGCGGCGAAATTTGCGCGCTCTTGGTGAATCTCTCCCACATCCCGGCGACCATTTCGCGAGGGGACCGCATCGCGCAGTTGGTAGTGGCCGGCCATGCGCTGGTCGCCTGGAACGAGGTGGCGTCGCTCGAAGCGACTGCTCGCGGCAGCGGTGGATTTGGTTCGACCGGTAGCGGAAGTTGAAGATGCGCAGGGTTCTCGCTAACGACGGGCCGCAATGATTCCTCGCTATGCCCGTCCGGAAATGGTGGCCCTGTGGTCCTCAGAAGCTCGGCTTTCGCGTTGGCGCGACGTAGAGCTCGCAGCGCTTCAAGGAATGGCCGATGTGGGAATTGCGCCTCGCGAAGCCTTGGAAGCTTGCCGCGCGCGCGCCGGGTCCTTCAGCGCAGCGGATGTGGCTCGCGTCGAGGAAATCGAGAAGGTGACCCAGCACGACGTCATTGCGTTTCTCACCTTGATGGAAGAACGCATCGGCCCTTCCGCCCGTTGGTTGCATTGGGGCATGACCTCAAGCGACGTGGTCGACACCGCGCTGGCATTGACCCTTCGAGACGCCGCGGACCTCCTCATCGACGGCGTCGAAGTGCTTCGGGAAGCGGTGAAGCGACAAGCGTTCGCTCACAAGCGCACACGCATCGTCGGCCGCACCCATGGAATCCACGCAGAACCCACGACCTTCGGTCTCAAGCTGGCCATTTGGTATGATGAACTCGGTCGCAGCAGCCTGCGCCTGCGCAATGCGCGTCGATGCATCGCGGTGGGAAAGCTTTCGGGGGCCGTTGGGACTTTCGCGCATCTCCCGCCTCGGGTCGAAGCCCTGGCGATGGACGCGCTAGGACTCCTGGCTGCGCCCGCATCGAACCAAATCATCCAGCGGGATCGGCACGCCGAATTCTTCACCGCCATTGCGCTCGTAGGGTCGAGCGTCGAGAAGTTTGCGACGGAAATACGGCACCTCCAGCGCACCGAGGTGCGAGAGGTTCAGGAACCCTTTGGCAAAGGCCAAAGGGGGTCTTCGGCGATGCCGCACAAACGCAACCCCGTGCTCTCTGAAAATGTCAGTGGATTGGCTCGGCTTCTCCGCGGGTACGCGCTGGCCGCGATGGAGAGCGTCGCATTGTGGCACGAACGCGATATCAGCCATTCGTCAGTGGAGCGCGTCATCGGTCCAGACGCGACGATAGTCTGCGACTTCATGTTGCACCGCTTCGCTGGCGTCATAGGCGGGCTGATCGTGGATCCGGCGAGGATGGCTTCCAACCTGGGTGCCCTAGGGGGAATAGTGCACAGTCAGCGCATCCTGTTAGAACTCGCGCGTCGCGGAATGGAGCGCCAGCAGGCATATTCTGTGGTTCAGCGGAGTGCGATGCGCTACCTAGATAAGGGTACGAGCTTCCAAGATGCACTCGCGGATGACCCGCAGCTCGCGACCGTTATTTCACCCGCGGAAATCTCCGAAATTTTTCGGTCCGGGGGAGAACTTGAGCACGTTGATTCAATCTTTGAGCGCGTCTTTGGGCAGGTTTAGCGGAAAGCAGCGTATTTGCGGCCCTTCGCCGCATTTCGCGATGGATTCAGACGTCTACCTTGACAGGGAAGCAAACTCAGCCGAAATTCTCCTTCCAATAGGAGATTTAAGGCAGATAACGCGATCGGTTAACGCGCGAGCGGCGATCGCAGCCACAGCAGTTTACGCATCTGCAAACGAATTTCGACCGAGGAGAAAATAGCGCATGCTGGTATTCCAAGTTGGCAGAATGGCAGTGGCCGCAAGCGGAGGCGGAGAAGGATTTTTCGCATCCATCGCCGCGGCATGGACAGAAGGCGGCTGGGGGATGTACCCCATCGCGCTCTTTGGAGTGGTAGGACTCGCGATCGTCATCGAGCGATCCTTCTACTTGTTCTTCAAGGCCTCTTTTAACAAGGAAGGGTTCGTGAAGGGCATGCGCCGGCCGATCTACGAAGGCGACCTCGACAAGGCCATCAACTACGTGACCGGGCAGAAGAAGACTCCGCTCACCTCCGTGATCAAGGCTGGACTCATCAACGTCCCCAAAGGGGAAGAAGAGGTTCAGTCCGCATTGGATGAAGCGTCGCTCCGTGAAACGCCAAAGCTCGAGGCGCGCACCGGCTACCTCGCAATGCTCGGAAACGCAGCGATGCTCGCAGGGCTCTTGGGCACGGTTTCCGGACTTATCGACTCCTTCAAGGCGGTTGCCCACGCGGCCCCTGCGGATCGCGCGACAATCCTCGCGGGAGCCATCGGCGAAGCAATGAACTGCACCCGATTTGGACTTTGGGTCGCCATTCCACTACTGGTGTTCTTCTCGATCCTCAATGGACGTACCCAAGGAATGATCAACGACATCAACGAATCTTCCGTTTCGGTGTTGAACTTGATCGTCCAAAACAAAGACAAGTTCCACAATCTGCAGGTGTCGGCCCAGCAAGAGATGGCAGAAGGCTGACCACTTTCAATGTAGGAACGCGCTGGTGCTGGGCCATTGGCCCAGCGTCGCTCGGAGACAAAACGCATGGCAGGAGGAATGGATCTCGGCGGCGGTGGTGGCGGGGGGAAGAAGCCCCTGGATTCGGCCATCAACTTGGTGCCCTTCATCGACCTGATGGCCGTAACTATCGCATTTTTGGTCATGTCCGCTGTGTGGACACAGGTTGGCGCACTCCAAGTCTCTCAGTCCGGCCAAGCGGCGAGCCAAGACCAGGCTCAGCCTACGGAGCAGCTCAAGCCAGTTGCAATCCTCCTGCGCGAGGCGTCAATGACTATCAGTTTTGGAGGACAGCCATTTGACCCCATCCAAATCACTCGAGACGAAAAGCAGAAGATGGACGTCACGCTGCTTGCGGCGCGACTCAAAGAAGTCAAGAGTCAGGAGCCAACACAGACGGCGCTTACGGTGACCGCGGAGGACTCGGTTCGCTACGACGATTTGGTGCGCGTGATCGACACCTGCACCGGCAACGGCTTTGGCGCAATTGCAGTTTCCCCAGCGAGCGGGTGAGGCCCTTCCATGGCGATTGTTGAACCCACCCATCACCTGAGTCCGCGATTGGCGTCGATGAAGATGTTTAGCCACGCGAGCGGCTACAAGACAGTCTACGCGGACCTCAACGTAACCCCATTGGTCGACATGTTCGTCATTTTGGTGCTTTTTCTCGTCGCCAACTTTTCAGCGACTGGGGAAATTCTTTCGATGTCGAACGATGTGCAATTGCCAGTAGCCGCGAACACCCAAGAACTCATTCCCGCGCCCGTTATCGTCATCTCCAAGCAGGAGGTTCTTGTTTCGGGGTTTCTGCTTGGACGAATCGACGACCTCACGCGAGATGCCTATCTGAACATTCCGACCCTGGAAGAGAAACTGCGCGAAATGCGCATGCAGTATGAAAACCTCCACGCAGCCGCCAATGACTTGAGTGCCTTTAAGGGAAACGTCAACATCCAAGGCGACAAGAATGCAAAGTTTTCGATCTTGAAGCGCGTCATGTTTAGCTGCGCCGCCGCGGGGTATTCCACGATTTCGTTTGCGACGCTTGCAGGCGAGAAGGAACCCACCACTGACGGCTAGCAGCGCGCCGAACAAAGGATTGGGCAGCGCAGCAGGCATCGTTTCTCACTGAGGTAATCTTGGAACTGCTTTCGAAGCTCGTCGGGTTGCTTCGCGACCCTGGGGAAATTGTTGCGTGGGCCGGCTATCCTGGCCTCACGCTCATCATCTTTCTTGAAACGGGAGCGTTCGTGTTCTTTCTCCCGGGGGACTCGCTCCTTTTCATGGCGGGCCTCTACGCGGGCAAGGGGGACCTCCAGCTCGGAGTGCTCTTCCTCCTCCTCATTCCGGCAGCGGTGCTCGGTGACGCGGTCAGCTACGCGATTGGTTCCAAGATTGGTCCTGCGATTTTCAATCGCCCGACGTCACGATTCTTCAAGCCTGAATACCTGAGCCGCGCCCAAGCGTTCTATGAACGGCACGGCGGCAAGGCGATTATCCTCGCGCGATTCATGCCGATCGTCAGGACGTTTGTCCCTGTCGTGGCGGGCGTTGCCAAGATGCCCTATCGGCGGTTCGCAACGTTCAACATCGTGGGTGCTGCGGCGTGGGTGATCTCGATGGTATCGGCCGGCTACCTCTTGGGACAATTCGCGTTTGTGCGAAGACACATCGAGCTCATTGTCGGCGGCATCATCGTCCTCTCGGTACTTCCCGCAGTTGCAGCCTGGGCCAAAGAGCGCGCCGCGCGTGCTTCAGGCACAGCGCAGTACGAACGCAAAGAGCCTGCGCTCGCTGCGAAACCCTCGCCACCGGAGTAGCTAATGGGCCGCGTCTACGGCGTCATTCTAGCTGGAGGAAGCGGGACGCGATTTTGGCCGCTCTCGCGGACCGCTCGGCCGAAGCAATTTCTTGCGTTGGCAAGCCGGAAGCCGCTTCTGAAGGAAGCGGTGGATCGCCTTCAGGGGCTCGCACCGCTCTCGCGAACCCTCTTCGTTTGCGGGGCAGCGCACGCCGGACCCATTCGGAAAGCACTGAAAGGCATCCCCGCAGGCAACGTTCTCGTGGAACCGGCACCCAGAAATACTGCACCTGCCATCGCACTCGCAGCGCTGGAAGTCCTTCGAAGGGATCCTTCGGGTCGCATCGTCGTCCTGGCTTCTGACCAGCACATCGCAGACCCGAAAGCTTTCCGCCGGGGCATCGAAGTGGCACTCAAGGCGGCTTTGAATGAGCGAATCGTCACTCTGGGAATTCCGCCTACGCGGCCAGACACAGGCTTTGGATACATCCGCGCTGCCCCCGGTTTGGGTGCGCGAGCAGTCGAAGCCTTCGTCGAGAAGCCGGATCGCGCGAAGGCTGCGTCCTATGTCGCGGAGGGTAACTACCTCTGGAACGCGGGGATTTTTGTGTTCGCCGCACGAACGATGATTGCGGCGATGGCGACGCACCTCCCTCAGGTGCTGGAACCGCTTCGCGCTGCCTGGCCAAACGCGGCGAAGGTCAAGCGCGCGTTCTCCAAGATGCAACCGATCAGCATCGACTTTGGAGTGATGGAAAAGGCGCGGAACGTCGATGTCGTCGCCTGTAACTGCGGGTGGAGTGACTTGGGGAGCTTCGAAGCTCTTCCTGGAGCCTTGGGGACCGATCGAGCCGGCAACTTGCTTCAAGGAAAGGGCGCTGTCGGTCTCGATTTGGAAGGTTGCGTGGTCATCGCTCGCGACCGCCCCGTGGTCGTGGTCGGGATGCGCGATGTCGTGGTCGTCGACGCCGGTGACGCGGTGCTCGTGATTCCGAAAAACCGCTCTCAGGACGTACGCCGTGCCGTCGAAGCGCTGCGGATGCGTGGGTTCGGGAGCGTCCTCTAGCGCGGTTTCAGGAGACGCATCCGCTGTGTCACGCGAAGCGTTGAATCGACTCGCTGGAAGCCTCTCGGCGATCTAGTTGCCTGCAGGCGATGGCAAAGGAGACATCGTCTTCCTCCAACGACGCATGGCCTTCGAGATCGGCGCGGGTGCGCGCCAAGCGAAGGATTCGGTCATGAGCGCGTGCAGTGAGGCCGAAGCGGGCAACAGCGCGTCCGAGTTGCTCTTCGCTTCGCGAAGAGGTCTTGCAAAAGGTTGCGACCTGCCCGTTCGTCATTTGGGCATTGCAGTGAATCTCTGGCGTCGCGACAAATCGAGCGCGCTGCCGTTCCCGAGCGGCTTCGACGCGTGAGCGATACCAAACGGACGGTCGCTCTCTCGATTCGAGTCGAACGATTGCGCGGATGTCTACCGGCCGTGTCTCCAGTGTGATGTCGATGCGGTCGACGAGCGGTCCTGAGATTCGTGCGCGATACTCGGCGATGCGGTGCGGGGAACAAGTGCACGTCCTGCTGGACACTCCCGCAAAACCACAAGGGCAGGGGTTCATCGCAGCGACGAGCATCACTTGGCATCGATAGCTCACATGCGCGTTCGCGCGCGCCAACCGAACCCGTCCCTCTTCGAGAGGCTGGCGCAAGACTTCCAAGACGTGGCGCCGAAACTCGGGAAGCTCATCGAGGAAGAGCACGCCACAATGAGCAAGCGACAGTTCTCCAGGGCGCGCCGTCGGCCCGCCACCTACCAATCCGGCATTGGAGATGGTGTGGTGAGGAGCGCGAAAAGGGCGTTCGGCAACCACCCCTGATCCCTCGCGTAGGAGGCCGAGCGCTGAATGGATCTTGGTGACTTCCAGCGCTTCTTCAAAGGTCATGGCCGGGAGAATTGTCGCTAGCCGCCGCGCGAGCATCGTCTTGCCTGAACCGGGCGGCCCGGACATGAGCAGGTTGTGGCCACCAGCGGCCGCGACCTCGAGTGCCGCCTTCACGTCTCCCTGCCCACGGACCTCCGCCATGTCGCCGTGGGTGCTATGGGTCTGCGCCGGTGCGTGTGCGCGAGCCGCGGGGGGAAGCATTTCTTCAGCGGTGAGGTGCTTGAACGCTTGCAGCAGGGTCGTCGCGGCGATTACTTCGATGCGGTCGACGAGGGCTGCCTCCGAAGCGTTTCCCTGAGGGAGGATGATTCCACGAAACCCGGCGTCGCGGGCCGCTATCGCGAGTGGAAGCGCACCGCGGATCGGACGAAGCGTCCCGTCTAGAGAGAGTTCTCCACCCACGAGCCAATGGGAGAGCGTGCTCGCATGAAGGAATTTGCCTGCCGCAAGCACGCTCAAGGCAATTGGCAAATCGAAGGTAGTTCCTTCTTTTCGAACGTCGGCGGGCGCTAAGCTTACAGTGATGCGCTTTTGTGGCAGCGCGAACCCTGAATTTTTTATCGCGGAGAGCACGCGTACTTTCGATTCGCGGACCGCTGCATCGGGAAGCCCTACGACGCTGAAGAATGGCATTCCGAGTGCCATGTCGACTTCGACATCCACAAGAAACGCATCGACGCCGATGAGAACTCCGGAACGCACCCGTGCGAGCATCGATTCTCCCCGCCGAGGAGCCATGCACGTGATGTTCCACACTCCTTCGCCAAAGCAAAAGGGCCGCGTCCCGAAAGCGGGGAGCGGCCCTTTGCTTTGCGATGCGACGTAAGGCGCTTACTTGACGATGTCGTCGAGTTTGTTCTCGATTTTCGTCTTTGCCTTGTCCTTCATGTGTCCTGCCGAATCCTTTGCCTTCAGCGCGGCGTCACCGACGGCGTTCGTAGCCTTGTTCGCTGTATTTCCGACGGCATCAGCGGCCTTCCCGGCTGCATTGCCAACTGCCCCAGTCGCAGCACCGGCGGCCTTGCCGGTGGCGTCGGCGGCCTTGCCGGCGGCGCTTCCGAC
>JBGSMZ010000159.1:0-27323 GCA_041739845.1 Myxococcaceae bacterium
ACCTTGCCCCTCGGGACCGCCGGCCGGGGCACCCCTCGCGCGCGGGTGGAAGAGCGCAATTCGCTTATTTTCAGGCGGCTATCGAGGCCGCCAAGCGCGGCGAGGTGGACGCTCTCTGTACGGCTCCCATTTCGAAAGGAACCGTGAGTCGCTCTGGAATCCCTTTCATGGGACACACAGAAATTCTGGGCGCCCAGCTTGGAGGGTCTCCCCTGATGCTGATGGACGGGCCAAAACTGAAGGTGGCGCTCGTCACCAACCATATCCCGTTGCGATCCGTAGCGACCCGCCTTTCGATTCCACGCATTGTTCGCGCTCTCTCCATTCTCGATCGCGATTTCGGCGCCCAGCTGCAACGGCGACCGAACATCGCTGTTTGCGGCCTCAACCCCCACGCCGGCGAAGGTGGTTTCGGTGGCACTGAGGAGGAGCGAATCATCGCTCCAGCGATTGCGCGGGCGCGGCGCGCGGGAATTCATGCCACTGGACCTTGGCCCGCTGACGGACTGTTTGCCCGCAACGCCAAAGGCTACGAGTTCGACGTGGCGTTGGCCATGTTCCACGATCAAGCACTTGTGGTCGTCAAAGCGCTCGACTTTAAGCGCACCGTCAACGTCACGCTCGGACTGTCGCTTCCGAGGACCTCTCCGGACCATGGGGTAGCGTATGATATCGCCGGGTCCTCTTGTGCCGATTCCGACCCGATGGCCAGTGCCCTGTTGAAAGCGGCAAAACTGGCGCGCTCATGGCCGAACGGGCGCTTTCAAGGCACAAAAAAGCGGCGCTCGGTGTAGCCGGAGCGCCGCTTCGATTGTCAGAGCCAATTTAGCTGTTGTTGGAGCGAGCGACTGGCTGTCCGGCAGCTTTCCAGCCTTTGATACCGGCCGGAAGCACCGAGACATCGGTGTAGCCGTTGGTCAGTGCGCGCTTGGCTGCCGTGTCCGAGGCCGTGCATTTGGTGTTCGCACAGTAGAAAACGAGGCGTGACGCCTTGTCAGAGGGGAGTTCCGAAAGCGCGTAGGAAGAAGAAGAAGTCAGAAGCACAGCTCCTGGGATCACGCCCTGGGTAGTGCGGGTGTCAGGGCCATTGGCGTCCACGGGTACGAGCTTTCCGCTGGAGCGCATCTGCGCGACGTCGGCGACGGTGACCATGCGTGGGGAGGAAGACGACATTGAAGCCGTTTCCTTCTTGTCGCCGCAGGCATGCGATACGGCTGGGACACAGAGCAGGGCGGCTGCGCCGAGGACGGCAGTGGCATTCAGGATGCGCTTCATAAATTCTCCGATGGTTTGATTTCTAAGAAATGAATGAGTCGAGTGGAGCTTCTATCACGTGCAGTTTCTTACGTACAATGCACACCGGCCCGCACGAGTTTCTCTTAAAGATTTTTTATCTTTCGGTGCGAGCCAGCTAACCCTTTGGATTTGCGGTCGTTGATGCGCAGCCGCTTCATTGGATTCGCCGTTCATAGAGGCGATGGGTCTTGATTCGATGGGCGCCAGTCGCAAGGATTCGACGATTCATGGTGACGTCGTTATCGAACACCCAGCCAAGTTCCGCCGACGCATAGCCGTAGCGAACCGCTCGCCGGTGCGTTTCCTCGACGAGGAGTGCGTCGACACCACGGCGTTGCCAGCCAGCGCGCGTCGCAAAGAACAGCACGCGCAACCGATCGATGTTGCGAGCTGCCCACACCAACCGCAAGAGCCCAAGCGGGAAGAGGCGCCCGCGGGCTCTTTTCAAAGCAAGGTTTGCGTCGGGCAGCGTAATCATGAAGCCAACCGGTTCTCCCTCGGCCTCGGCGACCAGGGAAAGCTCAGGGCGAAACAGGAGCATGGGCCGGAGTCGGTGGAGGATCGCTTCTAATTCCCTTTTTGTCGGTGGGGCGAATCCTTGTCCGCGTTTGAGCTGGCTTTCGAAGACGATCCGAACGCTGTCTAAGTCTGCGTCCGGATTGGTACTGTTCAATGGTCGCACCCGCACCACACCGGATTGACGGACTCTTTCGGCAACGCGCAATACCTGCGCCGGGAGCTGCTGCGTCGAGAGAAATTCGTAGGTGAAGAGTTCTCTGTCGCGCACAAATCCTGCCTCTTCGAACAGGTTCGCATAGTAGGGCGGGTTGTAAGTCGTCATCATCGAAGGAATGCGATCGAAGCCGTCGACGAGCAGCCCGCAATCGTAGTGGAGCGCGAAGTTGATAGGGCCGATGAGGCGCCGCATTCCCTGAGTAGCCGCCCACCGCTGGGCCGCAGAGAACAACGCCACCGCGAGGCTTAAGTCATTGCGCGACTCAAAGTAGCCGACCGCCGCGTCACTCGTTCCATGGAAGCGGTTGTAGCGGTGGTCAACGGATACGGCGATGGTCGCCGCAACGATCCCGCTCCTGCGAGCAAGAAAGAAGACCGCTGTTGCATCGTCAAAAAACGGATTGCACTTTGCATCGAGAAACTCGCGCCTCTCAGCAACAATCGGTGGCACAAAGAAGGGGTTTCCTGCGTACACTGCCAATTGAAACTTGATGAATTGATCCATCAAGAACGGCGTGTCCGCGACGACCACTTCGATGCCGTCGGTGCGAACCGCCATCGCTCTTGGCTTCGGGGAGCCCGCCATTAAGCTTGCGCTACCGCGGTCGCGTCGAGGTGCTTGCCATAGATCCGGTAGGTCTTGCTGCGCTTGCCGCCAAAGACTTCGATGACGCGATTGACCATGTCGTTGTCTTCGAGCGTCCAACTCACTTCTGCGTACTGAAGCCCCAGCCGTTGAGCGGCCAAGAAGGTCTCGAGGACCAGCAGCGAATCGAGACCGCGACGTCGGAATTCGCGACGAACTCCAAGCGCCATCAAGCGACCTCCTTTGAAGCGTCGGAGTTCCAGAAGCATTCGAACCAAGCCAATGGGGAGTCCAAGCGTGGTGAGGTAGCCATTTGCCTTCTTGAAAGCCGGATTCGCATCCGGGAGCGTCAGCGAGAAGGCGACGGGTTGGCTTTCAACCTCTGCCACGAACGCGAGTTCTGGTTTGACCACGAGCTTCAGGTCCTTCCCCATGTGCGCAAACTCACGTTCGGTGGTCGGTACGAATCCCCAGTTCTTTTCCCAGGCAGCATTGTAAATCTCTCGGAACCTTCTCACCTCGTTGGGCCAGTCCTTGAGATTGACGCGGCGAATTGCGATGCCCTCGCGCTCTTGCATTTTTCTCGCGACGCGAACGACTTTCTCCGGAGGTGGCGCGGCCAAATCGATATCCCAAGCCCAGAGGTCCTTGCTCTTGGTGAAGCCACAGGCCTCTACCAGCGCCGGATAATAGGGAGGATTGTAGGGCATCAACATCAGCGGGGCGCGATCGAAGGAATCTACGAGCATCCCCCAATCCGTGTTGGAGCTAAAATTCGCTGGACCCAAGACTTCGCTCAGTCCGCGAACTCGCGCCCAGTCCTCAACCGTTTTCAAGAGTGCACTGGCGACGCGAGCGTCCTCGACGCACTCGAAAAACCCAAACCATGCGTAGCGAACTCCATGGAACGCATTGTACCGAGGATCTTCAATGGCAGCGATCCTTCCCACGACCTTTCCGTGCAGGCGGGCCAGAAAGAGTTGCGCGATTCCAAATGCAAACCAGGGATTCTTCTTGGGATTGAGGACGTCCTTTCGGTCCATCACGAGCGGCGGCACAAATGCAGGAAACGGACGGTTCGCCTCGTACTGAAATTCGATGAATTCGCGTTTCTCTCCTGGTGTCACTACGGGGGACACCGCAATTTCTCCGTGGCTCACGGCGGATCCTTTGGCGTTGGTAGCATCGCTGTTCGCTGACATTGGACTGGTTGCTCGCTTGTTGAGGGTTCCGTCGGGGCGCTTGAGTATCGATGATACGCGCTGCCCCGGTCAACGACGGATCCCTTGGCGAATTCCATTGGGCATTTGGCGCACTCGAACGAGGCAACCGGTGCGCCTCGACCTCCGCCGAGGGCGCCCCGGCGACTCGGCAGGGCGCGCAATTAGGAACATCGTCCCGTGCGAAAGCGAATAGTGAGCAATATTATGCTCGCAAATGAGTAGGTTACTTCAAGCATTTTCCCCTCGAACTTGGTTTTTTGGCGCCTAACCTATTGAAATAAGAGCGTCAATTGTGATTGGAAAGGCCCCGGACCCACCGCAAGAAGGAGAGAGACGCAGCCGTTCATGGGCTTGACCGGTCCCTCTCGGCCTGCAAGTTCGCTGTTGGCAAAGCCATGAGCCAAATCGCCCCTCTGAAATCGCGCTGGCACTCCTACCAGACGCTCATCGACGCAATTGCGGCCTGTGAAACAGAGACCGTGCGAGGGATCACCTTTCTCGAAGGCGACGGAAGCGAGCGGTTCTATCCCTATTCCGAGCTCTACCAGGAGGTGTTGCGACGCGCAGCACTCCTCCGGGCGCGCGGAATTCGACCTGGAGACCGGATAGCAATGGTTCTCCCTCGCGGAATCGACTTTGTCCCTACTTTCTTCGCCGCGGTTTGGGCGGGCATTGTTCCCGTACCGCTCTACCCGCCGCTGGCGATGGCAAAGCTCGACACCTATCTCGAGACCTTGGTGGGGATCCTCAAGAAGGCGCAAGCATCAGCGGCCGTCATCGACAGTCGGCTTGCCCCGGTGCTTTGGAACGGGCTTGGCAAACTTCCGCTCCTCAAACACGTGTTCCGCAGCGATGATTTTACCAACCTTGCGGATGCGCCCAATGAGCCTCCTGAAAGGGTGACCCCGGAGACGATTTGCTTTCTCCAATTCACGTCAGGGTCGACTGCTACCCCCAAGGGAGTTGCCATCACCCACGGCAACATCATCGTGAACATGCTGGTTGGCTACGAATACGGGCTGGAGTTCAATCCAAAGACCGATAGCTCCGTTTCCTGGCTTCCGCTCTACCACGACATGGGACTTATCGGTTTCTTGATTGCTCCGTTGATCTACCGCGCGAACATCGCGTTGATTCCAACGCTGAGCTTCCTTCGCAACCCCGCGATATGGTTCGAAACCATTCACCGCACCAAGGCAACGGTGAGCTTTGCGCCCAATTTTGCGTACTCGCTTGCGGTGAAGCGAACCCGTCCGGAGCAGCGGGCCGCTTGGGACCTCTCGCGCATGCGGCACTTTGGAAACGGGGCAGAACCCGTCAATCCAGCGACAGTCCGGGCGTTCCTCTCCGCGTTTTCGGCGAGTGGACTGAAGCCCTCGGCGATGCGGACGGTCTATGGGATGGCGGAGTCGACGGTTGCGGTAGCTTTCATTCGTCCCGATGCACATTTTCCAACCGACATCATCGACCGCAATGCATTCCAAACCACGGGCTTGGCGGTTAGTGCTCCAGCGAGTGCACTGACGGAGGGCACCGCACTAGAATTTCCCTCCTGCGGCGGCGCATTTCCGGAACACGAATTCGGAATATTCTCTGCCCAAGGCCAGTCACTCCCGGACCGACAGGTCGGGGAGCTGTGGCTACGCGGTCCTTCGGTAGCCAGCGGCTACTACCGGGACCCTGAGGCAACAGCGCGCACCTTTGCCGACGGTTGGCTTCACACCGGGGATTTGGCCTATTTGGTCGACGGCAATTTGTTCATCACTGGGCGCAAGAAGGACCTCGTGATTCTCCATGGACGAAATTACACGCCCCAGGATTTCGAGTGGGCCATCGAGCGCATCCCAGACGTGAGAAAGGGCTCGGCGGTGGCCTTCTCTCGACCGGGAGAAGCAAGCGAGGAACTGGTCATCGCCCTTGAGTCTCGGACCACCGACCCCAAAGGGCTCGCGCAACAAGTTCGCGAACACATTTCGCTCGCGTTCGGAGTGGGCACCGGCGATGTGCTGGTGTGTCCACCGGGCACTCTCCCCAAGACCTCGAGCGGCAAACTCCAGCGGGCAACGACCCGCGCCAAGTATCTCGATGGCTCCCTCGCCCGTGAAGGTGATCGAACGCTCGGGTCGCAAGCATCCAAGCTCCTTCTCGCCAAACATTTCATGCTGTCGCTGCTGGGCCGTGCACGCTTCCAAGCCAAGCGCCTGCTGCGCACGCTTTTTGGCGACAAGGCGACGGAGACCTGAGGAACCACCATGACGACGATCGATTTTCCAAAGCTTTTCTCCCAGGCGGCCTTCGAAGCGTACGGGAAGGCCATTTCCCCCGTCGATGCATCGACTGTCATCGCCGGAATAGGACTCGATTCGGTGGCGATCATGGAGCTCGTCAGCATCGTCGAAGAGCGGGTTCAGATTCGCCTCCCGGATGACGAACTCGCCAGTGTGCGAACCGTCGGTGACTTGGGCGCCCTCATTCAACGCCTGGTTCCGGAGGGGACGCGCGTGACCTTCCCCGCGGCAGGCTCCCCCTAGGCACCGCACCGTGACCCTCAAATCCACCGAGCCTGCGCCCATCGCCGTCATTGGGATGGCCTGCCGCTTCCCACACGCGCCTGACCTGCCGGCGATGTGGCACCTGATCGCCACTGGGGAGGTCGCTTTTGAAGACATTGGCGATGCGCGCTGGACGCACTCGCAGTTCCTCGACACCCAGGATGTCCGGGCCCCAGATAAGACCTACGCGACGCGCGCTGCCTTCATCAAAGGTATCGACGAGTTTGCTGCGCTTCACTACGGCATCCCGCCGCGGCGGGTCCAAGTCATGGACCCACAGCAGCGCCTTGCCATTGAAATCTCGCGGCAAGCGCTTCAAGACGCAGGCTACGACACCCGGCCCTACGACCGCGCAAATACCGGTGTTTTCGTCGGCGCATCGGTCAGCGAATACAAAGAGTTGGCCACGGCGCGCCATCGAATCCGCCAGCTCATCGCTGGCGAGTTTGGCCCGACTCCCCTAGGAGAAGCCGCCGATTCCGCCCTTTGCTCTATGGCTGGGCTCGCACCGATGCGCACTTTCAGCGTCTCCGGGGCACTCCTCAACATGCTCGCCTGCGGAGTATCGCAAACGTTTGACCTGGGCGGGCCAGCGATCCAAATCGATGCGGCCTGCAGCTCAGCGTTGGTGGCGATTCACGAAGCCGTGATGCACCTGCGCGCGAGGGAGATTCACTTGGCTTTGGCCGGGGGGGTCTACGTCAATTTAAGTCCCGACAACCAGATCGGATTCTCGCGTATCGGCGCTATTTCAAGGAGCAACGCTTGCCGTCCCTTTGACGCAGCTGCGGACGGCTTTGTCATGGGCGAAGGCATTGGAATGGTGGTGCTCAAGCGCCTTGATGACGCGGTGAGAGATCGGGACAATATCTACGCGGTTATTCGCGGCTCTGGGAGCAACAACGATGGGAAGGGAGTCGGCCCCATGACTCCCCGCGTGCAGGGCCAGAAGGAAGTGATGTCCCGCGCCCATCGCCATGTGGACTTTCCGGTGGAGTCCATCGGTTTTTTGGAGGGACATGGGACTGCCACCACCGTCGGCGACAAAGTGGAGGTCGACGCACTCAAAGAGTTCTTCCGCGAGAAGGCGGGAAAAGAGCTTGCGACGCCGCATTGCTATCTCGGGAGCATCAAGGCCAACATTGGACACACGATGTCCGCCGCCGGTGTTGCGGGGTTCATCAAGGCCTGCCTCGCGATCAGCCATGGGATAATACCCCCTCAGCCAAGCGCCTCGAAT
This sequence comes from Myxococcaceae bacterium, assembly GCA_041739845.1. GTDB lineage: Bacteria > Myxococcota > Myxococcia > Myxococcales > Myxococcaceae > JBGSMZ01. The sequence goes on from JBGSMZ010000159.1 coordinate 7,633, forward strand.
CCGAATCCGGACCTCGACCTCGCGCATTCACCCTTCAAGCTTGCCGAAGAGGCCTGCGCCTGGCCCACGCTCGAAGGCGGACCGCGACGCGCCGCCGTCTCAAGTTTCGGGTTTGGAGGAACCAACGCCCATATCCTCCTTGAAGAAGCGCCCCCCCTCGCAGAAGCAAAACTCGGAGAGAGCGGCCCCGAACTCTTTGTCGTCTCCGCTCCCTCGCAGGCTTTGCTCCGAGAATACGCGGGCGCACTGGCAGCGGAGATTGCAGCGGAACAGCTGCAGCCCTCGGAAGTCGCCGCCACCCTCGCGCGACGAAGCGCCGGTGCGGTCAGAGCCGCCTTTGTCGCGTCGACGCACGCGGATACCCTCGCGAAGCTCGGTGCTATTGCTCGCGGCGAGACGCAGGGTCGAACTTTAAGCGCTGAAAAACCGAAGGTCGCATTTCTCTTCCCTGGCCAAGGGGCACAGCGCACTGGCCTCTTTGCTGGCGCCATGGCGCGTTGGACCGAGCTGCGAAGGTCCTTCGAGCGATTGGCTGCCGCCGCCAGCGCGGCGACCGGAGTACAGATAGAAAAGGCCCTCTATCCGGACGTCGCCGACGCCGAGGCGCAAGCGAACCTCACCAGGACCGAGGTGTGCCAACCCGCGCTTGCGGCACTCGATTTGAGCCTGGCGGAGTTCTTGTCCGCTGTGGGTGTGAAGCCGTCATTCTGCCTCGGACACTCGCTCGGCGATTTTGTCGCAGCTTCTGTCGGAGGCATGGTGTCCGACGAGGATGCGGTGAAGCTCGTGGCTGCGCGCGGCGCCGCGATGAGCGCGCTCCAGCTGGAAGATTCGGGGACCATGAGCGCGGTCCGGGCTTCCGCCGAGCAAGTGCGCGAAATCCTCGGAGAGATCAGAGACGTGGTCGTCGCCAACCACAACCATGCACTGCAAACGGTCATCTCCGGGAGTCACGGTGGCGTTGCCGAAGCCGAAGAGCGGTTGCGGTCACGAGGATTCACCTGCACCCGCCTCGAAGTGTCTCACGCCTTTCATTCACCTCTGATGGCGCCAGTGGACGATTCGATGCCGGCGCTCATCGCTCGGGCCCGACTTCACGCGCCCGCCACTCCGGTTATTTCTTGCATCACTGCTGCACCTTACGAAACCCCAGATTCGTTGCGCGAAGTGTGGGCACACCACGGGACTTCCCAGGTTCGCTTCTTCGACGCGCTTGCGGCGTGTCAGCTCGCGGGAGCCAACGTGTATGTGCAAGTCGGCCCTGGCTCTGCGCTGCTGGCGTTCGCACGTGCGATGCGAGCCAGCGACCCCACCGAGTTCTTGAGCTTGGGCGGCGGCGAAGGCGATGAGCACGGTGCGCAGCTCCTCGAAACCGTCGGCACGCTTTGGATGCTCGGTGCCACCGACGACGTGCACGCGCTCACTGGTGCTGCGCGAGCGACTCTTCCTCCCAGCCCCCTGGAAACCCAGAAATATTGGATTATCGAGCGCGGTCCCGTCGCTCCTACGCCGTACGCGCAGCCCGCGAGGACGCCAGTGCGGCCAATACCACCGAGGAGCCAAACAATGGACAATCTGATCGCGTTGTTTCAGCAGCAGGCGCAAGTCTTTCTCAAACAGGCAGAAGCGCTCAGGGCGCATGGACTCCCCTCTAGCGAGGCCGCCCTCCTCGGCGATTTTGCATCCGTCAAGACGGCAGCGGCGTTCGCCAGTCCAGAAGCTCCAGCGGCAGCCGCTCCGGAGCTGTCCATCGGAGGCCTTCTCGAGAGTGTCGCGAACCTCGTTTCTTCGCCGAGCAATGCCCTGAAGAGCGATATTCCGGAAAAGGTCTTTGCCTCTGTCGCTCGGATTTCCGCGTTCAGCGCCGAGAACTTGCGCTCCGAACAGACGCTGGTGGGGGAGTTGGGATTTGACTCCTTGATGTTGGTGGAGCTCGACGGCGATATCGGGAAAGCTTGGCCCGCCGTCGGGGGACTGCCCCGAGATCTCTTTCGCAAGACGACCACTATCGGCGAGGTCATCGATTATGTTGCCCAACGCCTCGGCACCCCAGAGGTCTCCGAACCACAGAAGCTTGCGCCAGCGTCTGCGCCATTGGAGCGGTATCGCCCCTACGTATTCCCCTCTCCCTTACGCCAATTTGCGGAACTGGTTTCTGCTGTCGAGCAACCCGTTCTCGTGACCGAGGATTCCCGAGGCATTGCAGAAGCGGTCGTCGCGCAGCTCGCAAGCCGAGGCATCGCTGCCACGCTCGGTGCAATCGACACACCGGGGAACTTCGGCCACATCGTGCACCTTGCAGACGTCGACTCCCAAGCTTCATTTCATGCTCCGACGGAACGCCTGCTGGGACTTGTGCGACGACTCCCTCGGGAGAGGACGGAATCGCTTCTCATCGTCACTGGGCTGGGAGGACAGTTTGGGCTTACCGGCTTGCTCCGAGAACAACTCGGCCTCGTCGGACTTCATGGATTCGCAAAGTCCCTCGCCAAGGAATGGGACGACGTCGCTGTGAAGTGCGTAGACGTCGACCTTTCACTCGACAAAGACGCGATCGCCCAAGCGCTCGTCGACGAACTGCTCTCTGCCGACCGCGCAGCGGAGATTGGACTCACCGCCGATGGGCGCGTCGCTGTCAGTCTCTTGAAAGAACCAATCTCCGCTGATGCGATTTCGAAGCTCGACGCGGACAGCACCATTTTGGTGACCGGCGGCGTCCGCGGACTGGGAGCCAGCTTTGCCCTCGGACTTGCCAAACACTTGCGCGGAGGCCGGTTCTCGCTCTGGGGTTCAAGCGCTCCGAGCGACACCAGCGCCGCAGTCTGCAACGCCTTGCTGGCTGCAGGAGCCAAGGCTGCGACATATCGCGCCGTCGACCTTCGCGATCGCGCCGCGGTTTACCTCGCCTGCGAGGGGCAGCGCGTCGATGCAGTCCTTCACGCAGCTGGGGTGCTCTCCGATTCTGCAGTGGAGCGCAAAGACTTGGCGCAAGTCGAGGCGGTGTTGCAGACAAAAGTCGGCGGTGCGCTCAACCTCTTGGACGGCTTGTCGGCGAATCCTCCCCAGGTCTTCGCGCTGGTTGGCTCCTGGGCCGGTCGCTTCGGCAATGCGGGACAAGTCGACTATGCGGCGGCCAACGAAATGCTCGCGCGAATCCCGGAGATTGGGGCATGGAGACCGACGCGAATCATCACTGTCTCTCTGCCGCCGGTGGATGGAACTGCGATGGCCAAGCGCATTCCCGCCTTTCGCCTCGCCGAATGGGCCGCGCAAGGCATTGCGCTGGTCTCGCAGAAGCAGGCCACCGACGCCATCGTCCAGGAAGTCATGATTGGCTCCGGGGAAATCGTCGTGGGAGCGGGCCTCCCTGAACGCACGCTTTCCTATGCTGCTGCATTCCCGGTTTCGCGCCTCAACCACATCTACCTCAACGACCATGCGATGGCTGGGCAGCCGGTGCTGCCATTCGCTGCTGCCCTGGATCACGCGGTGGGCGCCGCCCTCGACGCTGCAGGGGAACCGCTGGGAACGGCGTCCTTCACCGTCGAGCGCTTCGCATTGCGCCACGCCGTATTCGTCCCCGACACCACGTGGCTCGAGGTCAAGGCCACGCAAGAGGTCCGTGACGGAGCGGGAAGTGCCTGGGAACTGCGAATCGTCAACGGCGCGTCCGTCGCCTACGAGGGACGCATAGCGCTCGGCGCGCAAGGAGACGCGCCTTCGGTGCCTAGACTCTTCCCTGAAGCGCCCGCTCTTTCCCTCGAAGACTTCTACGCGCACTTCACTTTCCACGGCCCGAAGTTGCGAGGGATCTCGGAAGTTACTGGCCTCGGCGAGAACGGCGTCAGCGGATGGGTGCGGACGAGCAAGCCGGAAGACTGGATTCGAGAGCCGATGCGCTCCGAGTGGGCTGTCGATCCGCTCGTCATCGACGCGGCGTTTCAGCTCGTTGGCTACTGGGCGTGGGTGAAGCACAAACGCGCTGGCTTCCCAGTCGGTTTCGGGAAGTACGTTCAGCTTCATCCGTTTGGCGAAGGATTGGTGCGCGTTTGCGCCGAAGTGAAGCACAGTGAGGGCGATATATTCACCGGTGCGCTCCGTTGGGAGGACGCCAATGGGGCACTCCTCGCGTACATGACGGAGACTCGGGCCGAACTCACCCAGCGCGACCCCCAGTTCGGCGCATCGGCAGCCAGCCCAGAGGCTCCCGATGACCCGCGTTGCAATCCAGCGCTCTTCCCCGAGTACCTCGAACTTGAAGCGCGAAAGCAAATGATTGCGACCATGGGGGTTCAGAATCCCTACTTTGCGCTGAACGAGGGCGTCGCTCGCGACACCACCGTGGTCGATGGAAAGCGAATGCTGAATTTTTCGTCCTACAACTATTTGGGGACCTCCGGGGATCCGGCGGTCAGCAATGCGGCCAAAGACGCCATCGACACCTTTGGGACCTCCGCATCGGCGAGCCGCGTCGCCTCCGGAGATAAGCCTGTCACCCGAGAACTCGAGATTGCGCTCGCCAAATTCTTTCACACCGAGGACTGCACCGTCTTTGTCTCCGGGCACGCGACCAATGTCACCGTGCTGGGTTGCCTCGCCGGACCGCAAGACCTCATCGTCCACGACGCCCTCGCGCACGACTCGATTATTCAAGGCGCCAAGCTTTCGGGGGCCAAGCGGCGCTCATTCCCGCACAACGACTACCGTGCGCTCGACCGCTTGCTTGGCGAAATCCGCGGACAATTCCGGCGCACGTATATCGCCATCGAAGGCGTGTACTCCATGGATGGAGACATCTCCCCCCTCCCACAATTCATTGAAATCAAGAAGAAGCATCACGCCATGCTGCTCGTCGACGAAGCCCACTCTGCAGGAGTCCTGGGCGAGAGTGGGCGCGGAATCGCCGAGCACTTTGGAATTGCTTCGACGGAGGTCGAGCTTTGGATGGGGACGCTTTCGAAGACCTTCGCATCCTGCGGCGGCTACATCGCAGGCAGCCATGCGCTCTGCGAGTACCTCCGCTACAGCGCCCCTGGGTTCGTGTATTCTGTCGGCATTCCGCCTGCCAGCGCTGCAGCAGCCCTGGCCTCGACCCGCCTGATCCTTTCGGAGCCAAAGCGCGTTCAGAAGCTCCGCGACAACGCGGCGCGCTTCGTCGCCCTCTTGAAGGCTCGCGGAATCAACACCGGGATGTCAAAGGGATCGGGCGTGGTGCCCGCCATCTTGGCGAGCTCCGAATTGTGCCTCCAACTTTCCGATGCGCTCAAACGGCGCGGCGTCAATGTGCAGCCGATTCTCTACCCGGCCGTCGAGGAAGACCAAGCGCGGTTACGATTTTTTCTGTCGTCGACGCACAGTATTGAGCAACTGGAAATGGCCGCCAACATCATCAAAGAGGAGCTCAATCGGCTGACCCGTTCGGACGCTGGAGAGGCCGTCGGCTGAGCGCGGCAGCGATTCCTCTCTCTCCTGGCACCGTGACCTGGTGCCTCGGAGCCGCAGTTCTTGCGGTTCCCCGCGGCGCCGGGGAGCGTTCCGCCACGCTCCATGAGACAGAGGTCGCCTTCGCAGCTAAGATCCATGCTCCGAACCGCAGAAGTGAGTGGGTCGAGGGGAGAAGCGCCCTCAAAGAGCTGGCATGGCGCGCTTTCAGACTAGAAGCGCCCCGCCTGGCTACCCTTCCTGGCCCCGAGGGTGCACCGAGGCTTCGCTACGATGCGGACATGCCGACCGCGCTGACACCCTCCATCACCCACACCCGCAAGTGGATTGTCGCTGCCCTCGCCATCGATTCTGTCGGCATCGATGGTTGCGATCTGGACGATGCCAAACGGGTGAAGCGCGTGCGCGAGCGCGCCTTTTCCGACGGCGAACTGGCAGCGTTGGGAACTCTGCACAGCGAAGCCCAATGGGCCGCTGCCTGGGCCATCAAGGAAGCGGTGCTCAAACTTCATCGTGGCGGAATCTTTGATCCGGGCGCAAGCAGCGTCTGGGTGACCGCAATCGCTCCTCCCGCTGTCCGCGGTGCGATCAAAGTCGCGCTTCTGGCGCTTCCGGAAACGATGGTCGCGATTGCGCGCAGCGGGCGAAACGCGCGCTGAGCAACGATTCACGGTCCGCTCAGCTTGGTCCCCAGCGCCCCAAGCTCCAGTCGGAGCTGCTCATCGCCACCTTTACGCCGCTCGATTTTGCGAATGGAGGAGAGCACCGTCGAATGGTCCTTGTCGAAGCTCCTTCCAATCTCAGGGAGGGAAGCGCTGGTCAGTTGCCGGCAAAAGTACATAGCGACCTGGCGCGCGTGCACGACGTCACGCACGCGCCGTTCTCCGCGCAACTCGTCGACGGGAATCCGATAGTATTTCGAAACCTCGCGCTGAATGGCTTCGGCGTTTATCGACCGATCGGCGCCCAGTGAATCCCGCAATACCTCGCGGCAGAGTTCCTCACTCAAGGGTGCGCCGTTGAGAGTGTGCACTGCCATCACCTTGATGAGTGCGCCCTCCAATTCGCGCACATTGGTGACGATGGACCGCGCGATGAATTGCGCAACCTTGTCTGGGAGATCGAGGCCATCGCGCTCTGCTTTCTTCTTTAAGATTGCGACCCGGGCCTCAAAGTTGGGTCCTTGGACATCGGTGATCAATCCCATCGCGAAGCGCGATCGCAGTCGCTCCTCAAGTCCAGGGATTTCCGACGGCACCGTATCGGAAGTCATAACGACTGCTTTGGACATCTGGTGGAGCGCATTGAAAGTGTAGAAGAACTCGTTTTGCGTCTCCTGTTTCTTTCCAAGAAACTGGATGTCGTCGATCAAGAGGACGTCGCATTCCTCGCGAAACCGCGTTCGAAATGCAGTCATTTGGTGGTCGCGAAGCGATTCAATGAACTGGTTGGTGAACTCTTCGCTCGATAGGTAGAGGCAGCGTGCAGTGGGATCCCGTTCCTGAACCCGATTGCCAATTGCATGCAAAAGGTGCGTCTTTCCGAGTCCGGTGCCGCCATAGATGAAAAGCGGATTGTACGCTCGTCCTGGGGCATCGGCGACGGCATAGGCAGCGGCGGCCGGAAGCTGATTGCTCTCTGACACCACATACGACTCAAAGTTGAATTTTTCATTGAGCCTTCCGCCACCCCCTCGACGCCACTCCGCACCCGACGCTTCCGCGGCAGCGATCGCCGAGCGACCAACATTCTCGTAGCGAATCTGCCCAGGTGTGCCCAGCACGGCCTTGAGAGCCCCAAGCATCAAGACGCCGTAGTGCTCATCGACCCAATCGCGGAAGAAGAGGTCAACCACGCCGAGCGTCAATTCGCTCCCCGTGAGGTCCATGGGAACGAGTTGGCGAAGCTGGCTAATCACATACGAACTGTCTTCGCTCCCAAGCCCGATCTTGAGTCCAACAAGCATCTGTTCCCAGACATTGCGCGCAGCGGGAGGCGCCTTGTGTACATTCGGCGATACGGACGCACTGTCTATGGAAGGCAAATGAACCTCTCCGGGATTCTTGGGTGACGACGCGGAAAAGCAGGACTTAGCCTCATGCGATTTTCAACGGCAATAAGAAAGGTATCTCCTTGATTTTGCTGCAGTTTAGGCGCGCTTCGCCCTCTGTGGAAAGCTGTGGATTCAGGTCTTTCATTGTGCCCTTGTCGAGGGCGAAATGGACGCTAGGTGCGTGTCGAAAAGCCAAGCAGCTCTCCCGTTCTCCGCGTTTCCCCACATGTTCCTAGAGGGAAAAGACGGGTTTTCCACAGACTCCACAGCATTTTCCACAGGCCTTGTGGCGAAAGTGCTGACGATGACCAGGGGTGCCGCTTTCAGCCGGTTTGCTTCTTCACTGCTTCGGCTCCCGACCGCGCGGCGGCAGCGTCCAAATAGCGCGGCGGCTCTGCAAACGTCATGTCGTCGTGAAAGCGATAGATCCTCGGCATTGCGGTTGCGACATTGAGGTCCACGATCTCTTGGTCCCCAATCCTCTCCAGATGTTTCATGAGCGCCCGAAGCGAATTGCCGTGCGCGACGACGAGCATGGTCTGCCCGGATCGCAATTGGGGAACCGCCACATCCTGCCACCACGGAAGGACTCGAACCAGAACGTCCTTGAGGCACTCCGATGCGGGCAGCGCTTCCGGAGCCACGTACCGGTAGCGACGATCCTGTGCCGGGTGCGATGCATTCGTTGGCGCCAGCGGTGGCGGTGGCACATCATAGCTGCGCCTCCAAAGCTGAACCTGTTCGGAGCCGAAGGTCGCTACTGTTTGGGCTTTGTCCTTTCCCTGCAGGTCCCCGTAGTGGCGTTCGTTCAACCGCCAGTTGCGGTGAATCGGGAGCCAGCACTGGTGGGCGCGGTCGAGCGCAATGTTGGCGGTGCGCACAGCGCGGGTCAGCAACGAGGTGTGGCAGATGTCGAAGGACAGTCCTTCGCGCGCCAGGAGATCGCCGGCATTTTCAGCTTCTTGCTCTCCCTTGGGCGACAGATCGATGTCGACCCAGCCGGTAAACCGATTCTCAGCGTTCCAAAGGCTTTCCGCGTGGCGGAGCACGACAAGAGTATGGGTCATAGCGCTCGCAAGCTACTTCCCAAATGAGGAGTCGGCCAGCTTCGCGCGAATGCGGCTCCTCAGTTTCCGTGATTGGGGCCTAAAACGGGTTGGGCGAAGGCAACCACCAGCGCGCATCTTAGCAACGATGCTATTGCGAAAGAGGGGATGAGGCGCAAGGAGACTGCTCGCTTGGTTGGAGAGGGTCGGTCAATTCCATACAGACTGTCGTAGCTCTCCCGACCATGCAAGCTGGGACCCTTCTTGGGCCAGCTAGGCAGGTTCTCGGACTTGATGGTACAAGCTGAGCGAACAATCCGTGCAAGTCTCGTGAACAGAGGTCACCGATGGTCCTCGCCGCTCTGCTGGTTTCCGCTCTCTCTGCCGCTCCGCAAATGATTGAAGACGACTTTCAAGGAGCACTTGCAAAGGCCACGGCGGAAAAAAAACTCCTGTTTGTCGACGCTTGGGCACCCTGGTGCCACTCGTGCCTCTATTTGCGCGAACACGTCCTCACGCGCCCCGCGTTCGGAGCATTCGAAAAAGACCTCGTATTTGCAGCCATCGACACCGAGAAGGCCGGCGCTGCTGCCTTCCTTGAGAAATACCCCGTCAATGCATGGCCAACGCTGTACTTCATTGACCCCAGCAACGGAAATGTCGTCCTCAAGTGGCTTGGCACTCTTGACGAAAAGCAAATGGCAGCCCTGCTGACGACCGCCCAAAAGACTGCCGCGAGCGGCAAGTCCTTCGTTCCTGGAGTGTATCCAGGTGCGGGGAGCGAGGCGGCGGCGGTCATCGGGGCTCTCTCGGCGATGTACGACGCCCAGGACTTTGCATCTTGCACCAGGACCGCCGTGGACAAGCTCGACGCATTCGCGCGCATGCAAGATCGCGCAGGAGTCGTGACGAGTGGCATCGGTTGTCTTGAGGAACTTCCGCCTTCCGCCGCCTCTCACGCCATGGCTGCAAAGCTTTGGGCGGAGGCAAATTCCCTTGTCAAGGAACCCCAGCGGTCACAGATCTTGGTCGACGACGTTTCCGGCATTTACGGAATGTTGGTCGAAAAGGCCGAGCGATCGAAAGACTCGGTCCGCACCAAAAAAATCGGCCAGGATTGGTTTGCCTTTCTCAATGCTGCGGCTGCCGCTGCCAAGACTCCCGCCGAGCGCGCGGTCTACGATCCACACCGGGTGCTCGCTGCCATCGCTGCTGGAAAACCAGGCGCCATGTTGAAGCCGCTCCAACAGTCCGAGCGAGATTTCCCAGAGGACTACAATCCACCCGCGCGCCTCGCTCTCGTCCACCGCGAGATGAAGAACTATCCGGAAGCGTTAAAGGACAGCGACAGAGCGCTTTCCAAGTGCACTGGTCCACGAAAAATCTCACTCTTCCAAACAAAGGCTGGAATTTTGGAGCAAAGCGGTGACCTCAAGGGTCAAAGGCAAGCGCTCGCGGAGGCCATCAGCTACGCAAAATCGCTCCCGATCGCCCAGGTTGGCGCGAAACGAATCGCTACTCTTGAAGCCAAGTACCAAGCGTTGCCCGCTCCGGCCGCAACCGCCCCGACACAGTAGCATTCGCCCAAACCCATGCGGATAGCCCACCACCCGGAGACGACGTCGCGCAAACGCCGACTTTGCTCGTCAAATCAAAAAACGACGACCACCATGGTTCATGGAACCAAGGCGGTCGCCGAGACTTCAACCAACTTCTTCGCGCCACTCCGCGGGTTCAAGCCCTAAGCGCTTGCCACCGCGGAGGTGGTCGCTTGACTAGTATGTGCCAAGTCACCACCTCCTTTCGTCGCCCCAAAAGGGGGTAGGAGCATTGTCGCTCAACGGCCTGCGAATGCCAACTCCTGTTGGCACTGCGAAGGGTTCAGCTCGTGTACATCGCATTGATGTCGACGTAGTCGTGCCCCAAATCGGAGGTGAGGAGATGCGCACGCCCTCCTCCTTCCTCGAGGGTGATGCGAAGCTCGACTTCTTCGACGGCGAGGGCTCGCGAAAGGGCATCGCGATCGAACGTTTGTGGCTCGCCGCCGGCAAAGACCTCGACGCCTTGGATGTGGCATCGCAACGAGCTCGCATCATTGACCTCTGGAGCGTTTCCTACCGCGCTGGTGATGCGACCCCAATTGGGGTCGTTGCCGTAGAGCGCCGTCCGAACCAGTGCAGAGGTGCCGATCCTCCGAGCGATTGCGCGCGCCGCGTCGCCGTCCCGTGCGCCGCGAACAACAATCGCCGTCACTTTGGTAGCGCCCTCACCGTCGCGGACGATGAGCCAGGCGAGTCGGCGCGCCACGCCGGCCGCGAGATCCACCCAGTCGCCTTGGACGGGCACGGCACCTGACGAGAGGACGAGGAAGCTGTCGTTGGTGCTCGCATGGCTGTCGACGTGGATGGCATTGAAACTCTCCGCCGCAAGGCGTGGAAGCCCTTCACGAAGCGCTGGAACCGGAATCGCCGCATCCGTCGCCATGAATGCCAGCATGGTTGCCATTGCGGGATCGATCATTCCAGCACCCTTGGCGACTCCAGCCCAGGTAGCACCGCCCGACACTTCGCTCGCCTCCTTGGGAAATGCATCGGTGGTCATAATCGCTCGCAGGAAAGCTCTCCCTGCTTCGGGAGTATCGGCCAAAGTCGCAAACGCAGCGTCAATCCCCGCGAGCACTTTCGGCATCGGCAACTTCACGCCGATGACCCCCGTCGAGCAAACGAGCACTTGTTCCAGGGGGCAGCCGATGCGTACGGCGACCTCCGCACACATGGTGAGCGCGTCTTGCGAACCAACGGTTCCCGTACAGGCGTTGGCGTTGCCAGAATTCACAACGATGGCTCGAACCAGACCGTTTGACTTCTCCAAATGGCGCTGTGACTGGCGGACCGGCGCCGCTGCAAAGTGGTTTTGCGTAAAGACTCCCCAAGCGTGCATCGGGGCGTCGGCGACGAGGAGCGCCAAGTCCGGGGCGCCTCGCACCTTGATCCCGGCGCTCACCCCAGCAGCGCGGAGCCCTGGAATGGCCGTGAGTGCGTGACGGGCTGGGGAAGCTGAGAAAGGAACGGCTTTGCGCATAGCATCTCCTAGCGCGTCGCATTGCCAACCGCCTAGGGAGGCGCGACGCCCTTGACGAGTCGTCGACGCTGGGCGAGAACGCTCACGCTTTTCAAGCCCAGGTAGCTCAGTCGGCAGAGCAGAGGACTGAAAATCCTCGTGTCGGTGGTTCGATTCCGCCCCTGGGCATTGCGGTGGACGCGTCCTCGATCCGCATTTTCGTGCGTGCGAAACCCTCCTGCGTCGTGAAATGGCCGCGTGCCTTCATGGTCCATGGTAAGGACGCCCGGTGTTCGCGCGCCTCGTACGGCTCCAAGTCGAACGTCCGTGGATCCCGTTGGGTACGGCGCTCATCCTCACGGCGGTTTCGCTCGGCTTTGCTTCGCGACTTCGGCTCTACACAGGCTTGGAGTCGCTCCTGCCGGAATCAAAACCGAGTGTCATTGAGCTAAACCGGGTCACCAAACTCACTACTGGCATCTCGACGGTATTTGTCGCCCTCCAAGGTGGCCCCGAAACTCCGGTCGCGGCGCTCCGGGAAGCGGCCGATGCTTTGGTTCCAAAGCTTGAAGCGGTTGGAAAGCCCGACGTCATTCGTGCGTCGACGGGCATCCACGATGCGGTTTCATTCCTCAGCCCTCGCGCGGGACTCTTTCTCTCCAAAGAACGGCTCGAACGGCTGCGCGACCAGGTGCGCACCCACTACGCAAAGGCAGTGACCACGGCGAGTGGCCTGTCGCTGGAATTGGAAGACCCCTCCCCCGAGGACGCGAGCAACACCTTCGACGTTGCGGCGCTCAAAAGAGAGCTCATTGGCGATCGCTTTGACCCCAACCGGTACCCTGACGGCTACTACCAAGCTCCAGATGGGAAGACGCTCTTCATCCTCATCCGTTCGGGAATTCCAAATGGGCAGTTTGAACAGGGTGCAGCAGCGCTCGCGAAGATTCGCAAAGCCGTCTCCGACGTCAACCTCGCCCAGTACGATCCGCACATCAGCGTGGACTACGCTGGAGACCTCACCGAAGGCGTCGCCGAATTTCAAGCGATAAATCGCAACTTGGTCGAAGTGGGCGCTCTTGGATTTCTCTTGGTGAGTGCTGCCGTCCTCGCCTACTTCATGCGGCTTCGCACCCTTGCGCTGCTCATGATCACCATTGGAGTCGGGGACGCCTGGACCTTCGGGTTTACCGAGCTTGCCGTCGGACGCTTGAATGCAGCCACCGGATTTCTCTTCACCATCGTCACCGGCAACGGGATCAACTTCGCGATCATCTACATGGCCCGCTACTTGGAGCTGAGGCGCACCGGCACCTCCATTCCAGGTGCGATCACCCAATCGAGCAAGACCACCTGGCTTCCAACGCTTGCGGCCGGTTTTGCAACGGGAGCCTCCTACGGATCGCTTGCGATTACGAGTTTCCGCGGCTTTCACGATTTTGGGCTCATCGGTGGCATGGGCATGGTCCTTTGCTGGCTTGCGACCTTTTTCGTTTTGCCGCCCCTGATGGTGGTGTTCGAGCGTATTCGACCACTTCCCGTCGCGGGTGCGGCGAGCGTGGGTGCCGGTCTCGTCGCGCGCATACGGACCAACGGCATCAACTTTGCGGCACCCTTTGTTCGCCTCGTCTCCCGCTACCCGAAAGCCCTCACGGTGATCGGGGCCTCCCTGACGCTCCTATGCACGGCTGCTGCCGTACGTTGGGTCGTGCGGGATCCGATGGAGTACGACCTCACAGCGATTCGAACCGATCCCCGGGATCGGGCAGCACAAATCAAGCTCGACAAACTTGGAAACGAGGTGACGGGACACGTAGGAACGACGGGGATGGCGATCGTCACCGAACGGCCCGAGCAAGTGGCGCCGCTCACGAAAATCCTTGTCGCTCGGCGCGACGCTGCTGCGAGCGACAAGAAGCCGTTCGAAGCGCTTCACACGGCCTTGGACTACGTCCCCGAAGACCAGCGGGAGAAGGTCCCGATCCTCTTGGAAATCGGCAAATGGGTGCGCAAAGCGCGCGCGCGTCATGCCGTCAGCGACAGAGACTGGAACGACGTCAAGCGCCTGCTCCCGCCGGCAACGCTCAAACCGTTCGGTGTTTCGGACCTTCCGGCATCTCTCTCCGCCCCCTTCACCGAGGCCAGCGGGCTCATCGGGCGCATCGTCTACATCACCCCAACGCTGCCAAACTCCAACGTCGACAACGCGCACTACCTCTTCCGGTGGGCGAACGCATTTCGGTCGACGACGCTGCCCGATGGCTCCACCGTGTTGGGCTCAGGGCGCGCTGTCATTTACGCAGACATGTGGCAGGCAGTCGTCGATGACATTCCCAAGGCCGTAGTTCTCGCATTCCTAGCGACGCTCGCCGTCGTCTTGATCATGCTTCGCCGGCGGCGAGCGACGCTCCTCGTCGCCGCCGTCGTCATTCAAGGATCCGCGCTGACGGCGGGGGCGCTCGGCTTCCTTGGCATCAAGCTCAATTTCATCAACTTCATCGCCTTGCCGGTGACCTTTGGAATTGCCGTCGACTATTCGGTGAATATCGTTGAACGCTACCTCCACGAAGGCCCTGGCCACATCCTCACGGCACTTCGCCGTACCGGCGGGGCGGTCGTGCTCTGCAGTCTCACGACGACCTTGGGCTACATCGCTCTCCTGCAATCCAACAACTTGATGATTCGAAGCATGGGAGTTGCCGCCTTCATTGGAGAAGTCGCCTGCTTGCTTGCAGCCATGCTGTTCGTACCCTCGGTGCTTCGGCTCTTGGATCGAAGGACCGCAAAGACGACGCCCCCAGCGTCTTGAGCAAGACCATCAAGGGTAGACCTTTTCCCGAACTTGCTCCTTGGTCGTTGGATCGTGCCCAGAGAGTTGAATCCACGAAACGCTCATGAAAGTAGCGACGAGCAGGTGGATTTCATCGAGCGTCGCGCGGCGATTCGCGATGCTGGTGGTCGCAGAGGCGCTGCATCCCCCTGAACCGTCGGGCGAAGCTTCGATGTCGATGGGCCGCGGGAACCCGCGAATCTCCATCTGCAAGCTCCCATTGGGAAGCAAGCGCTGTCGCTTCACTGCGTAGCCAAGCCGATCGAGGAGCGAGAGCGTCTTCGTCTCTCCACCCCGTTCGTTGAGCTTCCAATACGCAACCACCGGCTCGTCACCGCGCGGGCGACAGCCCGAATCGAGGCGAATTCCGTAGTGCACTTGGTTGCGGTCGTCACTCTTCGAGATGAAAAAAACGCTGGGGACATCTGTTCCCGCAAATGCGACACCCCCAGCGTGCGCCGGCGTACCCGTGAGTACGCTCAAGGAGAGAAGGAAGCCGCCGAGGCCGCGGTCTAAAAGCCGCCTTCCAAGGCCTTCAAGCAACTCCATTGGCGTATCCTTTTTCATGAGGAGTCGTGTATGCGCATTCAATCATGTCCGAAAGCGCTGATCCGGTGGCACCTGAGTTCGCGAATGCACGGATGACCATGCCTTCAACTCCGCTGCCGCGCGGGTTTTGGGCCCGCCTGGGCGGATTGTGGGTCACGAGATCGCTCGGCGTGGGTGCGGTGGTGACCTGCATCGATTTGGTGATTGGGACAAGTTTGATAACGCTGGGAACACGCACCCAGATCGCTGCCATGTGCGGATCCCTCACCGGCTCCGTCTTGAGCTTCTTTGGCAACCGCTACTTCGCCTTCCGCGATACCAGCCTCGTATTGACGAGCTCGGCTCTCCGCTACGCGCTGATGGCGATCGTATTGAGTACGATTCATGGAAGAGCTGTTTCCTACTTTCGCGATATCCACGGGGTGCCCTTCGTTCCAGCGAAGCTTCTTTCAGATGTAGCCGTGTACTCCGTCTCCCAGCTCGTGATTTTCCGCCTCTTCATATTTCCGCGGAGGCGCCCAACAACCAAGGTTGTCTGACTTACGGCGCCGCTAGTCATAGAGGCGCTGAATCTCGGTCCCTGGGTAGTAGTGCGCGAGTATCTGCTGGTAGGTCCATCCGCGGCTCGCATAGATTTTGGCGCCCACTTGGCACATGCCGACGCCGTGACCGTAGCCACGCCCAACGAGCCTTGCACCGACTACCTCGAAGAACAGCGAACGCGCATGCCGATAGCCGAGAACCTTGCGAAACGTGACCCCTGTAACACTCCGCTTCCCCACGCTGAGCGTCTTCACGCGCCCGGTTGCGGTTCGTTCAGTGACCTTGATCGGCTCTCCCACGCGTGCACCCAGTGCACGAAAATCGTCTTTCGAGAGGCGAAGGCTCCAATTCGTGGACGGGCTTTGGGCGCATGCGCAAGCCACGCTGGGGAGATACGGTTGGTCGTTTCCGAGTCCTTCTCTGCCCGTTTCCGTATGCCCCCCGCATGAAGCGTGAAAGTAGGCGGCAATCGGTTGGAGCCGCCACGTGAGGACGAGTCCCGTCGTCGCCAGGACCGCTTGGCGCGCGCGTGGATCCTCCGCAGCGAGCCCTTTGTACACTTGGGAGAGTACGGACGAGCCCAGGTAGTAGGGTTGACCGTATTGCGCGAGCTTTTTGGAAAGGGCAAAGGTGCGCGCCGCGATGGCCTGCGCTTTCAACGCCTCGCTAGGGAAATTGGGGGCCATTTCACTGCCCAAAACAGCCGCGATGTACGCTTCCATAGGAATGACGTTGACGACCTGGAGTCCGGCACCGGACCGGAGCACGACCACGTCGCCTCGAAGCGCGACACCGTCAACCCGAAGTGGCCCGTCGCTGCGGAACCGAATTTCGGGTTTAGGCCAAGGCTCCGCCCCAACGGTCAGGGATGCACCTTTGTCGGGAGCGACGACGATTCTCCGTTGGGGTCTTGGCGACAGCACCGCGGTGTCCTGGTCCTCACCGCTGGAGATTGCGCTGCCTTCGATAACGGCGCGCGTGGTGACGGTACCGACGGCAATACGCATCGTCTCCGTCGCCAGCGCCGCTGTCGCATTGAAGAGCCCAAGGAAAAAGAGAATGCGCATTCCCGGCCTCAGCGCATTGCAATCCATTGAGCGTCGTAGGGGCACGAGCAATCTTCATCGGAAGCGTCCGGATAGGCAAATTCTCCCCCCCGGAAACTTCGGAAGACTGTGCTGCCCACGCTACGCCCGATCCGATACTCCGGTTGCAGCGTAACTTTGCCTCCGCCACCGGGGAGGTCGATCGCGAGGTGAGGAACTGCGAGCCCGGA
Source organism: Myxococcaceae bacterium (assembly GCA_041739845.1). Taxonomy (GTDB): domain Bacteria; phylum Myxococcota; class Myxococcia; order Myxococcales; family Myxococcaceae; genus JBGSMZ01. The sequence goes on from JBGSMZ010000159.1 coordinate 24,432, forward strand.
GCTAAAACCGCGAAGGGCCGCAATAATTTCAATTCCTTTGGCGATGGGCGTCCGCAAATGCTCCCCTCCCTCGATGACGTCCATTTGATGCAAGTAGTAGGGGCGCACGCGCATCGCGAGGCAACGGAGGTTCAACTCGCGAATGATCCGCGCGTCGGAGTTGAGTCGACGCATCAAGACCGTTTGGTTCTCGACTGGAATGCCCGCGTCCACGAGGCGCTCACAGGCGCTTTGCGCCTCCGCTGTCACTTCCTTGGGATGGTTGAAGTGAGTGATGACAAAGAGCGGAGCGAACCGCCGCAGACACGCGGCGAGATTCGTGGTGACGCGCATCGGCAGCGTCACCGGTGCGCGCGTGCCGATGCGTAGTACTTCGACGTGGGGAACAGCGCGCAGCGCGCTCAGGATACCCTCCAGTTTTGCGTCGCTGAGCATAAGCGGATCGCCACCGGAAATGAGCACTTCGCGGATTTCATGGTGCGCACGCAAATAGGCAATGGCCTTTCCGAGCTCGTTGGCACCGAGTCCGGGATAGCTGTCCGCGCCTCCTCGGGTGATTCGGCGCCGCGTGCAGTGGCGGCAATACATGGGGCACACTTGGGTCACCAACAGCAGTGCGCGATCTGGGTATTTATGGATGAGGCAAGGAACCGGTCGATGCAGGTCTTCCCCTAAGGGGTCTGCCCGTTCTCCGGCGTGCGTGGCCGTCTCGGCGATCGAAGGCAACGCCTGCAAGCGCACCGGACACCATCGCTGAGTTGGGTCGATGAGGCAGAGATAGTATGGCGGTATCGTCATGCGGAACGATGCGGCTCCGACCCGAAGGCTCGCCAGTTCGTCAGCGTCGAGGGCGATGACTTTGGCGAGCGCTTCTGGGGTGCGAACTGCGTTCTGGAGTTGCCATCGCCAGTCGTTCCAGGACTTGTCGTCGACCCCTGCGTACAAGAGCGCCCGGCGCAAACCAATGAGTTGGCCAAGATGTTTTGCGGACACCAGGTCGGTCATCAGTTCACCACTGCTTCGAAGTTCCTACCGTTGACGGATCAGGTCTGCGCGGTCGCGGCCCAGTCGGTCTGCGGTTCGGAGATTTGGCTGACGTCATTCGCTGGATAGCGACACCGCCACCAAGCCCGCCCACGCTCTGGCAAAGTGTCGATGGGATCGTAGTAGGGATAGCGACGCGCCAACGCATCTCGATGTCCGCGCTCAATTCCGGTTCGATAGTTTTTGGTCCAGTAGGAAATGCCGCGAACTTGGTCGTAAGTGACGGCTTGGTGAACCCAGCGCTTCCCTACGTAGGGAACGTCGCAGACTATCCGTGGTGTCGCATAACCAGGGAGGTAGCCCATGATGTCGTGCTGAAGCCTTTGCGCGAGCGCCAGCGGCGTCCGCCAATGCTCCGCGTTGGGGATCATGTCGCACATGTAAAAGTAGTACGGCATGACGCGCGCATCATCGAGGAGGCTGAAGCAGAGCGCTAAAAGATCATTGGTCGTGGTGTTGATTCCACGGAGCAGGACGCCTTGGTTGCGCACGTCGCGGAATCCGATCTCCAAAAGGCGCCGCACGGCCTTTGCCATCATTGGCGTGACTTGATTCACGTGATTGACGTGGGTGTGAATGGCGAGGCTGACGTCGCGCTCGAGCGCCCTCTTGGCGACGCGGGCGAGTGCTTCCGTGACGCGGTCTTGCAACCAGTGTTGGGGAAGCCCCATCAAGCCCTTGGAGGCCAAGCGAATGTCGCGAATGCTTGGAATTTCCAGAAGCGCGTTCATGAAGGCTTCGAGCTGCGCGATCGGCAGGTTGGCGACGTCTCCGCCAGAGACGACGACGTCCCGTATGCTGGGCGTCGCGCGTAGGTAGTCGAGCATTGCGCTCCAGCGCTGCTCTTGAGGAAGGAGGAATCGCGCCTTGGAAACTTGCGGAACGTCGTTTCCTACCAGGTCCATGCGCGTGCAATGTCCGCAATACTGCGGACAGGTCGCTAGGAGCTCAGCGAGGACCTTCGTGGGGTAGCGCGCGGTGAGCCCCTCAGACTTCCACATTTCCGCTTCGTGCAAGGAGTCGCGCGTCGCCTTCGGATGGCTCGCCCATTCTCGATTGCGATCCTCAAAAGCTGGAATCAAGTAGCGGCGCGCCGGGTCGTCCCAGAGGGAAGCGACGTTCATCGTATTGAGGAGGTGCGGCGTAACGAGAATCGACATCGTCGCGCGTTCCCGTTGATCGCGCGCGATGCTTTCTGCAAGTGATGCCGGCAAGAGATTTCCGAGCGCAATGCTCAGGTCCTTCAAGTTCTTAATCGTGTGGCGCCGCTGCCAAAGAGCACTCTCCCAATCTTTGGAAGAAACGTCGCTGTATGCTGGGATGCGCCGCCAATCGGGCTCCACAAAATCCCGGCGGCGCTGATAACTGTAGGGTTGGTCGAGGTCGGACTCGCCATCGAGTAACGAGGGCGCGGCCCGAAGCCGCTGCGTGTTCCTAACGAGTTTGGTCATTTGAGCTTTGCTTCGTCGCGCTCCGAGGGGACATTTTGCTGAACGTCACAATAGCTTCGATCAATGTCAACGGCGATTCCTGACAACAGGCCTCGGGAAGGGACCAAATCATGAACGCGTCCTGAGGGAAAGTCGTCTTCGTAATCTTCACCGCGTCCCGCAGTCGGAGCAAGCCTCAGTCTCCTGAATTTGATTTCATACTTGCGCAGGCGCAGCCCGTCGCATGAATCCTTCGCTCCCTTGGAGCAAAGAAGATGGGTTTCGAGGGGAAGAGGCGCACAAACGCGAGTGGCCTGCATCGCTTTAGCGATTCAGGCCACTCACCAAATAAATACCGGCAGCGTGCTACTCTACCGCGCGGTTTACCGCGGAGTAACAACGGCTCAGGAGGGCTTAA
>JBGSMZ010000045.1:0-10617 GCA_041739845.1 Myxococcaceae bacterium
CCCGCGGCGGGAGCAAGTGCCACCCCGGCAACCGCTGCGGCTGGAGACAAAAAAGCCGGCGACGCGAAATCTGCTCAAAAGAAGTGAAACTGGTGTGCGGCCTAGGGAATCCAGGCCGAGAGTACGAGCGCCACCGACACAACGCTGGCTTCATGGCCGCCGACGCCCTCGTCGCGCGTTGGAATGCTCCATCCTGGAATTCGAAGTTCGAATCAGTCGTGTCCTTCGCGAACTACGCAGGAGAGCGCATCCTCATCCAGAATCCGCAAACGCTGATGAACCTCTCCGGCCTTGCCCTCGCCAAAGCGGCCAACTTCTATAAAATCGATGTCGCCGATGTGCTGGTGCTCCACGACGAACTTGATTTCCCTTTCGGAAAAACCGGCTTCAAGCGCAACGGAGGCTCCGCTGGGCACCGTGGGCTGGAATCCATCATTGCCTCCTGGGGGCATTCGAATTTTGTGCGCCTCCGCATTGGCGTCGGAAGACCCGAGGGAACGACGAGCGCTTCGGTCGTGCAGCACGTCCTCGGAGATTTTTCCGATTCCGAGCGAACGCTCCTTCCAGAGATTCTCACGCGCGCCACCGAGATGTGCGACGCTTGGCTCCGCTTTGGCCTCCGAACGGCGATGAATCGTTACAACTGACGGAGGTGCTTCATGTGCCACCGCACGTAGAAGGAGTCGTCCGCATGAACAAGCCCTCCCGCTTCGAAGGCAGCGAGCTCGGAAAGCCGACGCCGTTTCCGCAATCGGAGAAAGTATATATTCCTGGAGTTCGGTTTCCGCAGCTCAGGGTTCCGGTGCGAAAGATTCGCCTTTCGCCAACCCGGCACGCCGAAGGTCACGAAACGCCGAACGCGCCCTTCTACGCCTATGACACTTCAGGCGCATACTCGGATCAAAAGGTTTCTATCCGTCCCGGTAGTGGGCTGCCCTCTGTCCGTGGAGCATGGCTTGGCAAATCGGACGACCTCGAACCCATCGCGAACGCGCGCACTCCCGCGACGCGAAAGCTACTTCGCGCGCGCCCCGGAATGCGAATCACCCAACTCGCCTCGGCGCGGGCGGGAAGGATTACTCCAGAAATGGAGTTTGCTGCACTCCGTGAGGGTGCGCGCGGGGAACCATCTGACCGCTCCCCCCAGCCTGGCCAACCCAAAGGTGCAGTGCTCCCTGCGAAGATCACTCCCGAATTCGTGCGCGATGAAATCGCGCGGGGGCGCGCGATCATTCCCGCCAACGTGAATCATCCTGAGCTTGAACCGATGGTCATCGGACGAAACTTCCTCGTGAAGGTGAACGCCAATATTGGGAACTCGGCGATAGGCTCCTCCATTGAGGAAGAGGTGGAGAAGCTCGTTTGGGCGACGCATTGGGGCGCGGATACGGTCATGGATCTTTCGACTGGAGTTCGCATTCACGAAACGCGCGAAGGGATCGTGCGCGGGAGTCCAGTTCCCATTGGAACGGTTCCCATCTACCAGGCGCTCGAAAAGGTTGGCGGCAAGCCTGAGGAACTCACCTGGGAAATCTACCGCGACACGGTGATCGAACAGTGCGAGCAGGGGGTCGACTACTTCACCGTTCACGCCGGGGTACGCCTCGCGTTCGTGCCGATGACCGCTCGCCGGCTCACGGGAATCGTTTCGCGCGGGGGATCGATATTGGCGCGCTGGTGCCTGGCGCATCATAAAGAAAATTTCCTCTTCACGCACTTTGAGGAACTCTGTGAAATCCTCGCTGCCTACGACGTATCCTTTTCACTGGGCGATGGACTCCGACCCGGCTCCATCGCCGACGCCAACGATGAAGCCCAACTCGCTGAACTCAAGACGATTGGAGAACTCGCTCAGGTCGCTTGGAAGCACGACGTCCAAGTGATGATCGAGGGCCCGGGACATGTACCGATGCAGCGCATTGCAGAAAACATGGCCGCACAGCTCGCCATGTGCAGCGAGGCCCCATTCTACACTTTGGGGCCACTCACCACCGACATTGCCCCAGGCTACGACCACATCACCTCCGGTATCGGGGCCGCGATGATCGCCTGGGAAGGGACAGCGCTGCTCTGCTACGTAACCGCCAAGGAGCACTTAGGACTCCCCAATCGCGACGATGTTCGGGAAGGCGTTGTCACCTACAAGATCGCGGCCCACGCTGCGGACCTCGCGAAAGGCCACCCGCTCGCCCAAGACCGCGACGACGCACTCTCTCGCGCACGCTTTGAATTCCGGTGGCGCGATCAATTTGCTTTGGGGTTGGACCCGCTGCGCGCCCAAGAATTCCACGACGAAACCCCTGCCCGCCGAGGGCGCCAAAGTGGCGCACTTCTGCTCGATGTGCGGTCCCCATTTTTGCGCGATGAAGCTCAGTGAAGAGGTGCGAGCGCTGGGACTTGCCCAGAAAGCGGAAGAGTTTCGCAAGTCCGGGGGTGAAATCTACAGGGAAGAGGAGCGCTAGATAGTCTCTTGCGAAAAGGGCGCCGCAGGTCCGCAGCGGTCACTGCATCGTCAGCGCGCGCGCTGTAACACCTTGGGTCTCTCCCTCTGACGCGAGGACCAGCCCGTAGAGCTTGCGAATAGTCTTGCAGGCGAGGTCGTTGGGCAACTTTGCGATGCCGGCGAGGTTGCTGGCAAAGATCGGCCGGTCTCCGGGAGGTAGCTGGTCGATCAAATGATTCATTGCCTCACTCGTCTTTTCAATCGTCGGCAAGGCACTGACCGCGGGAGGGGTAACTCCAAGTTCCGTCGAGACTGCCGCCGCGAGAATCGCATAGTAGTCCTGCTGCGAATCTTCAGAGACCGTTCCAACCAAACGGTCTGCGTCTCCTGCGGCGGGCGTGCCGCGAGCGATGTTTCCGCAGGTGTCGACGTCGGCCTTCTCAAACATCATCGCCTGCAACTGGGTGCGGCGAAGCAGCTGCTTATCGGAGAGCTTTGGCATCCCGTCGCGAGCCAGTTTTGCGGAGAGGTTTGCAACCCCCGCTTCATCCAATCCTTGGGCTCGCACTTGGAAAGCTGGCATCGCGCGAATCTTGGCATTTGCCCAATCCTTCGGGCTGAGTTGCCCTCGCGAAGCGCGGCCCGTTGCGCAACTTGCGAGGCCAACCGCAGCGACTGCTGTCAACAATTGGAAAGCTGCAGAGCGATGCGGAAACTTCATCATGGCGTGGACCCTCGTGGTGAAATCAGAGCGATGCATCCTAGCGGTCGTGTGGAACTTGACCAAGCTCGAAATGCGGCCGCCTATACCTTCAATCGGATCGCTCCGGGAAGAATCTTCACGCGCAAAGGGAGCGTTCCGGGTTGTTCGCCGTCGCAATCGATGAGCACTCGCTCGTCGCTTTCAGCGATCACTTCCTTCGCCCGCAAGGTGGTCGTTCGATCCCAGGTGACGTGCGACCCAGAATAGACAGCGTCGCTGCGCAAGACAAAATCAGCGAGTCGGTAGCCAGACCAAATCGTCACATCGAGGAGTCCGTCGCTGACGTCTGCTTCCGGTGCCACCTTCATTCCGCCTCCAAAATATTTGCCGTTTGCGACTGCCAACGCGGTCACCGGAACCTCGCGTTCGGTACCATTGTCGAATCGAAGCCGAACGCGCTGATCGGAATATTGAAGGAGTGACTTCAACGTCGCGTACGCAAAGGAAAGGCGCCCGCCGAGCGCCTTGGATGTCGCATTGACGTTTTCGTCGACGAGGCCTGAAATTCCAAAGCTCAATACGTTAACAAAATAGCGCGTTTGAGACACCCCGTCGTGACCAAGAAAAGTTGCCTTCCCCACGTCGAGGGGGCGTGTATCGGGGTTCTTGAGGCGATCGACGGCTGCCTCGAAGTCGGTGTTCCAATCGAATGTGCGCCGGAAGTCACTCCCCGTACCTCGCGGCAGGATACCAAGCGCAGCGGTCGGGTTTATGACTGCGCCATCGCGAAAGAATCCGTTGACGACGTCGTTGATCGTTCCATCGCCGCCGACAGCGACGACGCAATCGTACCCGCTTTCGAGGGCGTCGCGCGTCAAGCTCTGGGCCTCCCCCGGAGCCCGGGTAAAGACGACCCCGAAATCTGACAGTTTGCGCGCGATGATCGCACCGAGTTTTCCCCAGCGCTTGCCGGTATTGCCACCGCCGCTCTTGGGATTGATCACGAAAAGAGATTTCATGTTCCCTCTGATTCCGCTAAGGCAAAATCGTAAGTATGGGGAGCATTCCCATAGCTCCAGTCGCAGACGCGTCCCCCCAGAATTCCAAACTATAGCGTTTTTCTACTTTTGCAGGAGGGCTTCATGTTTGAATCCGCAATGAATTTCATCAGTACCGAAGGCATCAGCATCGGTATCAAGATTGTTGGCGCGATCGCTCTTTGGGTCGTCGGTCGTTGGCTCATCAGCATGGTCGGGAATCTGATTCACCGCGCGCTGACGACGCGAAAGATAGACGCCACGCTCATCAAGTACCTCATCGGCATCATCGGAGTCATTTTAAACGTCGTTCTCGTCGTCGGAATCCTAGGCTATTTTGGAGTCCAAACCACGACCTTTGCGGCACTTCTTGCCGGTGTTGGTTTGGCGGTCGGTGGGGCTTGGTCGGGGTTACTCGGCAATTTCGCCGCAGGAGCATTCCTCATCATCCTCCGTCCTTTCAAAGTGGGCGACATCGTCGAGGTCAATAAGAATCTCGGACAGGTCAAAGAGATCGGGATGTTTGCAACCACTTTGATCAACTACGAAAATGTGACGGTCATCGTTGGAAATGGCAAGGTGTTCGGGGAAGACATCATCAACTACTCCGCCCAGCCAGTTCGCCGCGTCGATCTCCGCGCGCAGCTCAATGTCACCGTGGACCCCAGGGACGCGATGGAAAAGCTCCAGGTGGCGATTGAGAAGATTCCAAATGTCTCGATGAACCCCAAGCCAGGCGTTACCATCCTTGAGTTCAACCCGCTGGGAACGGTCCTTGCGGTTCGGCCCTACGCCTCTGCCGACAACTACTGGCAAGTGTACTTCGATACCAATGCGGCGATCGCGCGCATCGGTTCGGAGAACCATTGGCCGGCACCTTCCAACACGACGATCATGAAGAACACGCCCTAAACCAGGCGATCCTTCGTCTTTCAAAAAGAAAGCGGCTTCCTGTTCACGGGAAGCCGCTTTCTTTGCTTCAACGAAACGTGATCAGCGAATGCGACCCCTGCGCCTCAATGCGTACTGGCGCGAGCCGCAAGAGAGAGCTCCTCAAGTTGGTGTTCGTCGACAGAACCAGGAGCACCGGTCATGAGATCGGAGCCGCGTTGGGTCTTGGGGAACGCAATGACATCTCGGAGAGACTCCACTTCGGTGAGGAGGAAGGCCAGTCGGTCCAACCCCAATGCGATGCCCCCATGCGGTGGGGCACCGTAGTTCAGGGCTTCCAAGAGGAAGCCAAATTTCGATCGCGCTTCTTCAGGATGAATTCCCAATGCGGAAAACACTTGTTGCTGCACCATCGGGTCGTGGAGGCGAATAGACCCGCCTCCGACTTCGAAGCCGTTGAGGACCACGTCATAGCGGTGACACAGCACGCGCTCCGGTTCGAAGCTCTCTGGCCTCAGGTAGGGCAAGCTCGCGTCGTGGGGGCGCGTGAACGCATGGTGTGCGGCGACCCACGTTCCACTCTCTTCATTGTGTTCGAAGAGCGGCGGGTTCACGACCCACAGAAAGTTCCATTTCCCGCCTGAGCCATGCGGAGGGATCAGCTTCAGCATCCGACCGAGGTGGGCGCGCAAATTGGCCATCACCATGTGCACTTTTGCTTCCGGCCCAAACTGAAAAAGGAGCAAGTCGCCGCTTTTTGCCTCCGTACTCCTTTCAATGGCGGCTTTGACTTGGGGCTGCGCATTCTTAAAAAGCGCGGCTCCTGTCCATGCCTGTCCCTCTCCCACTTTGGCCCGCCCGAGCCCAGCGGCGCCCAGGGTTTGCACATAGGCGTCCAGCGCATCCAAATCCTTGCGGGACAAGGCATGTTCTGCAGGAACGACCATCGCCTTGAAAAGTTCTCCGCGCCCCAGGGACTCGCGCAGCCGCGCGTCGAGGCCAAAGCGTTCCTCGGAATAGGGCTCCAGAACCTTATTCAAGCCGACGTGTTCAAGTCCGAATCGCAAATCGGGTTTGTCATTGCCAAAACGCGCCAGCGACTCGGCATGGTCGAGGCGAGGAAACGGGGTCGGGATTTCAACGCCCAAGAGCTTCTTCCAGATTTCCTGGAGCAGACCCTCCACGACCTCAAAGATGTCTTCTTGGGTCACGAAGCTCATTTCCAAATCGACCTGCGTGAATTCCGGTTGCCGGTCGAGGCGGAGATCTTCATCGCGAAAGCAGCGGACGATCTGGAAGTAGCGGTCGAAGCCCGCGACCATGAACAGCTGCTTGTAGAGCTGTGGACTTTCGGCCAAAGCGTAGAACTTCCCTGGGTTTAGCCGGCTTGGAACCAAGAAGTTTCTGGCCCCTCCTGGAGTGTAGCGCCCCATGAAAGGTGTTTCGAGTTCGAGGAAGCGGCGGTCGTGGAGGGAGGTTCTGACGATGGCGTTCATCTCGGAGCGCTTGATGAGCGCCGCCTGAAGGGATGGTCGGCGCAAGTCGAGGTAGCGGAATTGAAGTCGCTTCTCTTCACTCACTTCCGCATGATCGCCAACTTCGAAGGGCGTGGTCGCTGAGCGATTGAACACCTCCGCTTCGCGTACGTACACCTCGACCTCTCCAGTCTTCAGCTTGAGGTTCGTCGCGGTGACGAGCTCTCCGGAACGCGTCCTTTGCTCTCCGCGCAGACGAACTTCACCTCGAATACCGATGACCCATTCTCCGCGCATCTCCTCGGAGAGCTTGTGCGCCGAGGCGGCAAAGTCTGGATCAAACACCACTTGGACAAGACCGTATCGATCCCTGAGATCGATGAATACGAGACTGCCAAGGCTTCGGCGCTTTTGAACCCAGCCGAATAGGACGACTTCGCTGCCCGCATCGGATCCACGAAGCTCCCCACAGTAGTGGGTCCGCTTGACCTCTGAAATAAACGGCATTTGCGCGCACTACCACAGCGCTAGGCATCTGCAGAATCGCTGCTACTGCCTAGCGGGGATGCGCGGAGTGCGCGCACCCTCAAGCTCAGCCTCCGTTGTCCGCGAAACTCGTCGTTCGAAGCTCGGAAGGCGAGGTCCACGGGGCCAGCTATGGTCTCGAGCGCGTCAGCGCCGCCAAAGTAAATGACGTCGAGCGCTGGGGCCCCGCGCACCTTGAGCTTCAGATGCCCAGCTTGCCCCATACGCGTTGACGGGAGCACGCGCCCCTCGACATGGGCGCCGCGAACCGCGAGCGTTGGCTCTGGGTTTCCTTGACCAAAGGGGCCAAGGCGCTCAAGGGCAAGACCAAGATCCAGATCGAGGTCTTTGAGCTCGACGCTGGTGTCGATCTTGAGTTTTGGAACAAGTGCGTCGTCGCTTACGGCTGTGCCTGCATAGGCTTCGAAGTCTGCGCAGAAACCTGGAATTGCCTCTGGTGCAATGCTGAGACCAGCTGCGGCGCGGTGTCCCCCATAGCGACCCAACCAATTGGAGCAGGCACGGATTGCTTCGAGCATGTCGAATCCTGGAATCGCGCGTGCCGAGCCCTTTCCGACTCCGTCATGGACGCCGATGAGCACCGCAGGCCGGTGAAACCTTTCAACCAAACGAGAGGCTACGATTCCCACCACGCCAGGGTGCCAATGCGGTTGGGAGAGGGCAAGGCCGCGCGCACCGCGCGCGATCGCTGCTTCCCCCATGGCAAGCGCCTCCTCAAGAATGCTCCCTTCAACCTGCTGCCGTTCGCGATTGGCATCATCCAAAGCAGCTGCCAAGCGCGAACCTTCGCTTTGGTCCCTCGCCAAGAGGCATTGGAGTCCCAAAGATGCGTCATCGAGCCTTCCCGCCGCGTTGATGCGAGGTCCCAGTCGAAAGCCGATGTGCGAAGCGGTCACTGAGCCATCGATGCCCGCTATCGACATCAATGCGCGCAGTCCGGGGCGCGAGCTTTGAGCGATCTCCTTGAGTCCTTGATGGACAAAGATTCGGTTCGAGCCGAGGAGAGGAACAACGTCAGATACCGTCGCCAGCGCGACCAAGTCGAGCATCCGCTTGAGATTTGGTTCCGGACGGCTGTCAAAAAAACCCATTTCGCGAAGCCGCCTCCGGAGCGCCAGGCACACATTGAAGGTGACGCCTGCGGCGCACAGGTCCTTGCTCGGATAGTCACAGCCCTGCTGGTGCGGGTTGATTACCGCGAGCGCCGCTGGAAGTTCGGTGGACGTCGCATGGTGGTCGACGACCAGGACATCGACGCCGAGCTCGTTGGCCCGAGCGATCTCTGCTATCGAAGTGATTCCACAGTCGAGCGTTATGACCAACTTCATTCCACGCGCAGCGAGGCTCTCGATCGCCTCGACATTGAGCCCATAACCCTCATGAAGACGGTGCGGAATGTACGGCGCTACTGAAAGTCCCAATGCCTCCAGGAACGTCTTCAGGAGCGCGGTAGAACTGACTCCATCCACATCGTAATCCCCATACAGCGCGACGCATTCATTCTTTTCAACGGCCGCGATGATTCGGTCAACGGCCTTCGCCATGTCTTTGAGCAATCGCGGGTCTGGCAAGCTCTCAAAGCCATTTGCTAGGAAGGCCAGCCCCGCTTCTGGGGTCGCCATGCCGCGAGCGACGAGAACTCTCGCCGCAATCGGATGGAGTCCGATTGCTTCAGCGAGGGCTCGGGCAGCGAGATCCTGCTCCGTGCCTTCGGCATCCATGAAAATCCACTGCGGTTGCACGCCAACATCCATACCATGCGCTACCGACAGTCTTTGCTGTCGAACCGGCGTCAAGTATTGGAGCCTAGAAAACATTTCTTCAAAGCTTTCCTCTAGGGGGGTCGCCATTCGCAAGGTCGGCCAACGTCGGCACTAGGAGCGGACATGAAAGCGGTAAGCATCTACGGAGCTGGAAGCTTTGGGAGCGCCTTCTCTCTCATGGTCGCCCCTCATTTCGACAGGATTTGGCTCTACACCAACAGCATCGCGCAGGCCGAGGCGATCAACAGCACGCGCATCAATACCGCCTTTCTCGATGGTCATACCCTCCCGAAAAACCTCGTCGCTACGACCGATGCGGCGGAGGCCGCGCAAGACTCCGCCATTGCGGTGCTCACCGTGCCTTCCCAGGCAACGCGGAAGCTTCTCGGCGAGATCGGAAAGCATCTCCCTCGAAACGTGCCGATCGTCACCGCCGCGAAAGGGATTGAGGCCGATACACTTTTGACAATGACCGATGTGATTGAACAATGCCTCGACGCCGACCAACACCGTCGCCTCGCAGTGCTTTCTGGGCCATCGTTCGCAGTAGAAATGGCGCGGCGGATGCCAACGGTGGTCACGATTGCATCCCGCTGGAAGGATACGGCCAAAACTGCCCAAGCGCTGCTCCTCAGCGACGTGTTTAAGCCCTTTATTTCAACGGACGTTATCGGCGTGCAGGTTGGAGGATCGCTCAAGAACGTCGTTGCCATCGCCGCGGGAATCAGTGACGGCCTCAACTACGGACACAACGCGCGGGCCGCCATCATCACCCGCGGACTGGCGGAGATGACCAGGATCGCGGTGCGTATGGGAGCCAACCCGATGACGCTTTCCGGCCTTGCAGGAATTGGTGATCTCATCCTCACCTGCACCGTGGATCTCTCGCGCAATCGCCAACTCGGTTTGGAGCTCGGCCGGGGCAACTCTTTCAAAGAGATCCTCGCGAAGAGCAAGCAGGCCATCGAGGGGGCGGCAACTGCCAAGTGTGTCATGGATCTCGCACGCCAGTTCGATGTGGAACTCCCTATTTGTGGAGGCGTCCACGCGATCCTCTATGAGAGCAAAGACGTGCGCGCCGCCGTCGCCGATCTCCTCGCGGGAGTACCCCGCCGAGAAATCCACCCGTAGCTTGCGTCGAATCGCCTCGCGGCGCAATGCCGAGCCACCAAAGGAGTGACATGCCCCTCACTCTTCGCTGGGACGCGTCGGCAGTTTGAGGTAGCGACCCGCTAGCACTGCGTAGAGGAGAGGTGGCCGAGTGGCTGAAGGCGCACGCCTGGAAAGCGTGTGGGTCTGAAAGGGCCTCGCGGGTTCGAATCCCGCCCTCTCCGATTGTTCGCAGACTGCGACAGGCGATCCCCATCGACCACGCATCGCTGCCCTTGGAGCCGCATCTGAACAGCATCCGCGAATTCGCTGGTATGATGAAAACGGTTTTTTGTCACTTGATGTGCTGATGTACAGACCACCCGCGGCTTTGTCGCGCCCTAGGTGCAGCCAGAGGAGGAGTCGCCAGCCCGCGTTTGAAGCTAGGGTGCGCCCCCCACACATACGGACAAGCGTGCGCGATTGGTTCCTGCGCGCGAGAAGGTCTTGGGCGAGACCTCTTCACGGCGCGGGGGGTGACGGTGCCGGGAGCCGACACACTGGCTGCGCAACCAAAGTCCAGGATCGAAAGGTTTGCGCGGCCACTGTTGGGTATGGTTGCGATACGAGCACCCACATCCTCGGAATCGCGGTCATTGCGGCCACCCAG
>JBGSMZ010000056.1:0-10691 GCA_041739845.1 Myxococcaceae bacterium
TTGTGAATCTTGCCTAAGAAAAATTCGACCTCGTGGAGCCCCGTGTTTCGCGGTGTAAAGAAGAATTCCCGAATTGAACTCGAAGGCCCAGAGCGCAATGCCACTTCGCGAAGGCTGACGCGTTTGGCGAGTTGCGGCTCAATCGTCCACACGTGACCAATCTTCTCCAAGAGGGCTACTTCCAAGCCATTGTTGACCCCCACCGACACCTCTTTCGGGGAGGACGTTCCGGGCGAAACGTCAACGTGGGTCAAGTGGATGTTCTTTCGGGAAATCGGAGGAAACTCAGGAGCACGCGGCTCGCACATTTCCGCGTCGATGGTCCCGCCCCACCCTGTCAGTTTTGCGACAACTCCGGTGGCTACGGCAGCCTGGCCCACGAATTTCGTAAGCTTCTTCACCCCTTTCCCGTTGACGGTGAACGAAACTTGTTGCCGCGTTCCCTCGTTCGAAACGACGAGGATGAGCCCATCTCCGCCGTTCTCCAGGCGGCCTCGCAAGGTGGCGACCCCGCGCACCCCTACCGACATCCCTGGGAGGATCAGCGTCTCGACTTCTCCAGGAGATAGCAGACGCAATTTCTCGGTCTCGGTGGCACTGGCCTTTGAAGCATCGGCGCCCTCCTCGATTTTGCGCGCGGTGTACTTGCGCACATCGACCGTACCTCCGTAGGGATGCGTACGCCGAACCAAGCCAGAAACCGAGACTTTGTGGTCCACATAAGCCGGGAAGACTTCCTGGTCGGGACCCTGAAGGATGAAGTACAGCTCTCGCTGATCGCGTCCCAATACTTCAAGGTACGGATGGTTGCGATGGACGACCAGCAGGCCCTTGAGACTTCCCTCACCAGAAACGCCGCGGGCCCCAACGGTGAGCACGTGCTCCATTTCGCGCTTGGTCAATGCGCGCCCTTCCTGAGGAAGCCGCGTTGCGCGTGGCAACGACTTGTCCGGAGACGGTCCGAGCCACCCCTCGGGGCGAGGCACGGCGATTCGGGGCGGCTGCAATCGCGCAGACGCCGATTTCTTCTTTGCTCCTCGCTTTGACGTGCGGGCGGCGGGGGGGGCCAACCTCTTCCCCTTCCCCTTTGAGGCAACTCGCCCTGCCTTCTTGCTACCTTTGGCCGACTTCGCGCTGACTACGCTTCCCTTGCGAGTTCCAGCTGCCTTTCGGCTGACTACCTTTGGTTTTTTTTCCGCCAAGCCAAGGGCTCCTGAGAAATCACTTCGCTCCCAGGCATGAGTACCTGAAAGTCTGGTAGCGTATACCGGGCGCAGCTACTTCCATCGGACTACTACGTCAACACCGAATGGAAAAGTCGGGCCAATGGAGATTCTTCATTGTTGTTTCACTCAAGTTGAATAACTGCGGTCTAGTCGATCGCCGCTCGTAGGTAAATTATGGCACGCAATGATAGGCGCGCACCTTGCCGAACCGTAAAGGGTGCGAACGTTGATGGTGTGACGTTCCTGCGAACCGCATTCGGCAAGCTAACCCAGGAAGGGCTTTGATGATCACTCGCTATTCCGAATCAGATCTAGTGACCCGACACGGGCGATTTCGAATCGTCATCTACCTCGATACGAACTCAAAGGTTGAACACATTGCGCTGGTAAGCGGAGAGCCCGCGGGACGCGAAGGGGTACCGGTCCGCGTTCACTCGGAATGCATCACTTCGGAAGCGTTTGGAAGCCTCCGATGCGATTGCAAAACGCAGCTCGACAATGCTCTGGAAGCGATAGCGACGAACGGCGTCGGCATCCTCGTCTATCTCCGCCAAGAAGGGCGTGGAATCGGCTTGGGAAACAAGATTCGCGCGTACGCACTTCAGCAGGAGCGCGGCCTCGACACCGTCGATGCCAATCTCGAACTCGGATTCGAAGAAGATTTGCGCAGCTATGACGTCGCCGCGGCGATTCTGGGCGACTTGCATCCTGCGAGTATCGACCTGATTACCAACAACCCCAAAAAGATCGACGGACTCAAGAACGAGGGCGTCAACGTTCGACAACGGATTCCGTCGCGCACCGACCCCACCTCGCAGAATCGTAGTTACCTTCAAACGAAACGCGATCGGAGCGGTCACCTCATCGACCTCCTCGCCGAAGGCCCTTCCAAGGCGGTCGGCGGCTAGGAGAAGGCCTCCCGAAGAGCAGCCTGAAGTGCCGGGAGTTCGAATTGAGCAATCGCTTGCTCCATGGGAATCCATGCAAATTCGCAATGTTTTTCGCTCAACCGAATGCCCATTCGCTGCGGAAGTCGTGCAACGAAGGCAAATTGCCTGCAGATGGTCTCTCCCGCGGTCGGCGCCAGGAAGTCCCGAGGTAGGCCGAGCGCCTTCAATGGAAGGGACAACCCGGTCTCTGCTTCCAACGCGCGCACAGCGGCTTCGGCGGGGAGTTTTTGAGCATCCAGCCAGCCAGTTACCGGCCGCCAGCTTCCACCGCGATCGGAGGGACTTCGAAGTGCGAGCACACCCTCTCCCGCAGTGACGATGACCGCGACTGCACTCCGCAGTGGAAACTCGAGCGAAATACCAGATGTGAACACTTCCCCGAGGTGCTTGCCGATCTCCCTGCGAACGGCATTGGGATCGATTTCCGCCTTGCGTTCGACCGCCATCGAGGTGACGCCAGCATCTGTAATTCCACACGGCACGATGAGGTCATAGTGCGTAAGGTTGGGGGCGACGTTGAGCGCAAACCCGTGACGCGTGAACCAACGTGAAAGGTGCACACCAATCGCCGCGATTTTGCGAGTTCCCCCAAGCCGGCTCTTTGCGATCCAAACTCCTGGACGTCCCTCCACCCTGGTTGCCGCAATGCCAAAACCGGCGAGCGTGCGGATGAGGACTTCTTCCAGTGAATGCACATAGCGGCGCACATCTTGCTGCCCGGGTGGGAGGAAGAGCAGCGGGTATCCGACGATTTGCCCGGGTCCATGGTAGGTGACGTCGCCCCCGCGGTCTGTCCTGTGGAGTGAAACGCCAAAGGATGCAAGGGCGGCAGCGCTCCCGGTCACATTCTCAGCTCTCGCTGCTCTCCCCAAGGTAATTACCGGTGGGTGCTCGAGGAGGAGCACCGTATTGCCTCGGCTCCCTGCTCGGAGGCCCGAAATAATCGCATCCTGGAGCGCGATGCCGTCTTCGTATTCAACGCACCCGAGATTCCAAATCGCCGTCCGAGGCCTCACGCTTTCACCTCGGAAATGGCGAAGCACCTCAAGGGGCGCTCGCTCCGTTGGGCGATCTACTTGGTCTCGCTCGCCTTGGGATTGATCTCTTCCTCGGAGCGGGTGGCCTCCGTGGCTCCTTCCCAACTCTGACCTTCGCGAAGCTTCCATGCGGCCGGCGCTTCGAGTTTCCATTCGTAGTGGACGAGAACCGATCCCCCAGTCATCGCTTGCCCCGAAATGTCGAAGCTTATTTCGATGCGCTTCACTTCCTTTGGCAAGAGGTCGATTGCGTAGGACCCTAGCAACAACCCTGGAGGGAATTGGCTGATGTAGCGCTCGGGCCAATCGACGCGGTTGTCCGGGCCACCCTCGCCAGGCATGGTGGCGATGAGCTTGTCCTTGGCGTCGTAGAGCTTCCATTCGAAGCGAAAAACTGCCGAACTCTTTTCCGTGAGAACGCCTTCATCGTCGACGCGGGAAGCTCTCGGAAACCCCCAAAGGATTAAGGGCATGAAGATCTTCTGCGACCCACCGATGGTTGCCGTATCGGCGCTCAGGATATCGAGGCGGATACCTCGGTCGGTTCCCGTCCAGAATGGCGCGTAGGATTTCGAGCGCAACAAGTCGAAACTTTTCTTCGTAAACTCGTAGACCGCTTTTCGCTGACTGTCCTTCTCCGCACTCGTCATTCCCTTGGGGACGTTTGCGGCCTTGGCTTGAAGCTCCGCCAAATAGTCATCAAACTTCGGACTGCCGCCGAACTGTGTCCTTCCGTCCTCGACTTCCTTGAAATACCAAACGAGGAGGTTCTTGACCTCGCCCTGGTACGCAATGGGATCGGGGATGCTGTTCACCCACGGTGACCGTTCAAACCATTGCGATACGAGGCGGTGCGAAAATGCGTCGCGCTTTGATCCTGTCTCGAGTGTTCGGTACTTGCGAACCCCAAAGACTCCAATGGCCCCAAGGGCGACGATCGCGACGATGAGGCCGAAGTAGCGCTTCATTATTCTCCCAGGTAAGAGGTGCTGGCAAGCTACCGCGAAATCAGTCTGCTCGGAAACTCCTACGTGCGTCCCTTCAATCTTCTCGTCAAGCTGGGACTCGTGGGTTTCGCATTGGCGCGCACGGCGACGGCCCAAACTTCGCAGGCCCCGGCCGTTCCCGATTCGCTTGCGGCTCCAGCCGCCGTGGTGGAGATCGCACCGACAGGCCTCATGACACCGCAGGGGCGCTATTGGAGCCTTGCCGCGCATGGGAGCGACCGCGCCGTGTTCGCCCCTCCGACTGAGAAAGGCGGACTTCTCAACGCAACGCCGATCGTGGGAGTCTCTGGAATCCTTCACAATCTCATCGTGCGCCGCATCGGTCTTGAAATCGACGGCCACTACGCTTGGGGCAGTGGCCAAGTCACCAGCTCGCGAATTGACCAACTCTCCTACGACATGAACGCTTTCGAAGTCGGCGTGGCCTTGCTGTACGAGTATACTTCCGGAGCGCCGTTGGTTCCGTTCGTGGGCGTTCGCGCTGCATTTGCGACGCTTCGCAGAACGTTCAATACGACGACCTACCTGGCTCCGCAGCAATCCCTGACGACGTTTCCGGTCGGGGCCTTCGTTGGCCTCAAATACTGTTTTACTCCAAAGATCGCGATCGCGGCCCGTGCCCGGGTGCACTACCTGGCAATCGGCGCGGACGGTGTCGCCGGCGTCTGGACCGCTGATTTCGGAGGCTATTTTGAGTACGCCTTCGGGGCCTCGCCATGAACCGTCGCACCGCGCTCTTGGCGCTGAGCCTCGCTGGGTGCGGAGGCAACTGGTCCAACAACGACATTGCCTATGCGACGGCAGTGCCGCGTCGCTTCCTCCTCCAAGTACCAACGATCTACGAGCGCGGTGCGGACGCTGGGGGCGGAATGATTCTCGGGCAGCCCTCAGCAGCCCGCGCCGCCGCAGCGACCGCAGCCCTTCGCTACAACGCGCTCCTCACCTACCTGTTGAGCCCGCTTGATGTTGCGGTCAACCCACCGACTTCGCGCACGACGACCTCGCGGATCTGGGGACCATTCGATGATGCGAACAATCCAGGAAGCCAATTCTGGGTAGACGTTTCCTCCGATCTGGCAGATGCAAACGCGCCGCTCACTTGGACACTCAAGACGCGCGGCACTTCAGGGACAACATGGACCGCCGGCTCGGGTACCTTTCAACCCAGCGCCTCAGCGGCGTTCGGAACCGGCAGCATGGACTTTGCGCTTGCGAGCGTTCGTCCTCTGGACGCGGGAACCTACTCCGAAGTCCAAAGCCTGCGCCTCTCCTACGAATTGGCTCCCGATTCGCATTCCGCGCTGTCGATGGTGGAGTCGGACCCAGGAGGCGACTCCGGGTGGAGTCCATCGGGCTATGGGCTGTTCGTTCGTGCAGACAATGCGATTCGCTGGCGCTTTTCAGCTCCTTATGGCGACGTAGCGAGTGCGCAATTTGAGGTTGGCATGTTGCCGACTGGCGCTGGAGTCGCCGTGCTTTCAGATCCTGCCTCAGCGACGCGAATCGCAGTGGCATGCTGGAATCAAGACGGAACGGTTTCCTACCACGCCGAGGGCTCAGACGCCGGCAGCGGGGCCGTGTGCCCCCTTATTCCGAGCGCAACGAACTAGCGTTTTACTTTGCGAGCCCGTACTCGGCGTCGCTTGAGGGCAGCTCGCTTGACCTTTGCACGGGAGGAAGTCTTCTTTTTTGAGCGATTGGGACTGTTGGTAGCCATGGCACCCTTCGTGTTTTGCTGCCGCGCGGCTCTATTCGAGCGAGAGCGCCTCGGCAAGCCCTTGCTGCGATTCAAGGGCTTCAAGTAGGAGACGTCCGGTGGATAATCGGCTCGAAGAGGTGGTCCGACGGTTTGAGCGAATCACCGCTGATTTGGCGCGACCTGACACCATTGCCGATGCTGCAGTGTTCCGGGATCGCGCGCGCGAACGCGCAGCGCTCGAACCCATTGTCGATGCCTATCTGTCCGCCAAAGCCATCGCCGCCGAAATTCAAGGGCATGTAGGGCTTCTCGACGGGAGTGATGCAGAACTCGCCTCCCTCGCTCGTGAGGAACTCCCGGACCTACGAAGGCGCTTCACTATCGCCAATGAGGCGATCGACCTTTTGCTCCTCCCCAAGGATCCTAACGACGACAACAACGTCATTGTCGAAATTCGTGCCGCTGCCGGAGGGGACGAGGCCGCACTTTTTGCGGAAGCGCTTGTTCAAATGTACCTCCGCTACGCGCTCCGGCGCGGATGGAACGCGGAGATTGCAGACGCAACCCAAGGGAACCAAGGCGGCCTCAAAGACGCAGCGCTTTCCCTCAAGGGAACTGGAGCATTTGCCGCGCTCAAGTGGGAATCGGGAGTTCACCGCGTTCAGCGCGTTCCGGCGACCGAGGCACAAGGGCGCATTCATACGTCCACCGTAACGGTGGCGGTGCTCCCGGAAGTAGAAGAAGCGCAAGTCCAATTGGCGGAATCAGATATCGAGCTCCAGGTGATGCGATCCACCGGAGCTGGTGGGCAATCGGTCAACACGACAGATTCCGCAGTGCGGTTGATTCACAAACCCAGCGGCATCGTCGTCAAGTGCCAACAAGAAAAGAGCCAAACCAAGAACAGGGCGATGGCGATGAAAATGCTCCGGGCAAAACTCTACGCTCTTGAGCAGGAGCGAATTCGTGGGGAGCGCGACGCACTCCGCCGCGGCCACATCGGCAGTGGCGACCGGAGCGAGAAAATTCGTACTTATAACTTCCCCCAAGATCGCCTCACCGACCATCGGATCGGGTTTTCGCGGCACGCCCTCGATGCGGCGATGGCAGGCGATCTCGACGATGTCTTGACAGCGCTGCAAACCCACTTTCGCGCTGAAGCCCTCAAGACGGCTCGGCTGTGACTCCCTCGTGGACGGTGCGCAGCGTCCTCGACTGGACGCGAAAGCGCTTCGAAGATGGAGGTATCTACGAGCCGCGCTTTACCGCTGAACGCCTCTTGGCCTGCGCAATCGGCGTCACCCGCGTGCAACTCTACATGGATCCTGAGCGACCCCTCGACGAGAACGAGCGCACCGCGATGCGCGGCCTCGTGCGCCGGCGACTCAGCGGCGAACCGACGCAATACCTTCTCGGTCGCACAGAATTCTTGGGCCACGCTTTTGCGACAGATGCGCGGGCGCTCATCCCTCGCCCCGAAACCGAGCTCCTTGTTCTTCATTGCTTAGAGAAAATCGCCAAGGGACAACACTTTCGCTTCCTCGATCTGGGAACTGGATCCGGTTGTATCGCCGTGAGCATCGCCAAGGATTGCCCAACAGCGGAGATTTGGGCGGTCGACTGCAGCGCTGCGGCGCTTTCGCTCGCGAAAGAGAATGCGCAAAAGCTTGGAGTGGACCAGCGAATCCAATGGTCGGAAGGAGATTTGTACGCTTCCCTGCCAGAGGGACTGCGTTTCGACTACGTCTGCGCCAATCCACCCTACATTGCCACCAGCGCGATCGAAGCCCTCGAAATCGAGGTCCGCGCCGAGCCCCGCGTCGCGCTCGACGGAGGCATCGATGGCTTGCAGATCGTGAAGCGCATCGTCGAGGGGTTCGTACCGCGCTCCAATCCAGGTGCCTGGCTCGCTCTCGAAATTGGCGACGACCAGGGAATCGCGGTGCGCGAACTCTTGGTATCTCCTTTCTTCCAATCGACGCGAATTCTCCAAGATTGGTCCGGGCGCGATCGCTTCGCGCTTTGCCAACGGCTACCGTCCGCCTAAAGGGCCACCGGTGGACGCACTCCAAATCCATGGTGGCAGACCGATTGAGGGAGTGACGCGGGTCTCCGGCGCCAAGAATGCGGCGTTGCCAATTCTCGCCGCTTCCCTCCTCAGCCCCGGCACGCACCGCTTTCGGAACGTGCCGCGCCTCAGTGACGTTGCCACCATGTGCAACCTCCTTGCACAAATGGGTTGCACGGCGAAACGCCGAGGAGGAGCAGTTGCGATCCAGGTGCCGCCGCAGGTCAAGCCCGAGGCGCCCTATGCGCTTGTAAAAACCATGCGCGCCTCGGTGGTGGTTCTCGGTCCACTCCTGGCACGCTATGGTTGGGCGCGGGTTTCGCTGCCCGGCGGGTGTGCCATTGGCGCGCGCCCGATCGACCAACATCTCAAGGCCCTCGAGGCGCTGGGCGCGAACATTGAGCTATCCGGTGGCTACGTCACCGCCCGCGCGAAGCGCCTCCGAGGAGCGCGAATTCATTTTGACATGGTGACTGTCACCGGCACCGAAAATGCGCTCATGGCGGCGGTGCTTGCCGAAGGCACTACGCAACTCGAAAACGCCGCTTGCGAGCCAGAGGTTGTCGACCTCGCGACCATGCTCATTGGGATGGGCGCGCGCATTCACGGAATCGGCACGCCAATCATCACCATCGAAGGCGTGCCTGCGCTCGGGCTTGCAGATCATTCCGTCATCGCGGATCGCATCGAAGCCGGAACCCTTCTTGCGGCCGCGGCAATCACCGGAGGTGACGTCTTTGTAGAGGGTGCTCCGACCGCCCATCTTGAAGCAGTGCTTGGCAAGTTGCACGAGGCGGGCTGTCGGATCGCAACAAGCGAGCGCGGGATTCACCTCAAGGGTCCCAGTCGTCTCCGAGCCGTCGAAGTGCATACGCAAGAGCACCCGGGCTTTCCCACTGATATGCAGGCTCAGCTCATGGCAATCCTTGCCACGGCGCGAGGAACTTCGTTGGTAACCGAAAACATCTTTGAGAATCGCTTCATGCACGTAGCCGAGCTGGGGCGCCTGGGAGCACAAATTTCCGTGAGCGGACAAACGGCTACTGTTCGAGGGGTATTGAGCCTTCAGGGCGCTCCGGTGATGGCTACCGATCTTCGTGCATCCGCTTCGCTGGTCTTGGCAGGATTGGCAGCGAAAGGCCAAACGACCGTGAGTCGCGTCTATCACCTCGACCGCGGGTACGAGCGCCTCGAACACAAGCTCGCGAAGCTCGGCGCCTCCGTTCGCCGGGTGCACAAATAGATCGAAGCAGCAACCAAACGAAGCAGATGTGCATTACCCTACCTACTTGAGTACGTTCACCGCCAACTTCGAGGAGAACCAGCCACCGATGGAGTGCCCGAATTGTTCCGCAGAATTGGTAGAGCTTAAGGATCGCGACGACTCGATTCTCCGGCGGTGCCCCGGTTGCGGGGGCCTTTGGATCGATGTCGCAGACTTGGATCGGCTCTTGCTTCGCCACAACCTTCCAGGGCTCAAGAGCCTTGGTGGGCGCGTCGATCAGGATGCGCTATCCGGCAACTGCCCCGACTGTCAGGTAGATATGGTGAAGGTCATCGGTGGCGACAAAAGTTCACCGCGCTCCTACACCACCTGCGAGTCCTGCGGTGGCATCTTCTT
Organism: Myxococcaceae bacterium; assembly: GCA_041739845.1. Classification (GTDB taxonomy): domain Bacteria; phylum Myxococcota; class Myxococcia; order Myxococcales; family Myxococcaceae; genus JBGSMZ01. The sequence goes on from JBGSMZ010000056.1 coordinate 9,609, forward strand.
CGAAGACAACTTTGGCGAACTCGCTGATTTTGGTGCGGCTGAGAAGGCGATCATCGTCTTCTTCTCCGACTTCAACAAAGCGATTACAAAAGCCTCAGGCTACTAGCCTCACCCTCCGTTGCGGGCACCACGGTTCGTTCGTCCCCCCCCGCAAGCGCGTCGCCTCCTCAATCTGCTAGAGTAGGTCAATGGTAATTGACCATGAGGTGCAGATTGAGGCGCTCAAAAAAGAGCTCAACGCCATCATCTTGGCGCACTTCTACCAAGAGTCCGAGATTCAGGATGTCGCCGATGTAGTCGGTGATTCACTCGCCTTGGCCCAGGCTGCTGCCACGACAAAAGCGGACGTCATCGTTTTCTGTGGCGTGCACTTCATGGCCGAAACGGCGAAGATCCTCAATCCTGAAAAGCTTGTGCTGCTACCGGATCTCGCCGCCGGGTGCTCGCTCGCCGATCGCTGCCCCCCGGAAAAGTTCAAGCCGTTCATCGACCGACACCCGGACCACTTCGTCGTCACCTACGTCAACTCCTCGGCGGCGGTAAAGGCCATGAGCGACGTGATCGTCACCAGTTCTAACGCCGCGCGCATCGTAAAGAGAATTCCAGAGGGGCAACCGATCATCTTCGCGCCCGATCAACATTTGGGTCGCTATGTCGCCAAGCAAACGGGCCGCGAGATGGTGCTTTGGCCGGGGAGCTGCATCGTTCACGAAATTTTCAGTGAAAAGCTGATCGTCGGCCTCAAAGTCAATCACCCGGCGGCACAAGTGATCGCCCATCCGGAGTGTGAGGAAGCGGTGCTTGGCCAGGCCGACTTCATCGGGTCCACGAAACAGCTCTTGGACTACACGAGTTCTAGTACTTCCCAGAGCTTCATCGTCGTCACGGAGCCAGGAATCATTCATCAGATGCAGCTTCGTTCCCCGGAGAAAGAGTTCATTCCAGCGCCGCCAGATAACGGGTGCGCGTGCAATGAATGTCCGTACATGCGACTCAATACGCTTGAGAAGCTCTACCTGGCCATGCGCGATAGGAGTCCAAAATTGGAGCTTCCACCGGGGCTGGCAGAAGCCGCGTTGGCTC
>JBGSMZ010000057.1:0-8018 GCA_041739845.1 Myxococcaceae bacterium
CAAACGTCGTTGGAAAGTCGAACGCCTCTTCGCTTGGCTCAAACGCTGGCGTCGCCTCGCAATGCGTTGGGAATACCATGCCGATAACTTCCTTGGCATGCTTCACATCGGCTGCATGGTGCTACTTCTGAGGAAACTACACCCCAGAAAGCGGTTATGAGATGCACTCTAGTCGCACCCCCTTAAAGTACTTACATTTCAAGTGCCCCAGTGCGCGGAGAGCACATCATAGCGCGGTACAAGATGGCGCAGTTACTATGGAAAAAGCTCAAGGGCTTCCGAAGGGACCTGAAAAGAACAGGGAATTAATTCGAGGTAGCAAAGAATGAATTGGGGCAGAACAGGGAGTCCCAAAGTGCGTTTATTGAGGCCTACGCATCGGAGTGTCCGGCGGAACGGGTGGGGGATGCGGGCGTTGGGCATGGTGGCCCGGACCCGCGGTAGAGGCGCCAAAAGCTAGGCATCTCCAGGCTCAGTCTGTGTCGCGGAGGCTGGCCATGGCGAGCTGTCCGGTGCGGTTCACGGCTTGTCATGGCGCATCTGAAAACTGTCCACTCAACCGGGGCTACTCCAGGCAGCGAGAAAGTGGGTGGAGAAGCTGGAGGCGGGTGAGTCACCACGGGAAGTACTGGCGAGAGTGGTGGTGAAGCCCGGAGTGCTGGAAGTGAATTTGCGATTGGGCGCCTTGGTGTCGGGCCAGGGAGAACCAGCTTTCGGTCGAGGTGCCCATGGACACGCTACGGCAAGCGCGAGGCACATTGGTACTTCGGGTGCCAGGGATTGCAAAACCGAGGTCGAGTGAGGACGCGGTGGTGGCGTTGCTCAAGAAGGGCAATGCGTGGTTTGCGCGACTCCAAGTGGAAGGCGGCAATGTGCTTGCGCGAATCGCACAGGAAAATGGCGTGACAAGGTCCCATGTCGCGCGCGTGGTTTGGTTAGGACTGCTGGCGCCAAAGCTACAGGAGAGCCTGGCGTGGGGCCGCCACCCAAGAGTGACCGCGAGGATGTTGCTGGCGATGGTCCCTCTTCCAGATGCATGGAGCGAGCAAGAAGCAGCGCTCGCCAAGGTCGGGTAGGAGAGGAGTAGGGCGCGGGACACGCTGCCGAAGTGAAACCGCCATCGGCTTCCATCGGGAAAGGTTTGGACGCCAAGGAACTTGCCTGGAGACCTGAGTCGCCGCGGGCGCGCTCAATGAGATGAAACCGCGGCAAGCGACCCGACCCAGCTGTATTCCGCGGTGTGCGGTCGTGCTGTTTTGAATGGGTTGCGATTCCTCCGGACGGAGTGAGCGAGGGTCACAAAAGGGCCACTGGCGGTACGCATTGCATTGCGCAATTCCTACCGTGAGTGGGCGCACACTATTCCAGACACAACGGATGTGAGACGTCTATCGCTGCCTCAGCGCGCTGTATCGGGGGTTGCCTCATTCACGGTACAATGGCGGCGCCTATCGCCTGCTCCTGACGCGCAAAGCCCGCGGAATCAGGGGTCTGTGCGTGTATGTCTATGTATTGGCACTGCGTTAGCCGGGTTGGTACTGGGGCGCCAGGATTCGAACCTGGATTCTCAGAGTCAAAGTCTGGTGTCCTACCCTTAGACCACGCCCCATCTTAAAATTGCCCGCTCCGTGTTTCACGAGTTGTCCGAACCTTCAACAGGTACGGTGCGCGAGCGCGCTATTTCACCGCATCGGGCTGCACTTCGGGGTGCGCAGCAGCGATCCGAGGAATCGCGGTTACCGCGGCTTGAATCCGAGCGAGCAGAGGGTACTCAGCGGCCTCCACGTGAAATCTCTTCGACGCATAGAGCTGAGGCAGCAAGCATAGGTCCGCAAAGCTCAGGGCGTCGCCGACTAGAAATTGCCCTGCTGTTGCAGCCGCGCTCTTTTCAAGGGCCGCGAGCCCGTTGCGAATCCAATGTCTCGCCCACGCTTGTTCATCGCCTTTGAGCTCCTCGCGAATCATGGTGAGCACCCCGAGGTTATGCAGCGGTTGAATGCTGGAATTAAACAGTTCGACAATGCCGCGCACGCGCGCCCGCGCAATGCGGTCTCCGGGGAACAAGCGATGCTGGGGCCAGCGCTCATCGAGATACTCGGCGATTGCAACCGATTGGGTCAGCGCGATCGGCCCTCCCGGCTCATCTTCAACCTCGAGGACCGGTACCATTCCAATTGGATTGCGCGCGCGGTGCGCCTCGCCGTGCTGTTCTTTCGCCAGCAAGTTTACGGCGACGTAGGTGTAAGGAACCTCTTTGAGAGCGAGCGCAAGGCGCACCCGGTAGCTTGCGCTCGAACGCCAATAGTTGATGAGCCTCATGTTCCTCTCTCATCCGCTTGGTTCGGTCGGGTGTCAACAGGGAGCAGCAGACTCAGATCAACGGCTACGACGCGCTGCGCCGTTCGATCCTCCTTCACCTATGCCTCTGCGAATGCGATGGTGTGCAGACATCTATTGAGAGGGAGTGCCGCCATGTCCGTGATTGCCCCACCGCTCGATTTTAGTTCCCGCGCAATTCTCAAGTCCTTCGATGAATACAAAGCGCTCTACGACCAGAGCCTTAAGGATCCGCAAGGATTCTGGAAGAAAGAGGCGAGCAAACGCTTGAGTTGGTTCCACGAACCAAACACGACATTGGACGTCGACATGGAGGAGGTAGATTTCTCGTGGTTCGGCGGAGGGCGGCTCAATGTCGCCTACAATTGCGTCGACCGCTGGGCGGCTTCTCAACCCAACAAAGTTGCGCTGATATGGGCGAAGAACGACCCTGGGGAATACGAAAAGATTACCTACCGACAATTGAAGCACCGCGTAGGGCGCATCGCGAATGTCCTAAAGTCGTTGGGAGTGGTGAAGGGCGATCGCGTTTGCCTCTACCTCCCTATGATTCCCGAACTCGCCTTCACCATGTTGGCCTGCGCGCGAATCGGTGCGATTCATTCCGTCGTGTTCGCGGGATTTTCCGCCGAATCCTTGCGCGGGCGCGTCATCGACGCTGGGGCGAAAATCGTCGTCACCGCGAACGAAGCGATACGCGGCAACAAGCGTGTGCCGCTCAAGGCAATCGTCGACGAAGCGGTCAGTGGACTTTCGTTGGTGCAGCACGTCCTCGTTGCGCGCCGGACAGATGCAAAGACCCCAATGCTGCCGGGGAGAGATATGTGGCTCGACGAAGAAACAGCGCGTCAGCGCAGTACTTGCCCCGCAGAATGGATGGCGTCGGAAGACCCGCTCTATGTCCTCTATACCTCCGGATCGACGGGAAAGCCCAAAGGGGTTCTGCATACGACAGCCGGCTACCTCCTCTGGGTGAACATCACTTTTGAATATATCTTCGACCTCCGCCCAGATGACGTTCACTTCTGTGGGGCCGACATTGGCTGGGTGACCGGGCACTCGTACATCGTCTATGGACCGCTCAGTGCCGGAGCGACATCGGTGCTCTTTGAAGGTATTCCAACCTACCCAGATGCTTCTCGCCTCTGGGAAATAGTCGACGATGTCGGCGCCACCAACATTTACACCAGCCCTACCGCACTCCGCGCACTGATGCGCGAAGGCGATGGACCCGTGAAGAAGACGAAGCGCTCGACGCTCCGTTTGCTCGGAACGGTTGGAGAGCCGATCAATCCAGAGGTGTGGCATTGGTACAACGAAGTCGTCGGTGAGAAGCGCTGCCCCATTATAGATACCTGGTGGCAAACGGAAACTGGCGGAGCCCTCATTTCACCTATCCCGGGAGCGATCCCGACGAAGCCTGGTTCTGCCACGCTGCCGTTCTTCGGGATCGAGCCGCTCCTTCTCGATGACGAGGGGAAAGTACTGGAGGGAAACGGCGTCAAAGGAAACCTTTGCATCGCTCGAACCTGGCCAGGACAAGCACGGACGATTTACGGCGACCACAGCCGGTTCCGCGAAACCTACTTTTCGCAATTTCCAGGTCTGTACTTCACCGGCGATGGTTGCACCCGGGACGAGGACGGCTACTACTGGATAACCGGGCGCGTCGACGACGTTCTCAACGTGTCCGGTCACCGCCTTGGAACTGCAGAAGTCGAGAGTGCTATCGTTTCCCATGAGGCGGTCGCTGAAGCGGCCGTCGTCGGCATTCCCCATGACATCAAAGGTCAGGGAATCTGTGCTTGGGTCGTGATGCGAAGCGGACAAGACCCCTGGGAACCATCCCAATTGGTGGGTGCCATCAAGGAGCACGTTCGGAAAGTCATCGGCCCCATCGCAAGCCCGGACACCATCCATATTGTTCAAGGGTTGCCAAAAACGCGATCTGGCAAAATCATGCGACGCCTGTTGCGCAAGATAGCCGAGGGGCAACGCACCGACCTGGGAGATACGTCTACTCTCGCCGAGCCAGCGGTCGTCGATGAGCTCATAGTGATTGCGGATGCCGAGGCCAAGAAGCCTCGAGCAAGATGAGTCTGCAAGCGATGCGGAAGATCCAGCGGTAGAGGCTATGGCCCAGCGCAAGCTGTTGATGATTCCAGGTCCAGTCGAACTGGCTGAGGGCGTCCAAGCGGTGCTTGGGCGCCCTCAGGAAAGCCATCTCGCTCCGGAATTCATCGCCGCCTTTGGACGGGCGCTTCGGGGATTGCGTACCCTCGCTGGGAGTCGCGATGCCATTGCGGCAATCATCCCAGGAACCGGAACGCTTGCGATGGAGTTCGCCACCGCCAATCTCGTTGAGGCCGGCGACAACGCGTTGGTCGTCAATACTGGGTACTTCAGCGACAGGTTCGCACAGATTCTGGAGCGACAAGGGGCGCGAGTCTCACAGGTGCGGGCCGAGCCCGGAGCGATTCCAGACCTCGAGGAGGTTGAAAAGGCGCTTGCGGAGCGGCGTTACAAATTGATGACGGTGACGCACGTAGATACTTCTACCGGCGTGCGCGCTCCCGTCGCAGCGCTCGCAGCACTGGCGAAGCGGAGCGAAACGCTCGTCGTCGTCGATGCGGTATGTGCTCTTGGAGGTGAAGCGCTGACTCAGGACGCTTGGAAAATCGATGTCGTTCTAAGCGCAAGCCAAAAGGCCATCGCCGCACCTCCGGGACTTGCGCTCGCGACGTTCTCGCAGCGCGCCCTGGCAGCGCGTCGGGAGCGCCAATTCCCTCCACCCTCGCTCTACCTCGACCTCGAACAGTGGCTCCCGATTTTGGCAGCATATGAAAAGGGCGAAAGCTCCTATTTTGCAACTCCCGCAGTCAATCTGGTGTCCGCACTCGATGCGAGCTTGGAACGCATTTTCGAGGAAGGAATTGCACCTCGGGTCGCGCGTCACCAGAGGCTCGCGCACGCATTCCGAGAAGGGATGCGCGCCCTCCAACTGGAGCTCCTCCCAGAACGAGAAGCGTCTTGTGCTTCAACGCTAAGCGCGGTCAATTACCCGAAGGGAATTGGCCCCAACTTGATTGAAGCCATCGGCCAACAGGGCGTCCAGGTTGCAGGAGGCCTACTCCCTGCTCGCAAAGCGAGTTACTTTCGCGTGGGACACATGGGCTGCGCGCGTGCGCAGGACATCCTGGCAGTCGCCGGCGCGATAGAGCGTGCACTCGCAAGCCTGGGGCATCGCGCTGGGTCGGCGGTGGCTGCGGTCGAAGCCGCGCTCACGCCTTGACGCGCTCGAGAACCATGTCTACGAGCTTGACCGCGTGGAGCCCTTCGCTTTCAGCGGTAAAGTTGGGCAGCACGCGGTGGCGCAGCACGGGTCGTGCGAGTGAGCGCACGTCTTCGATAGACGCTGCGTAGCGGCCGTCGAGAATGGCGCGCGCCTTGGCCCCGATGATGAGGTACTGGCTGGCCCGTGGCCCCGCACCCCAGGTGACATTCTTCGAGATGAAGTCAAATGCCCCAGCTTCCTTGGGACGCGTCGCTCGAACGAGCGCTACTGCATAGCGAACCACGTGGTCAGGTACCGGGACGCGACGTACCAATTCCTGGAGTGCCACGATTTCCTTGGCGGACAGGACTTTCTGCAAAGCGACTTGATGGCTCGCGGTCGTCTTCTTGACGATTTCAACTTCTTCGTCGGCTGAGGGATAGCCTACGTCGACAAGAAACATGAAGCGATCGAGTTGCGCTTCCGGCAGCGGATAGGTGCCCTCCTGCTCGATTGGGTTTTGGGTCGCAAAGACGAGAAATGGCTGTTCCAGAGGCCAGGTGCGCCCGGAGGCGGTGACGCGTTGCTCCTGCATTGCTTGCAGCAGCGCGGCCTGGGTTTTCGGCGGCGTTCGATTGATTTCGTCAGCGAGGACCAAATTCGCGAAAAGTGGTCCGTGCATGAAGCGCAACTCGCGGCGTCCAGTTGCCCGGTCTTCTTCGAGGATATCGGTCCCGGTGATGTCCGAAGGCATCAAATCGGGGGTGAACTGAACCCGATTGAACGAGAGATTCAGAACCTCGGCGAGGGTACTGATGAGCAGTGTTTTCGCAAGGCCGGGAACGCCGACGAAGAGGCAATGCCCTTTGGAAAACAACGCGACCAAAAGGTGTGCGACGACTTCGTCTTGCCCAATGACCCTCTGCTTGATTTGGTGCACGATGCCGGCACGCGCGTCGGCAAGCGCTTTTGCTGCCTCGATGTCATCCACGGGACCGCCAAGGTTCATGATGGGTTCGACCTACGCTCCCCCCATAGAGGGAATCAAGGCTTCCGAGCGTCAAGCGCGTGTGCGCCGCTTGGGGTCGGCTGCTCTTCGAACAGCCTTCGCCGCCACTTTTCGCGCCGGTAGCTTCTTGCTGGTGGGAGGTTTGCGTGCCTTGGAAGCATCTTCTGGGAGAGCACGGTCCTTCCTCGTTCGAAGACCTGGGTGGTCGACGACGGTGGATGGCCGATTCGGATGCAGACGCCGGCGTCGAGCGAAGAGTTCGAGCTTCACTTGTTCATAGGCTTCGCGTCCTCCGGGTACGACGGCGTTGGCGCGGATAACTTCGGGTGCTCCCTGCACCACAATGGGGAACGCCGGCAAGCGGCTGTCGAGTTGTTTGAGGCGAGCCGTAATCACTTGGCGAAAAGCCGAAAGCGTCCCAAACTCTGGAGCGGGTTCGGGGGCAAGCAACACGGCGGCGAAGAACCCAGGCTTTCCCGTCTCGTCGAGACCGGCGGTTGCGCACATATCGACGACGCGAAATCCAGGGACCGGTGAGCGGACCATCAGGTCGCGGCTCAGTTGGCCCAACTTAGTGTCGAGTCTTGCGTCATCCCACATGCATGCGACCGTATACACTCGCCGGCGTCGGCAATGCGAACCCACGGACGACTTCCAAAGAGTGCGGAAAAGGCTGAAAAGCCTTGGAATATTACGCGATCCATCGCCCCTTTTCAAGGCACATTGGGCTGTCAAAATCGCAGGAAGCCTCGTCTGCCCCGAAGAATGCTCTGGGCTGTTGACAGCGGGTAGCCAAGAAGTCAGGCAACAGCAATGACTACGTCCAAAAAGACTCCAATGGAAACACGGATGGAATCCGACAGCATGGGTGAGGTGGCGGTTCCTGCGGACCGCTACTGGGGTGCGCAAACCCAGCGTTCGCTCGAACACTTTGTGATTGGAGGTCAGCGATTTCCGCGCGCCGTGATTCGTGCCTTCGGAATTGTCAAGAAGGCGGCGGCGCGTGCCAACGAAGCGCTGGGGACACTCGAAAAGGCAAATGCGGACTTGATTGTGCGCGCTTCCGAAGAAGTTATCGAAGGGACACTCGATGCGCATTTCCCTCTCGTCGTTTGGCAAACCGGGAGCGGTACGCAATCCAACATGAATGCCAATGAAGTCATCGCCAACCGAGCCAACGAAATGGCCGGGGGCAAACTGGGGGGCAAACATCCCATTCATCCAAACAATCACGTCAACCGGTCGCAATCTTCAAACGACGTTTTCCCGACGGTGATGCACCTCGCCGCAGTCGAAGAAGTTGAATCCCGATTGCTCCCTGCGCTCACGTCGCTCATTGCGAGTTTGGAGGCGAAAGAGTCTGAATTTGCCCACGTCGTCAAGATTGGCCGCACCCAC
>JBGSMZ010000066.1:0-2544 GCA_041739845.1 Myxococcaceae bacterium
TCTTCTACCTTTCGCTGACAGCGCTCGCGCTGTTGTTGACGACGCGCTCGCTGGCGCTCTCTCGTCAGTGAGGACTATCGATGCGGATTGACTGGCAAAAGGGAACCTTCGTAGCCGCTTCGGCAGTGGCACTCGTCCTCCTCAACCTGATTGCTTTGCGCTTTTTTGGGCGCTTCGATCTCACTCCGGACAAGGCCTATACGCTGTCGAAGGGGACCAAGGCGACCCTCGATGCGCTTCAGGATCCGGTGACGGTGACAGCCTACTTCAGCAAAGACCTCCCGGCGCCCTACGCTGGTACGCGTCAATACGTCCTCGACATGCTCAACGAGCTTCGTTCGGCTTCCAAAGGAAAGGTAGCATTTGAACTCGTCGATCCCTCCGCGCAAACGGGGGGTGAAAAGCGCGAGACCAAGCAAGACATCTTTGGTCGCGTCTATCGAGACCCCTCTCCGCTCGAAAAGCAGCTGATGGATTCGGGGATTCAACCGGTGGAAATCCGCGTTGTCGATACCGATCAATCCCAGACACGGCGCGCCTGGATGGGTATCGTCATGAAGTACGGGGGAAAACAGGAAGTACTGCCGATTGTCCGCGGCAACGAAGGCCTGGAATTCGAACTCACTTCGATGATGCGTCGCCTCGTGCGGACGCGCACCCCAGTCATCGGCATTCTCCAGGGCCATGGGGAGATCGAGATGAACAGACTCCGCGCGCTCCAGAGCGCCTTGGCGCAAGGCTATACGCTCAAACCGGTGACCTTGGGGAGCCCTCCAAGAATCGGCGACGATGTCGATGCCTTATTGGTGATCGGTCCCCAAACGCCGATGCCGCCTGAGCACCAAGAAGCCATTGAGGCGTTTGCGCTCACAGGGAAAGGCGTGGGAATCTTTTCAAATGCATACAACGTTTCGATGGAGACTTTTATAGCATCTCCGACAGCGGCGGCCATCGCCCAGCTCTTGAGTCCATGGGGGATTCGGCTCGGCCGAGATTTAGTCGGCGATGTGAGCGCTGCAACCATTGGCATCAATGAGCAGCGCGGGGCGTTCACCATTCAGACGCCCATCGCCTATCCGTTTCTTCCCGTCGTCCGCGCGCTCGAAGCGGGAAGTCCTATCAGCCAAGGACTTGGAAACGTGGTGTTTCCTTTCGCGGTGGAAGTCTCCCTGAGCCCGGTGGAGGGAGTGAAAGACACGGTCCTCGCACGGAGTAGCCCGCGGAGTTGGCTTGAGAACCCTCCTCCGCAAGTGAGTCCGCACCGCGACTGGGCGAGTTCCCCACCAACCTTTTCAGGACCCTACAACCTCCTGGTACAGGTCGAAGGGACGCCCAAGGGAAAAACCGGGAGCGGTCGCCTGGTCGTCGCCGGGAGTTCGGGTCTTGCTCTCGATGATTTCATCGGTGAGAGCGGTGGAAACCAAGCGTTGCTCCAGAACATCGTTGATTGGATGGTGCTCGACCCAGCAGTGCTCGCATTACGGGTGCGGGGACTTCGCGTGGCAACGATTGACCCTTCGCATTCCGACGCTTTCCGTGCAGCTATCCGGTGGTTCAACATTGCAGGTTTGCCGCTGGCGGTCATTGTATTGGGGCTCGTCTCTTGGCGCCTGCGAGAGAGTCGGCGTCGCAGCGCAAGCCTGTAGCCAATGGGTTTTATGCTCATGAAACGCTCAACGTTGTTCATCGTTGCGGCCGTAGCGCTCCTCTCCGCCATCTACGCTGCAACCCGAAACGGCGCTGATGTTCGAGAGGGAGTGAAGACACTCACCCTGGATCCGGTCGAACCGACGTCGGTGCGCGCGTTTCGCTTGGGCGGCGCCGCTCCTTTGGTAATCAGCAACGCAGACGCAGGTTGGCGCGTTGCCAGCGCTTCGTCACCAGAGAAGGATTACGCCGTCGATCCCGCCACCGTCGCCAAATTGCTCAAAGGACTTGGTGAACTGCAAGGATTGGCTCTTGTGACATCGCGACCGGAACGGGCGACGGAACTCGGCGTTGGCGTTGACGGTGGCGTTTCTCTTGAGGTGCTTGGAGCGACAGGCGTCATCCGCAATCTTGTCATCGGCAACAACGATGTCGGGACGACGTTTGTGCGACAGGCGCAAGGGGTCGACGTGTTTGCCGGCCCGTCGCAGCTCGGTGCGACAGCAAAGCTCGGGTTGATGGGCTGGCGGAACAAGCGCGTGCCGACATTCTCCTCCGCCGATTTGGCGAAGGTAGAATTTCGCTCTCCAGGAAAGGCGCCCTACGGACTGGCGAAGCCAAAGGGAAATTGGGAGCTCGTTGGCTCCCCGCCGGCGGGAATGCAATTTGATGCCTCCGCGGCAATGTCTTTGGTGTGGCAGCTTACGAACATGGAGGCGACGACAATTGCCTCCGATGGTCTCGCTCCTGCATCGGAGGTGGCAGCGACGCTCACCTCTTCAGAAGGCAAGACGCTCGAATTGCGGGCTGCCAAGCCACGCGCTGATGGCTCCTGCGAGGTGTGGGTCGCGGGGGATTCAGAGCGCTATCTGGTCCCTTCCTATGTCGCGGAACTCC
>JBGSMZ010000103.1:0-24783 GCA_041739845.1 Myxococcaceae bacterium
TCCGCCACCAGTACCTCGGCTTCATGTTGTGCGGCCTCCCGCTCGCGACGCTGACCCTCGACGGTCAGGCGCTCCGCGGGTGCGGCGTCGCCGGCAGTGATCCGCTGCAACACATCATTCTCAAGTTGCGAGAATGCCTCGACGTCGCGGAGCGCAAGCACCAATCGCTCCTGGGCTTCCCGCAGCGACCAATAGGCTTCGCGCACCAGGCCCGCTACGCGCCAGCGGTGCAGCCAAACCGTTTGGTCAGCCTCGGTCCGATCGGTGTCCGCTTGGGCGGCGACGGCGCGCCGCTGACCCCAGCGCCACAAGGGGAGATCGATTCCAATTTCAGATTCGCTCACACCTTGCCGGGTGAACATGCGGTCACTGAGGTAGCGAAGTTGCAAGCTCGGTGGCCCAGAAACAGGGCTACGGCTGCGCCGTTCGAGATCTCCCGCCAACTCCGCTTGTGCCGTCGGGAGCGCGATTCCGGGAGCCCCCTTGACCGCCACTTCCAGCACCTGCGCCAACGTCAAGCTGCCGTCAGTACCAATCGAGGCCACTTCCTCGTCATGCAAGTGGCCGGTTTCCTGAGCGCGCGGACTGTACAAAGCACTGAGGCATCCCGCCAAGAGGAATCCTCGAATGATTGCTCGGAGTTGCCTTCGCGTCATTTCAGCCATCCATAGAGGAACGGCGCGCACCTTCACTCATGTCGCCTTTCCAAAGGCTGTCCGGAGGATGAACAAATGTTAATGTTACTGCAATGTTCTGGATAGATGGCATCCCTCAAACTACGGACCTCAGCTGACCGCGAGGAAAGCCTCGCGATTGAACACGCATCGTTTGCGCTAGGCCTGAACCTATGCACCTGCTTGTCGTGGAAGACGATGCCGATATCGCGGGTTTTCTCTGCAAGGCCCTTCGCGAAGCGAGCCATGTTGTGGATCATGCCACCGACGGGCGCGACGGCTTGTTCCTAGCGACCGGCGAAGCATACGACGCGATCGTACTCGATCGCCTGCTACCGAAAATGGATGGCTTGTCTATGCTCGCAGCGCTGCGCGCCACCGGCTCGCGGGTCCCCGTGCTCATTCTCTCCGCCTTGGGACATGTCGATGAGCGCATCCGCGGACTGCGAGCAGGAGGCGACGACTATCTCGTTAAACCGTATGCGATCTCCGAATTGCTGGCTCGCCTGGAGGCTATTACTCGGCGAGGCCTCATGCCGGTAGTCGAGAATCGCTTGCGCGTCGCCGATCTCGAACTCGACCGAATGGCCCATGTCGTGAAGCGCGGTGGTGAGGTCATTGCCCTGAAGCCTCAGGAATATCGGGTTCTGGAATTCTTGATGCGTCACGCGGGGCACGTGGTGACGCGAACGATGTTGCTCGAGAACGTGTGGGACTACCATTTCGACCCGCAAACCAATGTGATCGACGTTCATCTCTCCCGCCTGCGCGCAAAAGTAGACAAGGCTCCTTGGGTGCCGCTGATTTACACACTCCGGGGGGCGGGGTATTGCCTCCGTGAACCCCAAGCGTCCGCTTGAAGCTCACGACATCGGCTCGCCTCGCGCTCGTCAACAGCGGCCTCGTCGCGGCGAGTTTTGCGGGACTCTTGCTGCTCGTCACCTGGCTCGCCGACCGCTTCATGGTCAATCACGTGCAAGAAAGCGTGCAAGCCGAGTTGAACATCATGCTGGCAGAATTGCGCGGAGACGGCCAGCGTGGAGCGGTGGCTCTCATCGAGCAGCGGATGCAAGCCATCACCCCGAACCATGACCGAGTCTACCGCTTCGAAAGCTCCAGCGGTCAGCTCCTCGCCGGCAATCTCGATCGCTGGCCTCAGACTACCGCTGGGCCGGGAGGGCCCTTCAAAATTCCAAGCCGCAAGTATCCTGGCGAGACCGAGGTGATTTCGCAGTGGACTCGGTTGTCGGATGGTGGTCGCCTACTCGTGGGTTTTGATGACATCGAGTTGGCTCAAGTGCGCAGCGATATCCGCGATGCTGCGCTCTGGGGTTTGGGCGCGACGCTGCTCCTATCGCTTGGCGTCGGCTTCTCGCTGATTCGGGCGGCGTTAAAACCAGTCGAGGCTATTCGTGCCGCGGCCCTTCGGTTTATGGAGGGTGAACGCGACACGCGCATTCCCGTACAGCCAAGCGGTGATGAATTCGATCGCTTGAGCGAAACCCTCAATTCGATGCTGGATCGCATCGACTCTCTCATCGCCTCGGTCAAGGGAGCCACGGACACCGTTGCGCACGATCTCCGTTCACCGCTGACCCGTCTGCGCGTGCGGTTAGAAGCGGCGCTGCGCGATCCACCGACCAGCCAGGAACTCCAGCCTTGGATTGAAAAGAATCTGGCTGAAGTAGATCAAGTGCTCGCGACCTTTCAGGCGCTGCTGCGAATCTCCAGCGTGGAATCGAGCCTCCTGCGCCAGGAATTTGCCCCATGCGATGTGGGCCAGTTGGTTCGGGACGCAGTGGACTACATCGAGCCACTGGCTGAAGAAAAAGGGCAGCGTCTGGAGGTCACGAGCGCAGACGTTCCCATGGTACTGGGCCATAAGCATCTGTTGTTCCAGTTGCTCATCAACTTGCTCGACAATGCCGTCAAATACGCCCCGTCGGAATCAATGGTGTGCATTCGCTTCTCGATGACATCCGTCGGATGGCAGCTTGAAGTTGCCGATTCTGGCGCCGGAATACCAACCGAGCATCGAAGTCGCGTTTTCGAGCGCCTTTACCGATTGGATGCATCGCGACAGACGCCGGGGCTAGGACTCGGGCTGTCCCTGGTCAAAGCGATTGCCGATATGCATCGCGCAAGTATCGTCATTCTCGACAACAAACCAGGGACGCGCGTCGTCGTTACCATACCGAAACGCTTCAACGAATTTGACCGCGGCGAACTCTCCTCGGCGTGGATTCAGTAGGCCTCGTCCGGTACATCCATGAGCCACAGCGTTTGATCGTTCACGGTAGCGGGCATCAACGAAAGCGCCGGGAGTACTTCTCTGGCAAAGAACTTCCCCGAAGCAATCTTGCCCTGGTAGAAGTTCACGTCATCACCTTTGGCCGTCGCGAGCTTTTGCATGGCAAGCTCCGCATGGCTCAACAACAACCAGCCGATGATCACCTCGGCAATCGCGAACAACATCTTGTTGGCGACAAAACCCAAGTAGTAGGGCGACTCCGTCGCCTTGGCTGCGAGGCTTCCGAGCGCCTCGCGCGTAGCGTCAAGTGCCGTCCCCAAGAGCTTTCGCTCATCGGCAAGCTCGACGGCTCCGCCCTCGACGAAGGCTTGGATCCGCTCCATCAAACCCATGAGCGCGGCCCCTCCCTCCTTGGGCAATTTCCTAGCGAGCAGATCGAGCGCTTGGATATGCGTTGTTCCCTCGTAGAGACTGTCGATTTTCTGATCGCGAATGTATTGCTCTATTGGGTAATCCTTCAAGTATCCTGAGCCACCCAACGTCTGAAGCGACAGCGTCAAAAGCTCATAGGCTTTCTCTGAATTGTAGCCCTTGATGATGGGCAAGAGGACTTCATTGAGGGCGGTATCGGAACGCGCCGCCTCAGCCATGTGATCTCCTTTGATGATTACCTGGTCTTGGACAGCAGCATTGAAGAGCACGAGTGCTCGCATCCCTTCCGCATGCGACTTTTGCATCATCAGCATGCGCTTCACATCCGGGTGGCGAATCAACGCTACGCGCGCGGAATTGGGATCGCGCGCTTGCGTCATATCGGCACCTTGTGTTCGCTCGAGCGCGTAGTCGCGGGCATGGAAGTAGCCGGTGGAGAGCTCCGACATGGACTTGGTGCCGACGGACATGCGCGCCTGTTGAATCACTCGAAACATCTGTTGGATGCCGCGATGCACATCGCCGACCAGCCACCCGTACGCTGGGCCGCGCTCCCCAAAAGTCAGCTCGCAGGTCGCCGAACCGGTGATGCCCATCTTCTTTTCAATCTTCGTGCAGTAGACGCCGTTTCGATCTCCCACCGAGCCGTCGTCGTTCACCAAGTATTTGGGGACGATGAACATCGAGAGGCCCTTGGTGCCGGCCACCGCACCGACCGGCCGTGCCAAGACCAAGTGAACGATGTTGTCCACTGCATCAAAATCGCCGCCGGTAATGAATCGCTTCACACCTTCAAGCTTCCACATATCGTCCTTCACCTGGGTTGCTTTGGTGCGCCCCGCGCCTACGTCCGAACCCGCGTCGGGTTCGGTGAGAACCATCGTTCCACCCCAGTGGTTGTCGACCAGCGGTTTGAGGAAACGGACCTTCTGCGCCGGAGTCGCCAATTCTTCGATAATCGGCGCGATCACGTTTCCCAGCAGGTAGAGGGCGAGAGACGCATTGGCGCCCACGATCATTTCAAAGCCCGACCATTCGATGGTTGGGGGCGCTCCCATGCCACCGATGCTGGGGGGAAGCGCAATCGAACCAAGCCCGGATTCGAAATACGTTTTGTACGCCTGCTTGAGTCCCTCTGGCAGCGTGACGGTCCCGGTTTGGGTATCGAGTTTCAGAGGGATCTTGTCCGACTCGATGTAGGAGCTGGCGAGGTCCTTGACGCAGACCTGAAGAGCACCCTCGAGGAGGGCGCGGGCTGTGGCCTCGTCGAGGTCCGGACTAAACGGGGGCTTGGTGAGCGAAGTGGTTCCAATGTCAAGGTACTCGAACAGGTTAAAAAAGATGTCGCGCAAGTTCGGACGGTAGTGGTTTGCGTTTGCCATGGTCGCTCCTCTGCGAAGGTCGCTGTTCATAGGCGATCTTTCCACCCTAGTCATTGGACGCTTTTTCCTTGCCCCTTTTCCAGCGCCGCAGGTTATGTGCGCGGACCACTGGTTTTTCTTCGCGATAGATTTTGGAGTCCCCTTCATGGCGCCCACACCGTTACGGCTTCCGACTGCGTTGATCTTTGGCATTGCGCTTGGGACTCCCGCCTTTGCACAATCCGATGCGGGCACTCCCGCGACAATCGCCGACGCCGGCGTGCCCGCGGCAATCGCCGACGCCGGCACCCGTGAACCCACCGCCGAACCGACCACTTCAAATCGGGTGAATACGGAGGCACTTCGCATGTCCATCGATGCGCGCCTCGATGCGGCCAATCGCGAAATCCGTGAACTCAAAGACCAGATGAAATTGTTGATGGCCAACCAGTCGCAAGCCACGACAGGTTGGCAGGCAGACTGGATCGCCAACAAGCGCAAGCTCGAATTTGTAACATTTGATGGCTATTTGCGCGTGCGTCCAGACCTCTTTTACAACTTCAACCTTTGGGGCCGCAGTTCCGCTGGCACCCCGTACACGGATCCTTCAGGCTACACCCTTTGGCCGGTCTCGACGACGAGCAACTCCGAGAGGACAAATGAGGGAATCAACATGCGCTTCCGCGTGGAACCTACCCTCAACATCTCTGAAGAGGTTCGGATTCGCGCCCAGTTCGATATCCTCGATAATATCACTTGGGGAAGCACGCCGAGCTATTCGTATTCTCGCAATGCAAGCAATGGCTACGCTTACGACCGCAACCAATTTGGACTCTTCTCGACGAGCCAAAACACGCCCTCCAGCGGCATCAACTCCGTCAGCGACGCAATCGCCGTGAAGCTCGTGTGGGCGGAGGTTGCAACGCCCATTGGTTTGCTGCGTTTTGGACGCATGCCAGCCCAATGGGGGATGGGAATTCTCTACAACGACGGCAACGACATTGACTCCGACTATGGAGATAACTTCGACCGGGTGAGCTTCACCGTGGAGCCGGTTCACGGCTGGTTCATCGTCCCGATGTACCAAATCAACATCGGAGGAACGAGTTCCCTCACCCAGCAATTTGGAGGGCAGTCCTTCAACTTGAGCTCCACCGACGCTTCCCGGAGCTATCTCATCGCCATCGCCCGGAAGGACACGGAAGCTGAGCGCGCACAGAAACTCGCAGCGGGCGGCACCGTTTTCAATTTTGGACTGCACTTCGAGTACCGCGCCCAGAGCAACGACTCGGTCAATTACTACAACCCCTCTTCGTACGGGACCCAAGGCCTATCCCCCACTCAGGCATCAGCGACCTGGGTGCCGCGGCGAGGACAACTGTTCATCCCGGACCTCTGGGCCAAGGTAGAAGGCAGGCGCTGGAAAGTGGAAGCAGAAGTCGCCGCAATTCTCGGGAGCATTACCAATCGCGCGCTGACTCCTGCCGGAGCCAGTGACCCCGGCCAGGACCAATCCCTCTACGTGTATGAAGTCGGTGGAGCCATCAACGGAGAGTATCGATTTCTCAACGGCGACCTCGAGGTAGGCGCGGAGATTGGTGTCGCTTCCGGGGACAAGTCGCCTGGCTTCGGCGTGTACAATCGACGCGTCGGCAAAGGATCAAATGGCCAAGCCCAACCGGGCGACATCGACGGACCGCAATACACTTGCAGCACTATCGGGACCTGCGCCAACAACCAGATTACCAACTACACGTTCAATCCCGCCTATCGGGTCGACATGATCCTCTACCGGGAGATTCTCGGGAGCGTCACGGACAGCATCTATGTCAAGCCACGGATAAAATACCGCATCGTCCGAGGATTCGAGGCATGGTTCTCCCTGCTCTATTCTCGAGCGATGTTCGTTGAATCGACACCCTCGTATATCTACGGCAACAATGACGCGAGCCTCGGCGTCGAACTCAACGTGGGCGCACGCTACGAAACGGACGACGGCTTTTTTGGACAAATCCAATACGGGGTGCTCTTTCCCCTCGCTGGGTTTTCACGCACCGTCGGAAACCCTGGAACGACGAGTTCCCAGGTCCCTCTCGAAGTGGCGCATGCAGTGCGAGCAATCCTGGGCGTCAAGTTCTAGGCAAGAGGAACTGCCGCCATCAGCACCGGCTCGCGTTCGAGGCGCACCCCAAAGCGCTCGAAGACTGCGTTGGCGATGCGCTCTGCAAATTGAAGCAACGCGTCCGTATTTCCGCCTCCGTGATGGACGAGGGCCAAGGCATGCGCCGTCGAGATTCCAAATTTTCCTTGGCGATACCCCTTGGCAAACCCCGCGCGCTCGACGAGCCAGGCGGCGGATAGTTTGATCCTACCGGGGCCAACCGGCCATTGAGGGCAAGTGATCCCTGCTCGCGTCGCCGCCTCCCCTGCAGCCGCGACCACTGGATTGAGGAAGAAGCTTCCGACGGAGCGGCGATTGGGGTCCGCTGGATCGAGCGTCATCGATTTCCGCCGACGCACCGAAAGCACCGCTTCGCGAACCGCCTGCACAGTCGCTGGCGTCGTGCCGAGCTCGGCCGCCACCTCGGGGTACGTCGTGGTCGCTCCCGGACGCCGTTGGAGTTGGAGCGTGATTTGGGTCACCGCAAAACGGCCGGGATCGCGTTTGAGCTTGGAATGCCGATACCCAAATTCGCAATCACGCGCGGACCATACTTGGGGGACGCCAGTCGCCAGTTCGACCAGGCGCACTGCGCGGACCACGGAGGCAATTTCCTGTCCATAGGCTCCAATGTTCTGGACGATCGTCGCACCTACGGATCCAGGAATTCCCGATAGGCATTCAATGCCCTGGAGGCCAAGATCGACGGCTTCGGAAACCACCGAATCCCAATCGGCGCCCGCTTGCGCCTGGATTTCAAACTGTTCGTCCGCTCCCTGGCGCACGGCAACGACGCCGCCGGTTTGATGGATCACCAGGCCCGCAATTCCTTGGTCGGGCACCAGCGAATTCGAGCCACCTCCCAGAAGTGCTACCGGCACTCGCTTGGATCGCGCCCATGCGAGCGCCCGCAAGAGCGCTTCCTCGCTCCCGACACTCGCCCAAAAATCTGCCGAACCGCCAAGTCCTAGCGTTGTTCTCGGAGCGAGAGGAACGCTGCATTCTGGGGTAAAGCGGTCCACGCTGCTCTTATGCCATGCGCAGATTGACAAGCTGCTAGGAAGCAGCTGCCATCACTGCGGGCATTGCAAAGTACACTCTGGCGCTGGAAGAGGACACTATGGAACCACAAGCCGACGCAAACACTCCGCCGCCTCCTGCCCCTCGTTTGCAGCGGAGGTTTCCCGCGGGATTGTGGGTACTGTTGGGCTGCGCTGGCCTTTTGGGCATTGCAATCATCGCCGGAGCCATCGCAGTCTTCTCCGCGGTCCATAAAGATCGCGTCAACTCCAATGCTGTCCTTTTCATGAAATTGGCCGGCGACATTCCCGAGTTTGATCGCGATTCCTTCTTCGGAGACCTATTTGGAAACCCGCCGATCACAGTGCGGGAGCACGTCAGCAACCTTCAGCGCGCGGCCAAAGACCCGCGAATCAAAGGCGTGTTCCTTGAGTTGGAACTTCTGAATGTCGGCTTTGGAACGATTGAAGAGCTTCGAGACGCGCTCACGGAGTTCAAAAAGAGCGGGAAGTTTGTCGTCGCGTACTCCGAGATGATGACGGAAAAAGAGTACGCACTCGCCCTTGCGGCGGATGAGATTTTCATGCCGCGCGACGCCTATTTCGAATTCAATGGCCTGGCCACTTCCATCGGCCATCTCCCGGGTGTGCTCGAGAAATTAGGAATCGAAGTCCAGTACTTCCGCTACGGCAAATACAAATCCGCTTCCGGCGAGAGCTACGGTCGCAAAGCGTTCAGTGAGCCAGTCAAGGAGATGATCTCGGGGAATCTGAAGCTCGTATACGGGCACTTCGTTGATGCAGTTGCCAGCTTCCGGTCCCTCGATCCAGACCAAGTTCGTTCGATGCTTGACGCCGGCCACCGCAGGTCAGACTGGGCACAAGAGAACCACCTCATTGACCACCTTGCCTACTTGGACGAAGTCGAGGCGCTCCTCGCCAAGAGGATCGGAAGCAAGGAAGCCAAGCCAGAGTACGTGGGTGCTTCCCGCTACCGTACGGTCACCGACGCCTCGGTAGGAATTCCCAGCGGAAAAAATGTGATTGCATTGGTGTATGCCACGGGCCTCATCGTTTCCGGCAAGGGTGGCGGTGACAATCAAGGAAGCGAACCGCTTATCGCGGCGATTCGTCGCGCCGTTGAAGACACGCGGGTCTCGGCCATTGTCCTTCGCGTGAATTCCCCTGGTGGCGCGGGTTTGGGATGCGACTACGTGCGCCGGGAAATCAGCCTTGCGAAGAAGGTGAAACCGGTCATCGTCAGCATGTCCGATGTCGCCGCTTCTGGAGGCTATTGGATTTCGATGGACGCGACGGCGATCGTCGCGCACCCTTCAACGGCCACCGGAAGTATTGGGGTGTTTTCACTGGTTCCGAATCTGAACGGCCTCTTTCAGAAGATTGGCTACAACAGCGAGACCTTCAAGGAAGGCCTCCACGCGGACGCAGTGATTGGCACGCGCAAGATGAGCGATGAAGAGTCCCAACTGTTCGACGCAGAGATCCACGCCACCTACAACCGATTTGTCGAACTCGCTGCCGAGGGCCGCGGTATGGAATTGGCGCGTATGCAGGAGATCGCCCAAGGGCGCACCTGGTACGGGACCGAGGCGCTCGAACGCGGCTTGGTCGATGAACTCGGTGGTTTTCCGACTGCGTTTGCACTCGCAAAACAGAAGGCTGGAATTCCGGCAGACCGCCCGGTGAAGATTGAGCTCTTCGATCGCAAAGTCAATCTCCTGGATCGCTACCTCAACGACAGCGACCACCCTGAAACATTGCTCTCCGCCGCGGTCCTTTCGAATGCGCTGCGCGCGGTAGGGTTCAGCGAGCGCGATGCAAATTGGCTTTGGCTAGCGAGCTTTGTGCGGGAGGCAGTCAGTCGGCGCGAAACGACGTTTCCACTGATGGAGTACCCAGCCGACTATCGCTAGTTGCCCTGCCAGCCGGCCCGTGGGCCGCATTGGCTCCTTCAAGGAGAAGGAGGTTCAGCAAGAACGAGCCAAAGGTCTCCGTCGTCTTGCTTTCCAGCTTCGATGTACAGCGACCGTGCGCGCGCGAGCATGTAGATCGCTTCGAGCGGTGGTACTTTGGCATGCACCTGCGCAATGTTGTCCTTCACCGAAACGAGGGTGAACTCAGCGACCTTTCCGTTGGGAAGGTTGAGACGAACCGGCGAAGAACTCAACTCGAGCGCGTGCACATCGAGCCGCGTGAGCGTCTTGTATGGCGTTTTCTTAGAGAGCGCTTCGCGCATCGAAGCCAACGACGGGTCAATAGCTCCTTGAGCCATAGAAGCGTGGATGAGGATTGCCTGCACCTGGACTTGAGGCCCCTTGGCAAGGGCTGGAGCCAGTGCGATTCCCAGGGAAAGAAGCAAGACACGGTGCGTGGTCACAATCGCTTCTCTCTCGGTGGTTGGCGATTGCCTTCACCCTTGGTTCCCGCTGGCGTTTGACTTTCCGGTTGAGGATCCTGATCCATCCAAATCACCGCATCGCCGCGCTCCGTACTCACGACGATGGGCTGAGACCGGCTCGGACCGTCGGCGGAAACCGTCTGAATTTCAAGCCGAGCGGCACCGTAGCCACGCGGCTCCGTGGGCCGGACCCAAAAGGCAATCGCCAAGGCAGCGGCCGCTCCAGCAAATGCAGTAGCGAGCAGTGTCCGTCGGTCGGCCAGCAACTTCGAGCCTGCAATTTTCAACCGATCTATCAGGGATCGCGGTTCAGAAGACAAACGCGCCAGAACGCCGCGGGTAAAGGCCGGCCAGTCCATGGAAGGGTCTTCCGTGCGAAGATGTTCCCCAATGCGCGCTCGAACAGCTTCGAACCTTTCGAGTGCGCGTCGGCTGTCTGGATGTTGCGCGGTGTACTGTTCTACCCAGCGCGCTTCGTGCACAGAAACCTCGCCGTCGACGTACGCAGAGAGGAGTTCTGCAAATTTTGCCCTCGAATCATCGTGGCTGGTCATGGCTCCTATAGATACGTCTTTCGGCGCTATAAATTCTCGTTGTCGCTCGGTTTCGTCGATGGCTCGCGCTCAGCGTACCCGGTCAACCGCTTTTGGAGCTTCACTCTGGCGTGATACAATCTCGACATCACCGTCCCTTTGGGAATCTCCAGCGTCGTCGCTAGCTCCTCGTAGCTCAATCCCTCGATCTCACGCAAAAGGAGAATGGCGCGATGCGCATCGGGGAGTTCCGAAATGGCTTCGCGAAGATGCTCGCTGAGTTCATGACGCAGCAGCTCGCTCTGCGGATCCGCCGGCGAGGTCATAGCGGAAGCCTCCACGACCTCCGAGCGCATCGCTTCGTCGAAATCTTCGGCCGAGGGGCCTGCATGGTGGCTGCGGCGACGCAAGACATCGATGCAGATATTGACCGTGATTCTGTAGAGCCAGGTGTAGAAGCTCGCGTTTCCACTGAAGCGAGGAAGGTACTGATAGACCTTCGCGAACGCATCCTGCGCGACATCATTCGCATCTTCCCGATTCTTGAGCATCCCCAGGGCGACGGAGTACACCTTGCGCTGGTAACGCTCTACGAGCATGCGAAACGCGCGCTGGTCTCCTTCGCTTGCCCGCTTGACGAGCGCCCGGTCCGCGATTCCCACGCAAAGAGGCTACCATCTTCAAACCGGCACTCTTGGAATAATGCGGTTCGTCGACGCCTACAGGCTATCCACCGCCCCTTGGAGCAAAACCTGGGACTGAATCCAACTCGCGCGCGAGATGGTTCGGGGGTTCGGCTGCGCAATGGAACGAAGGCGCGGAGCAGGAAGAACGGCGGCCATCGTCGCCGCCTCTTGTAGCGAGAGCTGGCTCGCGGGTTTATCGAAGTACCGCCTGCTTGCGGCCTCGGCTCCGTAGGTGTTCGGACCAAACTCCGCGATATTCAGATAGATTTCGAGAATCCTCTTCTTGGAGAGAAATGCCTCCAAGAGGATCGTGAAATACACTTCAAGCCCCTTGCGGAAGAAGCTCCGCCCGCTCCACAGGAAGAGATTCTTTGCAGTCTGTTGGGTAATCGTACTTGCCCCTCGGCCCAATTTGCCCTCGAGGCTGTCCTCCACCGCATCTCCGATGGCGTCCGCGTCGAAGCCCCAGTGGGTCAAAAACTTTTGGTCCTCGGAGGCAATGACCGCGCGCTTGAGATTGGAACTGATGGCGGCGCTGGGCACCCAAATTTGGGCGATGTGCGGCTCCTTCCCTTGGGCGCGAATATTCGCTTCGTTTCGTTGGATAAACGCGGTCGTCGGAGGAGCTACAAACCGAAGCGCAAGCACCGGCCCAGCGGTCATTGCGACGATGAGCGCAACCACCGCGCCGACCCAGCGACCGATGCTCCAGGAGCGATGTTCCAGTCGACGGCGCACAGTTGGCAAATGTCCAAGTGAAATCATTTGAAGCTGGGGCGGAAGGCGAGCCAGCACTCTGGTTAGCCTCGATGCGAGCCGCTTACCGAGTCCTTGTCCATAAGTCGACAGGGGACGTGGTATCCGGCAGCTATGAAATCGCTTGAGCGCCTCGGCAAACGCGTGCTCGCGGTTCTTGCGGCGATGCTGTTCTGGCGCCCTGGACGTCGCAAACGCGCCGAAGCGCGATTGGCATCGGGACTCCCGGGTCGCATCCTGCTCGTCCGAACTGACAATCGCGTGGGGGAGTCCCTGCTCACCACACCGCTCATCGATGGGCTCACGGCGCTTGGGCACCGCATCGACCTGCTCGCCCACCCCTCCGCCTGCCGGGTCCTGGAAGGACACCCGCATCTCGGGAAAGTGATTCCCCATTCGTGGCGCGGCTGGAGCGCCCTTGCGGCCAGCGACTATGCCTATGTGATCCATTGCGGAAACTGGTCGGAACCCTCCGTTGGGTCCGCCATTTTTTCGCGCCTTGCCGCGGGTCGAGCCGCGATCCTCGGACCCTCGGTGTGGCCGAGTAGCCTCCTCGCCGATGTACCTATTCCCCCTCTTCAAGGGACGACTTCAGAGGCCGCCCAACGGCTCCACCTGGGGCATCCGTTGGGCGTCCAAGAAGGACGACTGACTTTGAGCTTTCGCCCACTCCCTTCGGCGGCCACTGGTTCTGGCTATGCGGTCATCAACCCAGGGGGGCGGCTCGATTGGCGACGCGCACCGGTAGGGGCGTTCATTGGAATGGCGCAGACAATTGCCGATCGCGGCCTGCGACCAGTTGTCACTTGGGGGCCCGGAGAAGAGGGACTTGCCAGAGAAGTCGTGGCCGCCGTTTCCAGCGCCGAGATGGCTCCGTCAACCAACTTGGACGCACTCGGCGCATTGATGCACGGCGCCCGCTTTACCGTCTGCAACAATACGGGCCCCATGCACCTCGCCGTTGCGGTCGCGTGCCCGACGTTTGCTTTGTTTGTGGCCATGGACATCGAGCGCTGGGGGCACCCTCCACCTCACAAGATGCTGGACATCACCGCACTGCTTTCCTCCGACGACCTCGTTCCGCAGGTGAAGGCGGCCTTGGCAAAGTGGCTCGATCGACGAGCGCCGAAAGCTTTTCGTTGACGTTGGTGAACGAGACACTTACGAGTCGCGCCCATGGGCGAACCGCTGTTCACCCCCGCCGAGCAGTCCGCCTTCAATGAGGGCATTGCGAAGTTGCTCACTCGCTATCCATCGGATCGGAGCAGTGCCGCCATGTTGCCTGCGTTGCGCCTCCTTCAGAAGATGAAGGGCTGGTTGCCACCGCAGGGCATGGAACAAGTCGCCGAGAAACTCGGGACGACCACCACCGCCGTGTACGAAGTGGCGACGTTCTACGTGATGTACTTCACCGAGAAGCCCGGCACCTATGTCATCGACGTTTGCACAAACTTGGCGTGTGCGCTGCGCGGAGCCGAAGGAATGCTCGCCTACCTCGAACAGAAGCTGAAGACCAAAGCAGGCGTCAACGGCCCTCGGTTCTACCTCCGAGAGACCGAATGCCTCGCAAGTTGCGCGACCGCGCCGTGCCTTCAAATCAATGAGGACCATCACGAGAGCCTCACCAAAGAGAAGCTCGATGCGCTCATTGCCGGGATGTGCACATGAGCGTTCTTGCGGAGAGGGTGATCTCTCGGGATTGGGGCCGCGAAGGGCAGGCGACGCTCGCTGTCTACAAACGCCATGGCGGCTATGAGCAACTCAAGAAAGCGTTGAAGCTCACGCCAGCGCAAGTCACCGAGGAAGTCAAAAAGTCCAACTTGCGCGGCCGCGGCGGGGCGGGCTTCCCCACGGGCCTCAAGTGGACCTTTGTTCCATCCAAAGAGAAGAATGCGCTGCCGAGGTACTTGGCCGTCAACGCCGATGAATCCGAGCCGGGGACGGCGAAAGACCGCTACATCCTCGAATATGATCCGCACCTCCTCTTGGAGGGGATCGGGATCGCCTGCTACGCGTTGGGCGCACACACTTGCTACATCTACAGCCGCGGGGAATTCAAGCACCCCAGCGCTGTCCTCGATCAGGCCATCGCCGAAGCCTACGCTGATGGAATCTTCGGAGACCGCGCGATGGGAACGGAGTTCTCGATAGAGGTTACCCAGGTTCGGGGAGCTGGCGCATACATCTGCGGCGAAGAAACGGCGCTCTTAGAATCGCTCGAGGGCAAAAAAGGTTGGCCCAGACTCAAACCCCCCTATCCCGCAGTGGTTGGCCTGTTCGGGTGCCCCACTGTCGTCAACAACGTAGAGACCATCGCGTCAGTCCCAAGGATTTTTGAGAAGGGCGCCGAGTGGTTTGCGGGAATTGGAGCAGGGAAATCCGGCGGGACACGCCTGGTGACAGTTTCGGGAGCTGTCAATCGCCCTGGAACCTTTGAAGTGTCCATGGATACTTCCTTGCGCGAACTCATCTACGAGTATGCATACGGTCAAGGCTTGCCTCCCGGACGGTCGGTGAAGGCAGTGATCCCCGGTGGAAGCTCAGCACCCGTACTCACCGCCGCGGAAATCGATACCAAGTTGGAATTCGACGCCTTCAAACCCGTCGATTCCATGGCCGGCTCAGGCGGCGTGATGGTGATGGATGACACGACCTGCCTCGTCCGCTGCCTCTGGAGAGTCGCGCGATTCTACGCGGAGGAGTCCTGCGGACAATGCACGCCCTGCCGTGAAGGGCAACCCTGGATGGCCCGCCTGATTCGCGGAATCGAAGAAGGCCGAGGTCGAATGGAAGACATCGACACGCTGCTCGATGTCGCCCGCGGCATCGCCCCTTTCCCGCCCTTTGGACTTGGAACCACGATTTGTGCTCTCGGCGACGCCGGGGCGCTCCCAGTGCAGTCGTTCGTCTCAAAGTTTCGAGGGGAATTTGAGGCGCACATTCGGCTTGGAGGCTGCCCTCAAGGGGAGACCCCCTGGGGCCACTTCGGGGAATTCCGATGACTCCCGAATACGTCTTCTTCCTCTTCTTTGCCTTTGCGACGGTCTTTGCATCCGTGGCGGTCGTCATTCTGCGCAACCCCGTCGCCTCCGCGATGGCACTCGTCGCTGCGTTCTTCTTCCTCGCTGGCATTTACGTACTGCTTTGGGCCCCGACGATCGCCGTTATTCAAGTTCTGGTTTACGCGGGCGCGATCATGGTGCTGTTCCTTTTTGTCATCATGCTTCTCGCTCTTTCGCATCAAGGACCTCCCTTGACGTTGTCCCTCGCGCGTCTTTTGGGAGTGGCGAGCGTGGCGGCGCTCTTTGTCGCCTTGGCGTCGCTGTTCCTTAAGCTCCCGGAAGAGCCGATGACTTGGGCCAATGACCCTTCCAGGTTGCAGGCTTTTGGCTCCATTCAAGCGCTCGGTGAAACGCTCTACACCAAGTGGCTTTTCCCCTTTGAAGCGGTGTCTCTTCTCCTCTTGGTGGCGATCCTCGGTGCCGTCGTCGTCGCGAAAGCGAAAGTCTAGAGATGGGTCACGTTCCGACATCCTGGTACCTGATTCTCGCTGCCGCGCTGTTCTGCATCGGGGTGGTGGGCGTCCTGCTGCGCCGCAATGCACTGGTCGCCTTCATGGGAATCGAGTTGATGCTCAACGCGGCGAACCTCACCTTTGTGGCCTTCGCGCGCGCGCGCGGAGACTTGGCAGGCCATGTCTCCGCATTCTTTGTCATCGCGGTTGCGGCCGCCGAAGCCTCGGTTGGGTTGGCTATCGTCATCGCGCTCTACCGCGCGCGCGGAACCGTAAACATCGACGAAATCAAAACAATGCGACACTAGCTCGGAGCGCGCGTGGACAATTTTTTCCAAATGTTCCCCACAGTTCCCTTTGACCCTACGGTTACGGGCCAGGGGCTGTGGATGATCATCGCGTATCCTCTCGCCGGCGCCCTCCTTTGCGGCCTGCTGGGGAAGACGCTCGGCCGCGCCAATACGCACCTGATTGCGCTCGGCTCGGTGGGTACGAGTTTCGTGCTTTCAGTCCTTGCCTATTGGGCCACCTGCGATCGCCGGGCTGTCGTTGCTACACCAATAGGGCTCGTTCCCTGGTCTGTCCACGGCGACTTTGGAACTTGGTTTGCGGCCGGAAGCTTCAAGGTGAACTTTGGTCTATCCGTCGACCACCTCTCGGGTATCATGCTGCTGGTCATTACCGGGGTCGGGTTCCTGATCCACATGTACTCCACGGAGTACATGAGCGACGACAAGGGCTACTGGCGCTTTTTTTCCTACCTCAATCTCTTCGTTGCCGCGATGTTGACCCTGGTTCTCGCGGACTCCTTGCCGCTCTTGTTTGTGGGCTGGGAGGGAGTCGGGCTGTGCAGCTATTTGCTGATTGGCTTTTGGTACGAGGACAAAGAGAAAGCCTACGCTGGCCGGAAAGCATTCATCACCAACCGAATCGGAGATTTCGGATTTGTCGTTGCCGCCATTCTCATGGTGTTGCTGACGGATGCGATCACCCAGTCACCCGTGCAGTCGTTTGGCCGCGAACCCTCGAGCGCGGTTTTCGCGAGCCGCTACCAGGCGGGCATCGACGCGCTCGGAGCACTTTCGTTCCCGGTAATCGCCGAGACCGCCCGCACTGTCGCCACCCTGGAGGAGCAGACCATTGCCAGCGGTCCGCTTTCGGGACATTCCTTTCAGGGCGTCGTCACCGTCACATTGCTGCTGTTCATGCTCGGAGCTGCTGGAAAGTCTGCGCAGATTCCGCTCTACGTATGGCTGCCAGACGCCATGGCCGGTCCCACGCCGGTCTCCGCTTTGATCCACGCCGCGACGATGGTGACTTCCGGCGTCTACCTGTTTTGTCGCATCAGCGCGCTGCTCGTGCTGTCGCCGACTGCAATGGCGACGATCGCGCTCATTGGAGCGGTGACCGCGCTGTGGGCGGCATTGATTGCTTTTTCACAAGTAGGAATCAAAAAGATACTCGCCTACTCAACAGTCTCTCAACTTGGCTTCATGTTCTTGGGGATTGGGACCGGTGCGTTTTGGGCAGCATTTCTCCACCTCGTCACCCACGCCTTTTTTAAGGCGTGTCTCTTCTTGGGCGCCGGAAGCGTCATGCACGGCAACGCCGGCGAAGAGGACATCACAAAGCTTGGAGCTGTTCGTAAAGAAATGCCGCTGACCTGGGCAACCTTCCTCGTCGCAACGTTCGCAATCACTGGAATCGTTCCGCTTTCAGGGTTTTTTTCAAAGGACGCGATCCTTCATGCTGCCCATAGCAATGTGTTGACTGGGTACCCGATGGTCCTTTCCCTGGCCTGGGTTATCGGGACGGTGGCAGCCTTTGGAACCGCCTTCTATATGATGCGGCTCTACTTCCTCACCTTCGAAGGGAAGCGGTCGCCAGCCGCGAAGGTCGCGCATGCGCACGAATCCGGCCCAGCGATCACGGTGCCGCTGGTCATCCTGGCCGCACTCGCGGTCTTGGCGGTCGTGCAGGGCATCCCTTTTTTGCACACCCCAGAGGGGCTTCAAACAGTTTTCCAAGCCTTTCTCCGGCCAGTATTCAGTGACGCCGCAGCGATTTCGGACCACGTCCGCTCGGTCCATTGGGGAGAAGAAAACGGCGTTCCCTGGGGAACCTATCTCTTTGCATGGTGCATCGCCCTCGCCGGTGGCGCTTTCGCATTCATCATGTACAAGCGAAACCGGCGCCTCCCGAGGGCCCTCGAACCGTTTCGTCGCGCTTCTTTTGCGAAGTTCTACATTGATGAGGGCGTCGACATTCTCATCCTTCGCCCTTTGCGAGGGCTCTCCATGGCACTCTACCGGGTGGTCGACGCGGTCCTCATCGACGGATTCGCGGTGCGCGGCACCGCTTGGGTGACCGCCCGCGCTGGAGCTGCCCTTCGCTATTTCCAAACCGGTGATGCGCAAACCTACGCAGCGGTGATGGTGCTCGCTTTGGTCGCGGGAATCCTCTGGGCGTTGATGAAGGTGGCCTCGTGAACGCAGCTCTGGACTCGCGGCTCTTGAACTTGGTGATAGCACTACCGCTGCTTTTCGCAGGCCTGATTGCCTTGTGGCCAAAGCGAGAGAGCGGCCAGATTCGCAGCCTGACGCTCATCGGTATGCTCGCGAGCCTGGCCACCACCATCGCAGCCTTTGCGAAGTTTGATTTGCACAGCAGGCAAGAATTTCAACTCGAATACCGAACCGCCTGGCTGAGCGACTTTGGCGTCTCCTACCATGTGGGAATCGACGGCCTTTCCGCGTGCCTGGTTCTCCTCACCGGAATCTTGGGCCCGCTCGTCGTGCTCTCGACTTGGACATTCGTCAAAGACCGCGTCAAAGCATTCCACTTGGCGATCCTCATTCAGCAAGCCGCCATGCTGGGAGCGCTCTGCTCGCTCGACACGCTGTTGTTCTATGGGTTCTTTGAAGCCACGCTCATTCCAATGTACTTCTTGATTGGAATTTGGGGATCCGAAGAGCGACGGATGGCCGCCACCAAGTTCTTCATCTATACCATGGCCGGCTCGGTGCTCTTGCTCATCGCGCTTTTGGGGCTCTACTACCTTTCCGGACCCCCGGGCGGACGCAGCTTCGACTACGCGGCCATCTACAATGCTCTGACCACGGCGACGCGAGAGATTGCGGCCTCCGGAACCACTGATGGGAATCAGCTCAGCACGGCGGCCTTCGCGCTCTTTCGCTACGGCCCCTGGTTCTTTTTTGCATTTGCGTTGGCATTCGCAATCAAAGTTCCCATGTTTCCCCTCCACACCTGGCTCCCGGACGCTCACGTGCAAGCGCCAGTAGCGGGTTCGATGCTTCTTGCTGGAATTCTCCTCAAGCTGGGAACGTATGGCTTTTGGAGATTTGCGGTCCCATTGTTCCCAGCAATTGCCCGGAATTGGCAAGTATTGCTCGCGACTTTGGCAGTCATCGGCGTCGTGTATGGTTCTTTGATGTGCCTCGCCCAGCGGGATGTCAAAAGACTCATCGCCTACTCGTCCGTGTCCCACCTCGGGCTTGTGATGCTTGGAATCTTTGCCTTTACCGATGAGGGTGCCGCTGGAAGTGCCTACCAGATGCTCAACCACGGCGTGTCTACCAGTGCCTTATTTTTGCTCTTCGGATTTTTGTACGAGCGGCGCCACGCACGATTGCTCTCGGACTACGGCGGCATCGCCAAAGTGATGCCCGTATTTTCCGCGCTCTTTCTGATCGTCACCTTTTCCTCGATTGCGGTGCCAGGGACGAACGGTTTTGTCGGCGAGTTTTTGGTTCTGATGGGCGCCTTCAAATCAAACCTCCCTATCGGACTCCCAGCCGTTGCCGCGACGAGCGTCATCCTCGGCGCTGCGTATATGCTTTGGATGTTTCAGAAGGTATTCTTTGGGAAGCTTACAAACCAAGAAAACATGCAGCTTCAAGATTTGCGACCACGCGAACTGGTCGCCGTAGCGCCCTTCATTGTTCTCATTTTTGTGATGGGATTGTGGCCGCAGCCGATCCTCGACGTACTTCGCCCTTCGAGTGAGCGTTTCGTCGCACGGGCGCTCTATGGTTCAGGCGGTAACCTCGACGTCTCCAAGGTTCGAATCCGCGTACTCCCTGCTCCCATTGGAGCCACTCCCACGAGTACTCCCGCGGCTTCCGTGGTGATGAAGTGATGGTACCTCACCTTACGGTTGCGGACTTGACGCCGGTATTGCCAGCGGCAGTCTTGGCCCTCACGGGAATCGTGCTGATGTTGAGCGAGGCGTTCCTCGAGGGAACGCAACGAACCTACCAAGCGATGCTTGCCTTGGGAGGGTGCGTGATTGCGATGGGGGTGGCGATTACGTCAGCTTCCAGCCCCGATCTGCTGCCCTACGGACTTCGCCTTCAGGGTTTTGCGGTCTTCGATCGCTTCTCCGTCTTTATTACCGCAACCGTCGCCGGAAGCTCGGCCTTGGTGGTGTTGCTTTCGAAGGATTATCTTCGAAAGCGCGACGCGGAGCGCGGGGAGTTCTATGCGCTCATCCTCTTCGCCGCAGCAGGAATGTCTCTGGTAGCCGTATCCGCTGAGCTGGTGACGCTCTTCATCAATATTGAGGTGCTTTCGATCGCAACCTACGCGCTCACTGCATTTCTTCGCCGTGGACGGCGGGCCTCCGAAGCCGGGTTCAAATATTTCCTGCTCGGCGCATTCGCGTCGGCGATGCTTTTGTATGGGGCCTCGCTATTGTACGGCGCCACCGGGTCGACGCATCTGGATGCTATTGGCCGCAATCTCGGCCAAGCGGTCAAGGACCGCCCAGCGTTGGTCTATGCGGCGTTTGGATTGCTCCTGGCGGGATTGGCATTCAAGGTAAGTGCGATTCCTTTCCACATGTGGACACCGGACGTCTACGAAGGTGCTCCCACTCCGATTACGGGTTTGATGAGTGCCGCAGTCAAAGCCGCCGCTGTCGTTGCCATGGTTCGCGTCCTCATTTTTGTGGGCGGGGGCCTGGAGGCGAGAATTCCTTACGTCATGTTGAGCGGACTCGCACTCGCCACCATGGTGGGCGGCAATTTGATGGCGTTGCCACAGCGCAACGTGAAACGCATGCTCGCCTATTCCTCCATTGCCCACGCTGGTTATTTGCTTCTCGGCGTCGCAACGCTCTTTGCTCCTCGAGCGCATATGCGCACGGGGCTTTTCGGAGCGTCGGGAGCGTTTGGCAGTATTTCGGCGGAAAGCGTCTACCGCGGTTTGCTGTTCTACCTTCTGGCCTACGCGGTCACGGCGATCGGCGCATTTGGCGTACTCGGTGCCATCGAACGCAGCGAGGATGACAAGCAATCCGATGCCTGGGACCTGGACCGACTGGCCGGGCTCTCGCAGCGGCATCCGGTGTGGGCGGCAGCCATGGCGCTCTTCATGCTTTCCCTTGGTGGCATCCCTGCGACTGCAGGGTTTCTCGGAAAAGTATTGATCTTTGGTGCAGCCATAAACGCCGACATGGTACCACTTGCGGTGGTTGGCATCCTTAGCAGCGCGGTTGCGATCTACTATTACCTCAAAGTTGTCGTGGCGATGTACATGCGCCCCTCATCTCTGAGTGAGGGTGGCGCAACCGAGGCAATGTTTGCTACGAATACAGTACTTGGAATTGCGGCTTTGGCGGTTGTTTTTTTGGGGTTGATGCCGGGAGTAGTGACCAACTGGCTCGCCCAGGGTGCACTCCTCTTTGGAGGCTAGGCGATGGCAGATAGCGATGGACCATTGGCAGGACGCGTCATGTTCATCACCGGCGGAAGCCGCGGCATTGGCCTCGCCATCGCCAAGCGCGCTGCGCAGGAGGGAGCAGCTATTGCAATCGCAGCGAAGACTGCAGAACCGAATCCCAAGCTTCCGGGAACCATTTTTTCCGCGGCCAAGGAAATTGAGGCAATCGGCGCCAAGGCGCTCCCGCTCATTTGCGATATTCGCGATGCGGAGCAAGTGGCGCAGGCGGTCCAGCGCACTGTTGATACCTTTGGCGGCATCGACATTTGCGTGAACAATGCGAGCGCTATCAGCCTGACGCCAACGCTTGATACGACGATGAAGCGCTACGACTTGATGAACGACGTCAACGTGCGCGGAACCTTTGTGACGAGCCGCGCATGCCTCCCGCACTTGATGGCGTCGCGGTTCACCCCGCACATCCTCAATTTGTCTCCTCCGCTTTCCGTTCAAGCGAAGTGGTTTGCGCCGCACGTGGCTTACTCTCTCTCAAAGTTCGGGATGTCCTTTTGCGTCCTTGGAATGGCTGAGGAATTTCGCGGAAAGGTTGCCGTCAACGCGCTGTGGCCAAAAACAACCATTGCAACTGCGGCGGTGAACATGCTGGGCGGTGAGGCATTGATGCGCGTGAGCCGAACGCCAGAAATCGTCGGCGACGCAGCCTTTATGATCGTCACCAAAGACCTGAGTTTCACGGGCAATTTTTGCATCGATGAAGAGGTGCTCATTTCGTCGGGGATAGCCAAGGAGGCGCTCGCAGCGTATGCGATGATCCCCGGAGGCGAGCTGGCCCCAGACTTTTTCATCGACTGATGCGCTGGACCCTATTTGCTATCGCGCTTTGCGCGTGCACTGAACCTGTGGCATTTGGCCCGCCTCAAACACCGGACCTCGCGTTGGACGGCGTACGCTTTTCGCGGACCCGCGATGGTGTGCTCGTCGCTCGAGGGACCTCGCGTAGTCTTCGCATCACCAATGAAGGAGCCGAAACGGGGAGCCTCCAGGCGCTCCGCGTAGTTGCTTTTTCAAAGGAGGGCGCGCAGATTCAGATCGCGTCACTGGAGGGAAATTCGTACTTGGGGTCATTTCTGGGAACTGCGGTGCAGGCGACGCTTGCTTCGGGCACCACACTCACTTCATCGCAGATGCATTTTGCGCGCGATGCGGGCTTAGCCGGCCTGCTCTCGACTGACGCGGGCATCACGCTTTCCGGCTCTCGAATGACCACCGTTGCGCGGAGCGGTTCCTTCGATATCGCAACAGAGCGCGGGTCCGTCGAAGGCGTTCTCAGCACGTTGCACTAGCGCCGCAGCGACCTTTCACCGCGTCGATCGAAGCGCGTCGCGAAATGCGTGAATTTGCGCTTCCACGACTTCCAGCGCATTTCCTCTCACCACGAAATGTCCCATCTTGCGCTCTGGGCGTGCCTCACGTTTTCCGTACAAATAGACGTCGACGACATCGGGAAACCCTGCCCACGCTCGCAGGTCGAGAGCAGCTCCGGATTTTCCCTGGGCTATCCAGATTTCGCCGAGCATTTGCCCCATTCCCCAACAACCAGGCAGCACCGTTGGTGCATGCAACGGAGCCCCAACCAATATGCGGGAGAGCGCATCAAACTGGCTTAGGTCGCACGCTTGCCGCGTGAGGTGCCCTGAATTGTGAACACGCGGAGCGAGCTCATTGACGACAAGTTTTCGAATCCCGTCACGGCCAGTTCCCCAAAAAAACTCGACGGTCAATAGGCCCCGGAGTGCAAGTGCACGGGCAAGGCCATTTGCAATCGCCAGGGCTTCTCGTTGGATGTCTTGCGCAATGCGTGCGGGGATCAAACTCACATCGAGAATGTGGTTCTGGTGGAGATTCTCAATGACCGGAAAGTTTGCGGTCGTTTTGGAATCTCTCGCCACGATGCACGAGAGTTCGGTCTCGATCGCAAAGACTTCCTCAAGGACCCACGCTTCTGCTGGTCTTTCCGGAAGCCAGCGTGCATCGGAAGCATCGCGAAGCCGGTGTTGGCCCAAGCCATCGTAGCCGCCTCGTGCAGTCTTCGCGATTGCTGGAAACCCGAAGTCCGCCGCTGCCGCGCGCAGATCTTCGCCGGGACCTACAGACCGGTAGGCGACGGTTGGAAAGCCGCTGGTGTTGATGAAGGCCTTCTCTTGGATCCGGTCCTGACAGATTTTCAGAATTTCAAGCGATGGCAAGAGGCGATGCGCCCAGGGAACGAGGGGCTCCGGGGAAATGTTCTCTGTGTCGTAGGTGGCGACGCGAGCGCGCGCAAAGAAGGCTTCCAGGGCAGCGGGCTCATCGACCCACCCGCGGATGGCTCCCTCGCGCCGCACCGAGTACGGTGACTCGGTGAAAGCATCGAGAACGACGATGTCTGTGGTCAAGCGGTTGAGAGACTCCGCAAGCATCAGGGCAAGTTGGCCTCCACCGAGGATTCCAACTTCGCAAGGGAGCGGGGTCATGCTACCGGCGCCGCTTGTGAGCCAATAGCTTCTTGCTTGAGGCTATCGAAAGTTTAGCCTGTCGCTGGCGGTAGCCCAGGAGTCGTTTGGCGAGGCGCGCATCGTTGAGTGCGAGAAGGCGCACAGCAAAGAGCGCAGCGTTGATGGCTCCAGCATCTCCAATCGCGAATGTTGCGGTAGGAACGCCGGCGGGCATTTGAACTATCGAAAGAAGCGAGTCGATCCCCGCGAGTATCCGCGACGGCATCGGGACTCCCAATACCGGGAGGTTGGTCAAACTCGCGACCATCCCAGGGAGGTGAGCTGCCCCTCCAGCCCCGGCGATAATGCACTGAACTCCCGCCGCTTCCGCGGAAGTAGCAAATGAAAACATCCATTCTGGAGTTCGATGGGCAGAAACGACCGCCCGATCGTGCGGCACGCCAAGCGCATCAAGCGTCGCGCTGGCGTGGCGCATCGTCTTCCAGTCCGAATGGCTACCAACGATGACTGCGACCTTGGCCATGATTGCGCCCTCAGCAGGTCGCGAAGACGTCTACCGACGGTTCGCCAACGCCTTTGCACCAGCGCGACCACGCGGAAGCGTGATGTTGTGGACCGAGCTTGGTTTCGCGTATTCAACCCAGTCCGAGGGCGCACGTCGCGTCTTCTGAAGCATTCGGAGTTTTTGGTAGTGCGCTGCGCAGTATCCCTTGCTGCGCGCTGGCCGTCCGCAGCCGATCAGAGCGCAGGCGGAGTGGCCGCTCAATTGTGCACGCCGG
>JBGSMZ010000129.1:0-5425 GCA_041739845.1 Myxococcaceae bacterium
GCTGAGGCTTCGATCGCGCCACGCCATGGGCGCAGGCACCAAGGCACAGCGCCGCCAATAAGGCCGAGAAAAGACGCTCGGTATTCAATGTCGCCAATCGGGTCTCCTCAAAACTCCCACAACGTAGGAACGAGGCTACACCAGATTCTGCTACGCCTTGGCGATGCTTGGATCACGACCCGTTGCGTCCCCTTGCCCGCGGCGTCTCCGACGGCGAGATCCGGAAGCATTGCTTTTCGGAATTGGAGCGCTTCCGCTTCGCCATGCTTCGGCTGCTTCCGAGAACTGCGGGTATACGCGCGCCACCGCCTCGAATATCGCAAACGCGTCGCCAAAAATCGGGTGGTTGCGGAACTTGCCAAGGCCGCCGCGATAGCGACGGTCTCCAGCGAGGGTTCGCTGGGCTGCGAGCAAGAGCCGACTCCGTTCCACGAATCGACGGGGCACGCGCGCGGTCCGAGCCAGGTCGGAAAAGAGCGACTCGATCGCAGGTACGGCGCTGGCCTCTGCGGTTTCAGCGTTCGCCAAAGCCACCGGCACGAGAAGCGCGGTGAGCAGCATCGCGTCGTCGTAGGCATCACCGTTCGTAATTTGCGCATCGACCTCCGCGAGCAGCCCAAAATAGTTGGAACGGGCTTCAGGAGTATTTGCGGCGAGGTACTCCGCCGCCGGCGGCAAGAGGAATGAGAGTGCACCCAAGGCGTCGAGCATTCGGACGGCCTTGGCCGACGTTCCGCTGCGGAGCAGGCGAAAGGTTTCTTCAAAGAGCCGTGGCGCTGCGCACCGCGGGAGGTCCTCGACGGCTCCCTCCATGGCAGCGTAGGTCTTGGGTTCGACGCTGAATTGGAGACGCGAAGAAAAGCGGACGGCACGGAGAAGTCGGATGGGGTCTTCGCGCATCCTCCGTTCTGGTTCGCCAATGGTGCGAATCTGCCGACGCGCAAGGTCGGCGATGCCGCCCACGTGATCGATTACGCGGCCCGTCGTCGGGTCACAAAAGAGGCCGTTGATGGTGAAGTCGCGACGACGCGCATCTTCGCTAGCGGTACCAAAGGTGTTGTCCTCGTGAACGAGGAGGTCCGGGGCCTTCAGAGAGGAATCGCTTCCTGGACCTTCGATGCGACCATCACCGGTCGATGCGGCCAGCTTTTGACCTCGCGGAGAAGGCTCATCCGAGCCCACCGGTGCCGATCGAAAGGTCGAAACCTCAAGGGCCTTCCCATCGCTAAAATAGACGTGCGCCAAGCGGAACCGACGTCCGATAAGCCGACTGTTGCGGAAGAGACTTCGGAGCTCTTTCGGGCGAGCGCTCGTTGCAATATCGAAGTCCTTGGGGGTCTCCTGCACCAGGAGATCGCGGACGCATCCACCGACCAGATAGGCTTCGTAGCCGCGTGCCTGGAGGCGCTCAACGACCCGAACCGCGTCCTTGTCGAAGAGGTCGCGATCAATAGTCCGTCCAGTGCTTGGCGTTTGCTCCTTCATTTCATTCATGAGGTTGGCTGCTCGG
The DNA here is from genome assembly GCA_041739845.1 of Myxococcaceae bacterium. Classification (GTDB taxonomy): domain Bacteria; phylum Myxococcota; class Myxococcia; order Myxococcales; family Myxococcaceae; genus JBGSMZ01. Next base: position 1,511 of record JBGSMZ010000129.1, read on the forward strand.
GCCGCGGCTGGAATCGTCGACCTTTCGAATGCGCTTATAGCTCCGATGCAGCGAGAATTTCCAGAATCCCACTGGCCAAACTACGCGAAGATTCCCCACCGGCGACGCCCCTTGGGACGCGCATCCGCCAAGAGCGTAAGGTAGTCGATGCCATTGACTCGCAACGGCGCGGGCGCCGCACCCAATGCGGCGACCCGCTTGGTGAGTGCAGCGATGATATCCGGGAGCGGTCGCACCGCCTGAAATATGGCCGATGGACCTCGGAGCGCCTCGGCCAATGATTCGACCGCTCCCCGCACCGCGAATCCTCGTCGCAAGAGGTCTTGCAGCGAGTTGGCGAGGGAAAGAGGATTGTACCCCGAGCCCTGGAGCAGATCGACCACCACCTTGAGCACGCTTTGGGCCGGAAGCAATTTATCGCCGAGCAAGACCAATGACGCCTGGAAGTAGTTGAATATCGGAACGACGCGCGGACCATACTTTGCGAAGTAAGCAGGAGGGGTGAGGCGGTTGAGAATAATGAAAATTCTTCGTACCGGATCGGCGCGAGGAATTGCCTCCCAGCTTGCGAAAACACGTTCCATTTCATCGGGATACACCTCAGCGGCCAGAAGCACTTCGCGGACAATGCCCTCGTCGACCCGGCGCGCTATCATGTCAGCGTAGAGCGAGTAGATGAAGGCATCGGCCTCAGCATCGTCCCCAAAGAGAATCTCCTCCGCATCCGACGGCGCGTTCGCTCGGCTCGCAAGGAGTGCCGGGAGCTTGTAGCCGAGCTGACCTCGCAGGGCTTTAAACCGACCGCGGAAAAGATTTCGCAGGTTGTCCTTGAGAATGAACTCGTCGAATTCAACGCCATCGAGATGAAGCTTCTCAGAGAGCACTGCGCGAAGCTGCGTCGGACTTCCGGAAATGATGCACAATCGAGATCCCCGTATGGCTCGGAGTTCGCGAATGAGCGCGGAGGCACCCGGTACGGAGCGCTTCTCGGCGGCCGTTTCCAAAGCCGTTCGAAAGAGCTGTCGGAGGGTATCGAAGTCGGTTTGAAGATAGGTCTTATCGAGATCCCAGCGATAGATGCGCACCGCATCCGCTAGCTTGCTGTCAGCTGCCTTCGCATTTCCTGAATCAGTTCGTGGCGCACCGCCCGCTCCGCTACTTTGCCCGCGTTTGCGATGGACCGTGCGCTCGAGCTTGGGTGCACTTTCATCAGAACGCCCTCGAGTCCCAGAATCGGTGCCCCGGCGTACTCGTGAAGGGCCAAGGACCCCTTGATCCCCTCTATCCCCCGCGCGAGGACTTGAAGTCCGATCCTCCACGGTAGCCCGCTTCGTGCTGCGCTGCCGGCGAGCGCCACGACCGTCTCGCTCGTTCCCTCCAGCACCTTGAGACACACGTTTCCCACGAGACCGTCGCACACCACCACATCCGCCGTTCCGCGCGGAATGTCCATTCCTTCGATAATCCCGATGAAGTTGATTCCCGGAGACATCTCCAACCGTCGCTTCGCTTCCGTTATGCGTTGGGCTTCTCCAAGGGTCTCCGCACCATTTGCGAGGAGCGCGACCTTGGGCTCGCTATTCCTCGAGACGAGGCGCGCAAAGCACGAGCCCATGAGCGCAAACGTCGCAAGTTCCTCGCCGCTCGCCTCTGCCCCAGCGCCGACGTCGAGGAGCAAGCAAAAGGGATCGGCGTTTTGACCGCGGGTCGTCGCCGTCGGCCATACGCCGCCCAGCGCAATCCTATCGACGTTGGGAAGCCTCGGAAGCAGCTTCTGGCAGGCGGCAACGAATGCACCTGGATGGCCGACTGAGACAACGGCGTGCGCATCTCCTTCGCGGACCAGCCGAGCCGCTACGCAGACCGACGCCTCAGGCTTCGCGTCTACGGCTGCGAGCGGCACCTCGCCCTGAGCAATCCAATCCGAAACATGGTGAACGGAAATACGCTCTGCATGGTAGCGAAGGCTCGCGAGTGCGCTATCGACTTGGCTTTGATCTCCGACGAGCACCGCGTGCACATTCGACGCTTCAGACGTCAGTGCCACCGCTCCCCGAACGATTTCACTGGGCCCATGCTCGGACCCCATAACGTCGAAGGCAATTATCACTGGCATTTTCACGGCCAGCAGACTCTGCGCTCTGCCCAGCGCAAGTCTAGTTTGCTTGCGCTGTGGGAATCTTCTTAAGCTCGATGCATCCCTTGGTCAGCGTGTACTGGTAGGTGCCGAGTTCGTCGCGCCAGAATTCCCCGTCAAATGACCAGTACAAATAGTCGTCGGGGACGGCGTACTTGAGCGTGTAGTCCTTCACGGTCGCCTGATCGCCGCCAGAGGCGAGCTTCTCTTGAAGGAATTTCTTTTCCGTAGAGACCGTATCGAATTTGATCCGCAATCCGTTGGCGCGCATGGTCCGAAGCTGGGCGAGTTCAAAATCAAGCTTTGCCTGCGCGATGGCTCCGGCGCGATTGACCAAATCCGTTCGCTGTAGCTTCAGCGTATCCAAGAGCGACTTGGCCAAAGCCGAATACTTGAAAGAGTCCGATTTCGAACTGATCGAATCCACTTCCCGCTCCAATTCGGAGATCGATTCAACAGTCTTCTTGAGATCCTTGTCGGAGAGCGCAAGGTTGAGGATTCGCTCAAGCGTGCGATCCTTGGCCGTCATCACCCTGCCCGCAGCGCGCTTCTTTTGGACCTCATCGAGAACCGCAAAATACTGGGCGGCAGGTAGCTTCTTGCCGACCAAAACTTGAAGCTCAGTCTGTACTGGCCCGTATTGGGCTTCAAAATCGTCAACGATTGCTAGCGCTTCAGGATAGCGGCAATTCTCATAGTAGATGACCGCCTTCAGGATGAGCGCTTCAGGATAGTACTCGTCCTGAAATATTGGCGAACTCAGCGTCACCAGGTTCCCTAGCGCTCGCTCGTATTCTCCGATCCGGTAGTGCGCCCAAGCCGCTTCGAAAAGCGCTTCGAGCCATTGAGAACCGCCCCGCTCGACCTTGCGATAGTAGAAGATTGCGTTGCGATTCTGACGAGCACCGTAGTGAATTCGCGCGAGTTGCATGAATGCCAGCTCTCGCAGAGCTTGAAGATTCTTGGCGACCTTGCTGGTCGAGACCTCGTAGTCAGATCGGCGCGTCGTTCGAATCACTTCCTTCATTGCCGCCATGGCGCTTTCATCTTGGCCATTTCGCGTGAATGTCATTCCCTCGAGGTATTTTGCTTGAGGATAGAAACGGTCCTTCTCGGGGATTTGCTTGGTATTGCTGAACACCGCCGCAAATGCCTGGTTGGCGTCCTCTCCGCGCTCATTGGCGTCGAGAGCGATACCTCGCACGAAGTTGTATCGTGCCAATAGGTAGTGAAATTCCGTCTTGAATCGCTCAGGAAATTCCGCATTCGAATAGGTTGCAATCACGTCGAGGACAACCGACTCGTTGACGGTTTTTCGGGCGATAAAAAATAACCATTCGAGAGAACTCTCGAAAAACCGTGTTCCTGCGCCTTTTGCGAGCACCTTCGAAAAGTAGCTGAGCGACGAGTGAAACATTCCGGTTTTGTAGAGACATTTGGCGAGCCAGTAATGCGCTTCGACCTGAATTGCCTCGACTCCTGGAGTCACCGAAACATCGTAGAAGGCTACGGCCGCCTGCTCGAAATTGCCGGCTTTGTACAATCCGAGGGCAGCGGTTATTTTCGTTCGATCGACGGGTTTTGGAGGTGGAATTTTCGAGGTCGCAACTGGCTTCGCCGGCACGAGAACGGCCGGGGCAGGAGTGCTCTCCTCGTCCGGTTCATCCTTCTCCTGCGTATTCGCCGCACCCTTCTCTTGGGATCCCGATTTTTTAGCAGCCTGCTTCTTGGCTTTCTTTCCACCGATATCGAGGCCTTGGAAGTTGATTTGAGCCTGC
>JBGSMZ010000137.1:0-6678 GCA_041739845.1 Myxococcaceae bacterium
GCTCCAAGACTGGCTGACCTAGCGACCGCACCGTGCTAATAGGCTTAGAAACCGTTTGCGGAGGGTTACATGCCTCATACTTTTGGCGGGAAAGCCCGGCCACTCATCGTCGCTGCTCTTGGTTTCGTTGGTGTCGCAACCTTGCAAGCATGCAAGGAAGCGCCTTCCAAAACACACCACCGCGCGGCCATCGAGGCGTTCAAGAATGGCGAATACGCGAAAGCCGGCGCGGAATACGACCAGGTCTACGCACTTGACCCGAAGATCGACGAGCGCGTTCAAGAAAAGGGGGCGCAAGCGTGGGCCAATGCCGGAAACTACGACAACGCGGCGGCGATACTTGAGCGCCTTGCCAACGGCAAGCAGGGGCAGGAGCGCATCGAGATGATTCGCAAGGTGGCCTCGATCTACATGAAGGGAAATGACCTCGAAAAAGCTGAAACGTGGTTCGGAAAGGCGCTCGCGCTCAATCCCAAAGACGACGTCACCATCAGCTGGCTCGGCGAGATCGCCTCCACCCGCGGTGGCGCGCGTTCGGCGACAGCCCCTGCGAACCCCGAGCAACTCGACCTCGCGCTCAAGTACTACGACGATGCGCTTGCACTCAATCCCAACCGCGTTGGCTACTACGTCAACAAGCGCGTGATCTACTTGAAATACCTCGACTTCCTGAAGAAGCAAGGCGAGCAAGCGACAGCCGACGCGGAGGCGAGCAAGAAGGATAAAAAGGCGCAGGCCGACCTCCTGGAAGAAGCCGACACCGCGAGGAAACGCTTTGACGCTACCAAGCTTGCGTTTGACGCCGCCAATGAGAAGATCAGCGAACTGAACAAAGCCGCCAAAGCCGCTGCCGTGACGGCACCTTCCAAGTAAGAGGCTTGAACGTGCACCCTCCCGCAGGGAGGGATTCTGGAGCGGAACTTCATCTCCTTTCGAACGAAGGAACCTAGGCGCTCATCCCGCCTTCGATGCGCAATGATCCTCGACTATCTTTTCACTTCCGAATCGGTCACCGAAGGGCACCCGGACAAGATCTGCGACCAGATATCTGACGGCGTCGTCGACTCCCTGATCGAAGCCGATCCCAAGGCGAGAGTGGCTGTAGAAGCCTTGGTGAAGACCGGCTTCGCCTTCGTCGCTGGAGAAGTAGCCACCTCTGCCTGGGTCGATATTCCCGCTATCGTTCGACGAACCATTTGCCAAATTGGCTACACCGATTCATCGATGGGCTTCGACGGAAATACATGCGGAGTCATGGTGGCGATAGAGGGGCAGTCTGCGGATATTGCCCGCGGTGTCGACGAGCGCGAACGCAAAGAGCAAGGAGCCGGCGACCAAGGAATGATGTTCGGGTATGCCTGTTCTGAAACCCCGGAGCTCATGCCAGCGCCCATATTCTATGCCCACGCGCTCACCCGTCGACTCGCTGAAGTCCGACGAAAGAAACACGCTTGGCTCCGTCCAGATGGGAAATCGCAAGTCACCTTTGAATACGTGAACGGAATGCCAGTTCGCATCGACACGGTGGTCGTATCGACACAGCATGCGGACGGAATTCCTCAGCGGCAGATTAAGCAAGCGGTCGCCGAAGACGTCATCAAGGCTGCGCTGCCGTCGCACTTTCTCGATCGCAAGACGAAAATATTTATCAATCCCACTGGTCGCTTTGTCATCGGAGGACCGATGGGTGACTCTGGATTGACCGGGAGAAAGATCATCGTCGACACCTACGGTGGCGCTGGACGACATGGCGGCGGTGCCTTTTCGGGAAAGGATCCCTCCAAGGTCGATCGCTCTGCCGCGTATATGGCGCGCTACATCGCAAAGAATGTCGTTTCCGCGGGACTGGCGACGCGCTGCGAAGTTCAAATTTCCTACGCTATTGGCGTAGCGGAACCTGTCAGCGTGATGGTCGATACCTTTGACACAGCGTTGGTTGACCAAAACGCGATTGCAAAGGCGGTGCGGAGCGTGTTCCCTCTGAAGCCCAGGGAGATCATCGAGCACCTCGACCTTCTTAAGCCAATTTACCGAAAGACCGCCGCCTACGGTCACTTTGGAAGGCCGGAATTTTCTTGGGAGCGCGTCGATCGCCGTGAAGCGCTGAGGAGTGAATTGGGACTCAAGAGGGTCGCCTGAGTTCGGGAAGAGCCGTCGCACTTGGACTCATCCAAGGCTTGACCGAATTCGTTCCCATCTCTTCGACCGCACACCTTCGGATTGTTCCGGAGCTTCTGGGTTGGGAAGATCCGGGCGCCGCAACCTCAGCGGTCATTCAACTCGGTACGAGCGCGGCGCTCTTCGCCTATTTCGCAAAAGACCTCTGGCGGCTGGCTCGTTCAGTTTGGGGAGACCTGGCCGCACATACCGCGTTAGCGAGCGAGGACTCGCGCCTTGCATGGGCCATTCTCTTCGGAAGTATCCCCATTGGGATATTGGGAATCTTGCTGCAATCGCTCATCGCCACGAGCTTTCGTTCCCTCACCGTTATCGCCGTTGCCCTCATTGCGGTGGCGTTGCTGCTGGGAATTACAGAGCGAACTGCGCCTATGAACAGGGGCATGGAGAGCGTAACCCTTCGCGACGGCATCTTCATCGGCTTGTGGCAAGCGCTCGCGCTGATCCCCGGGAGCTCGCGCTCCGGGACGACGCTCGTCGGCGGCCTTTTCAGGGGACTCACCCGTGAAGCCGCGGCTCGCTTTTCATTTCTGCTATCGATTCCAGCCACGACCGCTGCGGGCTTGTTTGAACTCAGGCACGTCGGTCGCGATTCGGTGAACGTTGACGAAACTTTGCTCGCAACCGCCGTCGCCTTTATCACTGGGCTTCTTGCCATCGGTGGGACGCTTCGGTTTCTCAGGTCGCACTCGACAGCGGTGTTCATCATCTACCGGATAGCGCTAGGAGCGCTGATCCTCGCCAAGGTGTATTGGTAGGCCTAGAGCAGTCGCACCGGCCTATCTGCCGGCAACCCAGTTCCCACATAACTTTGAGGATCAGCGCATGAAATCAATTGCAGCCTGGGGAGCCACAAAGGCTGGAGCACCGTTGAGACCCATCGCCATCGAGCGACGCGCCGTGGGCGCGAGGGACGTCGAAATTGAGATACTCTACTGCGGCGTCTGCCATTCCGACGTCCATCAAGTTCGTGACGAATGGGGAGGCGCAATCTTCCCGATGGTTCCAGGACACGAAATCCTTGGCAAAGTCGTCTCCGTTGGAGCTGAAGTGCGCAAGCTTGCAGCAGGCGATATCGCGGCCGTAGGGTGCATGGTCGACAGTTGCCGGAACTGCTCCCCCTGCCAAGGGCATACGGAGCAGTTCTGCGAGGCGGGGGCCGCGTTCACCTACAACGGGACAGAGATGGATAGAAGGACCCCCACCTACGGGGGATATGCGACGCGCGTCGTCGTTGACGAAGCGTTTACGCTCGTCGTTCCCAAATCGTTAGACCCCGCAGGAGCTGCACCGCTCCTCTGCGCTGGCATCACCACCTATTCTCCACTCCGACGTTTCGGCTGCAAACCCGGGATGCGCGTGGGCGTCGTCGGCCTGGGTGGGTTGGGGCATATGGCAGTCAAGCTCGCAGCCTCCATGGGTGCGGAAGTAACCGTCTTGTCTACCTCTCCATCGAAAGAAGTCGACGCCCGGCGTCTTGGCGCAACTGGGTTCGCGCTTACGAGCAAGGAAGAGACCTTCAAAAAGCTCGAGCGTTCCTTTGATCTCATCATCGATGCGGTTTCCGCGCCCCACGACTACAACGCCTACTTGGGCCTTTTAGGAATCCTTGGGACGATGGTCGTCGTCGGGGTCCCGCCGACGCCCACTCCGGTAGCGGCCATTTCACTTATCGGCGCAAATCGAAAGCTCGCTGGCTCGCTCATCGGGGGAATCCAAGAAACGCAGGAAATGCTCGACTACTGCGCCAAGGCCAATGTCATCGCCGAGGTAGAAGTAATCCCCATCCAGAAAATCAACGAAGCGTACGAGAAAATGGTCAAGGGGCAGGTGAAGTACCGCTTCGTCATCGACATGCAGTCGCTCAAATCCTAGTTCCTTGGTCCTGGGGCTGGCTAGTCAACGCGCCAAGCGGGAAATTCCGCCCCCAACTTAGGGACTTCCACGAATCCATTCTCGATTGCGCCATCGTCGCTCTCGGGTTCGCACAGGTAGACAGCTATCGCTCCAAGCGGTTGCGCAGTGGGGACGAACAGCCACCCATCAGGCGCCTCACGCTGCGATCGCTTCCACGAAACCTTGAGGTCTCCTACGGTTGATGCCTCGAGGATCGCTCTTCCCTTTTCAATCTCGAAGGCCTCTACCGTGGCAACTTGAACGTCCATTGCGCCGCGAGCGCGATCCATCTTCAGGCCGTGCCTTCGAAGCGCTGCCCCGAGCGATTCCGGTACCAAGTAGGCTCTCGGGCGATCCACGAACACGGTACCGGAGGCCCTTCCATAGTGCGGGAGCACGACCGACGTAGGCGCTCCTTCGAAGGAACGAGGGGAATACGTCAGAACTTCGATGGGCTCAGTCAAAAGGTCGATTTTCGACCGGATTGCGATTCGATCCCTCGGAGATTTACTGGCGTCGATGAGCGCGAGGATCTGATCGGCGCAGGCAGCGGCGACCTTCAGCGTTTCGATGATCCATGCATAGCTCGTACGCACCCGTTCTTCGTAGGTGAGGTAGGAATAGCATTCGAGCAAGAGATCGAGCCGTCCTATTAAACCCCGGTAGTTGCTGCCAAACCGCGGATGGTGCGGATAGGTCACCCACCCTTCGCGCACCGGAGCCTCCGGCGTCGCTTCCGCGGCCGCGTCCAGTGCCCTTTCGTCTTCAACAAAATTCCCGTACCAGCCCGAATCGAGTTTCCAATTCGCTTTCACCGCTGCCGCCACCTTCGGAGCAACGATGTCGCGCATAAAAGCGATGGGCTCTGGACGGCCAGCGTCGGAAGTGTGCGGGACATCGTAGGTCATGGCAAATCGATGCACCGAACCGTTGGTGGAATGCGTATCGATCGTGAGGTCCGGTTGCCACTGGTGGAACACATTGGCTTGGAGCAGTCGCATCTCCGTGCCTGCCTGACGCAGGTAGTCTCGGTTCAGGTTGATGTTCGAACCGTTGACGCGCGTGCCGACGACGTCCGGTCCACGCTGGCCGGTGAGCCTTGAGAGGTTGAGCTTTCGATTCTCCCGGCTCATGGCGTCATTCCCATCTGGATTGAAAAGGGGCGCGATGAGAAGCGTTAGGTGTTCGAGCAACGCAGAACCACCCGAGTCACCGCGAAGCATGTCGCGCGCAAGTGCCAACACCGCCTCCTTGCCTTCGACTTCGCCGGCATGGATTCCACCGAGTACCAGCACCACCGGCAGCTTTCGTGCGCGCGCTTGCGCCGGATTTCGAACTCCCGAAGACGAGAGGACGAGCAGCGGCAATTCGCGCCCCTGTGGACTTACGCCAAATTGGCTCACGAACAACCGACGATCCCCGAGCGCATCGAGCTGCGCGATAAAATGCATCACTTCAGCGTGGGTTGAAGTTCGTTGGAAAGCGCTCGCTTCAGCAACGGTCTTTGGCGTCATCCTAGCTCCTCCTTGGCGAATCAATCCCCTCAGGCTCCCCCCGTCCCCTATCAAAGTTCTGCGGTCGCGTGGCTAGGGAGCGGAGAGTTCGTTTTCGAGGAGCAGGGAGGCAATCCGCAACATTCCTTCTTGCGTGACAATGCCAACCAATCGATCGTCTTGAAGGACAGGAACGCAGCCCAACCGTTTCTCCCTCATCAAATGAATCACTTCGAGCGTCGGTGTTCTCGGCGTGACCGTAATGAGGTCGACCTTCATGACATCTGATGCGCGCGCATCGCTCAGCATCCCTCCCGAGGCCATAAACCGAACAAGCGCTCTGGTAGTCACCAGTCCAAGGAGCTTGTTGTCTCTATCCTCCACCAGGACATAGCGGATCTTTTCCCAGCCCATGACGTTGGCAACCAATTCCACCGCATCGTCAGGCTGAACCGTTTGAATCTGCGTCGTCATCACTTGCTCGACTTGATGATACGCGTGCTTTGCCATGCCACCTTCTTCCAGGCGCGCGAGCTCCCACTCGGAAACCGGCTTTCCCTCTCGCTGCCGCAGAACCGTCGCCGCCACCAGCGCCGTGTGGCGTTCGTTGAGGGTTCCTTCATCTTTCATCTGGCGAAGCGACGTGCTGATCCATCGCGCACCGGTTCGACCGCTTCGAACCCGTGCATCAATAATTCCCAGGTAGCGCGCGATGTCTTGCTCGGCAATTCCGCGATGGCGGAGTCCGGCTTCTGCGGCAGGCAATAGCGTATCCAATACCAGCGTGGCCGAAGCTACCTCCCGGTTTCCAAGCCAGGTCAGGGATGCGGCCAGTCCTTCGCGGGCCGCGACATAGAAGTTGTTGGCGGCGTGCTCGAAATCGAGGTGCTTCGAGATGTCGTCGAACTTCCTGTCGAATTCCACCATGAGTCCGCACCAAAAGGCAGCATTGGCAACTTCGTCCGCAATGCTGGGCCCAGAAGGGAGAATGCGGTTCTCAATTCTCAGGTGTGGCTTGCCGTCGATGATTCCGTAGCACGGGCGATTCCAGCGGTAAATGGTTCCATTGTGGAGGCGCAGTGCCTTGAGTTGAGGAATCTTGCCTTGTTGC
>JBGSMZ010000169.1:0-8121 GCA_041739845.1 Myxococcaceae bacterium
TTGGGGTAACTTCCGGATTGCCCCATGGCCGATCCACAATCAAGAGCGCTGATGGAGGCTGCGTGAATAGCCCCGCTGCCCCCTTGAGAACCGTTCGCTCCAAGAGCTGGTAGCGCACGGAGAGTCTTGGATCGACAGTCGTCGGACTAATAGTTCCATAGGCGCTTTGGTTGAAACGTGCGCCAAATGTCAACGTCACAGGCCCTAGCAAGACGTCTCCATCGGCGTAGAGGGCCCCATCGAAGAGGTTGTATATATTTTCGAATGGTACCTTGACCGGCTCCTGCTTTGAACCGGGGAACACGACATAGTTGGCGCCCGTTGGAGATGGCAGTTTGACTTTGACGGTTGAAATCTGGTCAAAGAGATCGAGGCCGAATCGATAGCGAAAGCGCCCTTCGAACTCCCCCGTTGCATCCGCGCGCATGGCAACAGACCACTGATCAATACCGAAGGAGTTCCCTCCAAACGAACCGCTCAAGTAGTCGTAACCAAAGTAGGGTTGTACTCTGACTGCGAGCTTGCTCCAGTGTTTCTCCCATTCGCCGACAACGCGGTGAAAGAGCGTGTGATAATTGACGTCGCTCGAAATGACCGAAGTATCTTGGGAGCGCACAACTTTAGCATCGTCGTCGGATCCAAATACAAAGATGGAAAATCGCGAGCCCCTCGAAAGCGGTCGATCTCGAGAACCCCCGATGTCCAAACGCGCTTGGTAATCATAATACACGGGGGCTAGCGTCAGTCCAAATTGATCGGTGAGCGACGAAAGGCCTTTCAAGACCAGATCGACGTAGCTACGACGAACGGCAGCAGCTACGGAAATGCCCTCGGCAATCGGCGCCTCAAAGTACAGCGAAGCCGCCTGGAGATCGATGGTTGCCGAACCGTGCCAGGTATCCGAAGCACCCTTTCGTCCCTTTGCATCGACGATACCGCCTACAGCGCGCCCGTAGCGAGGTCCAAATCCTCCAGGAAAAAAGTCGATGCTTTCGATGAACTCCGAATTGACGACGGAGGGACCGCCACCAAAGTGATAGAGGAGCGGAACGCGCACGCCGTCGAAGAAGGTGAGCGTTTGAAAGGGCAATGAGCCTCGGACGATCAAAAATCCCAGCAGCAGCGGGGCTCTCGCAACACCCGGAAGGTTCTGGATCACCCGAAGTGGATCGCCGAAAGAACCCGGAACTTTCTCGATTTCGCTGCGCGTCAAACTTCGCACTACCGGCTCGGGCGCTTCACGGTCCTTCTGAACAATCGTTTGGAGGGCGCGCGCGCGACGCGCAAGCGCGTAGAAGCGCTCTTGCGGGTCGCCGGCGCTGAGGGTTTCGTCCGCGGTGAAGGTGACGTAGGCAGGAGAGGCAATACGTAATCGGCAAGGGCCAGCCTCACCGTCCAGTTCAAAACGGCCGTCCTCTGAAGTGTAGACTTCCGGCTTGTTCCAATTGTCGCAGCGAACGAGCGCCCCGGCGACGCGGCTGCGCGATCCAAACGCCGTCACAATCCCTCGGAACAGCGCATGCGGCTTTGACGCAATCGGCGGGGTCGTCTCGACTTCGCCTGCATCCAAGGACACGGCGCGCAAGACGAAATGGTATGTGTATGCAATCTTGATGGAAGCGACTTTCCCGTCGACTTCCGCAGGAGAAAACGTGAACTGCTTGGCAGCAGCGACAGCGGCCTCATCAAATCCATGGCCCGCGGACGAAGTGACCTCAACGGCTGTCACTGACCCATCTACTCCAATGACTATTTCCATTTGCACGTCGCCTTCAAGGCGTGCGCTCTCCGCTTCCAAGGGATACTTTGCTTCGACAAATCCCTGAAGTTCCGGGGACTTGGTCAGCTTGGGGGCTTCGAAGCCACCATCGACACGGAAGCGACGAGTCGGCTCGTCCGCGTGTGAGGCATGCGCAAACAGTGTACTGGCGAGCACAAGGGCTGCGCTGAGACCTCGAGCGCCTGCCCATTTGCGCAGTGATCGCCTCAATGGCACGGCGCGTGCTTTGAAAGACATTCCAAGGAGGCTTGAATCATGAAAAGGAAGATAGCAGAGTCGGTAGCACAAGAAGTCCAGTGGCGTACCTTCGTCCCCACCGTTGGCGACTTGGTCGCCGCAGCCTACGAGACTTTGGACGACACGGCCAAGGTGGTGCAAGTGTTGAGCTTTGAAGGTCTCCAGAGGCAGATCCATCGCAAGCTCGTCTTTCGCTAGGAGGAAGGCGGAACCCCGCGAACCTGAGACCAGTTTCATTCAAGCAAAGATGGGGAACGATGATCCTCACGCGTTTTCCCTTTGAAGCCCAACCTGTGGATCTGATTCCAGTGCTCCCGCTGGGGCCATTCGCGGGCTTTCATGAATCTCTGAAAAATGCCTCGGGGCGTGGGCCGCCTGTGAAAGCCTCCGCAAGAATGCATCGCGCGCTTTCGAGCGAAACGAAGGGAGCCATGGCGGCGTCACTTTCTTCCATTCGGAGTACGCAGGATACTTCGACGCCGTGATGCTTTCGGTCATTCGCGTCGAGCCTGCGAACAAGAGCACGAGTACTGCGGAACCAGCATAGCTCCAATGCCACTTGCCGGTCGCTTGGAACGCGAACGCGGCGAGCAGCAGCCATTGCCCCATTTCGCATACGAAGTTCGGGTGCCGGGAATATTTCCAGAGGCCCATGGTGTTGAAACCAAGTGAAACGCGCTCGGACTGGAGTCCGGCCGGCGAAGCGCGGAGGGCAAAATAGCGAAGGTTCTGGATGTCCGCAATTCCCTCCGTCGTGAGCAGCGCAGCCCAGAGGGAAAAGAAGATCACATCCCAAACTCCAAGAGCTGCAGTTGCGCTTCCAATTTCGAACAGTGGCCGGGTGAACGCGAAAATGAGCGCGAGTTGGAATCCGCAAATAAAGAAAAGATGAAAGAGCTGCCATGCAACAGGGTTGGAGAATCCTTTGCGAACGACCTTCCAACGGTAATCTTCACCCACGAATCCTTCTGGCCAGCGAAAAACGTATCCGCCGCGGAGCGCAAAGTTCGTAGTGAGTCGCGCGCTCCAGAGAACGACCAGGAAAGCTGCGATCACGAATCTCGGATTATCGATAAAAGGAGGGAGCCATACCAGCGCAAAGACGGCCGGGAGAATCGACCACAGCCTATCGACGGTACTGTAGTTGCGGGTCACCAAGCCAACGATGAAGGCTGTCGCCATGACCCCGACGAGGACCCAGTTGGTGACTTCAAGGGATGTCATGGAGAATCCTTCACTGACTCCTCATTACGCAGTCGGGGCGACAGGATTTGAACCTGCGACCACTTGCACCCCAAGCAAGTGCGCTACCAGGCTGCGCTACGCCCCGAAGTCGATATTGGTATGGCACTGGCGCTTATGCCTGCCTCATCCCCGAGCGGTCAAGCTCGTCGCATCGCGCTGATGGACAAGCGCTCCGATTGTTCGCCGCTTGAGAAGTCTTCGTTCAATTCTGCTTTGAGAACTTGACTCGCCACAAATTTCACGATTCTCCGAGCCGTGATTTCAATTGGCTGGCCGCTCTGAGGATTTCTGCCGGGACGAGACCGTTTGTCCCGAGGTTGAAAGTTCCCAAATCCAGAGATTTTGACGTTTTCGCCGCGCTCTAGGGTTTCCTTCACCGTCGAAAATACCAGTTCCACGAGTTCCCCGGCATCCCTTTTAGAGAAGCCAACCCGTTCGTAAACACTCTCGACGATGTCAGCTTTCGTCATAGCGCGAGCGTATTCACTTCCCGTTCGCTGTCAACACGCAGACTTCATGAAGGCCTCTCAAGGCGACGCCTCGGAGGGGCTGCCCCTCAGGGTACCGCCCAGCTGCGTTCCGATTTTCGCGACGATTTCTCCATGGACTTCGGCGACCTCTTCCTCTTGGAGGGTGCGGTCCTTGGCTTCGTAGGTGAGCGCAAAGGCCAGACTCTTTTTGCCTTCTCCGAGCTTGGAACCTGCATACACGTCGAAGACTTCTGCGCGCGCAAGGAGTCCCTTCCCAGCCTCGAGAATGAGCGTTCGGACGCGCTCCGCTGGCGTTGCCGCATCGACGACCACCGCGAGATCGCGAAGGACTGATGGGAATCGCTGGAGCGCCTGCGCTTTGTCAACGGTCCGCGCGTGCGCTCGGAGGCGAGTGACGTCGAGCTCAAAAAGATGTGTTCCCGCCGGTGCCTGAAGCGCGTCCCGAACCTCGGGATGCAACTCTCCCAGCACTCCCAGGGATGTCTCTCCCACCTGGACGCCCGCTGCTCTCCGGGGATGAAAGAGTAAACCCTCATGGGGGATGAACTTCGGATTCGAGACGCGCAGCGCGCGCAAGATTGTCTCAACAGCAGCCTTGGCGTCGTAGAAATCGACAGTTGCGCGCGATTCGATCCAGTTCCGCTCACCCGATGGTCGCCCCCAGAGGAGTCCGCAAAGGCTGAGGCGCTCCGAAGCTGGCGTGTCGCCGCCTTGGTCTGCGGAGCGCGATGCGTATGTTTTCGCCAACTCGAAGATGCGGATCCCTTGGGCTCCGTATCGCGTCGCGCGGATCAAATTTCCGATCAAGCTCGGGATGAGGCTAGTGCGCATCGCCGAGAGTTCTGTTGAGAGTGGGTTGGCAATGCGAATGGCACCAGCACCGCAGTGGGCGGCCTCCAGAACGCTTGGGGACACGAAAGAATAGTTCACGACTTCGTCAAACCCCAACCCGCACATGGACGCGCGGAGCACTTCTTCGACCGACGCTCGGGCTTCGCCGCCAGCTCTGGGCATCAACGTTCGAAGGGGCGTGATGGGGATTGCGTCGTAACCGCGAATTCGCGCAATTTCTTCAACGAGATCTTCTTCGATTGCGACATCGTTTCGAAAAGAAGGGATGCTCCAGCGCACAGCATCTCCATGGGATTCGATTTCCTTAAAGCCGAGCGCATTCAATACGCGATTCGCCTCGGCCCGCCCCACTGGCATTCCGAGGACATCGCTTGCAGCTTGGTCCCTCAGCACCACGGTGCGGCGAGGCCGCTCGGTCGGGTAGGCGTCGATCGTCCCTGAAAGCACCCTGCCACCAGCGATTTCGACCAGCAGCGATGCCGCTCGATCGAGGATTCGTGGGATCGCATCGATGTCGATTCCTCGTTCGAAGCGGAACGATGACTCTGTCGCCAATCCGTGGCGCTTTCGAGACCGACGGACCGTCGAAGGGCAAAAGGCAGCCGCTTCCAGCAAGATGTGGCGTGTCGAGGTACTGACTTCCGCCGTCGCGCCACCCAGAACGCCGGCAATTACGAGGGGTCCCGCTCCGTCGCAAACCACGAGGTCATCCGAAGCGAGCGCGCGATCGACCTGGTCCAAGGTGGTGATCCGCTCTTGCGCTCTCGCAGTTCGCAGGACAATGGTACCTCCTCGGACCGCGTCGAGATCAAACGCATGAAGCGGATGACCCGCCTCGAGCATCACGTAGTTGGTGACATCAACAACATTGTTGATTCCGCGCATGCCGCAGGAATCGAGACGCTGGATCAACCAAGATGGCGAGGGGCCAACCGCAACATCCTCGACCACTTTGGCGCAATACCGCCAGCAACGCGTGGCGTCTTCGATTTGAATACGCACCCGTCCGGACGCCGGAGCTGCCGTCTGGAAACTCGGCGCCTCTTTCACTTTCAAGGCACTCCCCTGCAGTGCAGCCACTTCCCGGGCAATGCCGAGATGCGACAGCGCATCCCCACGGTTGGGAGTCACATTGAGTTCCAGAATCACATCGTCCAATCCAAGCGCCTCCTGAAGGGGCGTTCCCGGCGAGGCGCTCGCCGGGACAAGGAACAGACCGCTCGCTCCAGTCCCGATTCCGAGTTCTGCCTCGGAACAAAGCATTCCAAAACTCTGCACCCCACGGAGCGTTGCGGCTTCGATGCGCTTCCCTCCCGGAAGAGTACTGCCAACAGTGGCAAGTGCGACGAGATCGCCCGCTTGAAAGTTCGTGGCACCGCAAACCACCGTGAGGGTTTCCCCGCCCCTGTCGAGGAGAACAACCGACAGGCGGTCTGCATTGGGATGCTGGTCTTTGCGCAGGACTTTGGCGACGACGACCCCTTCGAGGCCGGCGCCTAGCCGTTGAATTTGGGAGACCTCAAGGCCTGCCATCGTCAGCATCGCTGCAAGTTCCTCGGGTTGAGGAATTGCAACGAACTCAGCAAGCCAATGGCAGGAAACCTTCAAAGCGTTGCCTCAAAACTGCGCGATAAAACGGTGGTCATTTTCAAACAGGTTTCGAATGTCCTCAATGTCGAACAACAGCATCGCCACGCGCTCGATGCCCAGGCCAAAAGCGAAGCCCCTGATATCCGAGGAATCGTAGCCGCAACCGCGCAAGACATTTGGATGCACCATCCCGCTGCCAAGGATTTCAAGCCACCCGGTTCCTTTGCAGACACGGCATCCGGTCCCGGTGCAAAAAACGCAGGACACGTCGACTTCTGCTGACGGCTCTGTGAATGGAAAGAACGAAGGACGGAAGCGGGTTTTGGTGCGCGACCCAAAGAGCGCCGCTGAAAACGCCGAGAGCGTCCCTTTGAGCTCGGAAAATGTAACTCCCCGATCGACATAGAGTCCCTCTACCTGAGTGAACATAGGAGAATGCGTTTGGTCGCTGTCGCGGCGATACACGCGTCCAGGAGCGATAACGCGTAGCGGTGGCTTGCTCCGCAGCATTGCGCGAATTTGAACGGGCGAGGTGTGGGTCCGCAACACGACGGGACCTTTGGCGCCCGTTGAACCGAGTGTGGTGGGATCAATGACGAAAGTATCCTGCATGTCGCGGGCAGGATGATCGGGAGCGAAGTTGAGCGCTTCAAAGTTGTAGAAGTCGGTTTCGATTTCGGGTCCATCGATGACCTCAAAGCCCATCTTTTCAAAAATGCTGCGCACCGCTGCGAGCGCCTGAGAAATGGGGTGCCGGTGACCTTGAAAGCGAGCACGTCCCGGGAGCGTCACGTCAATCGCTCCTTCGCGAAGCTCTGCGTCGACCGTTGCGCGGCGCAGTCCTGCGTTCGCTTCAGCGATCGCGGAGTCCAGCTCCGCTTTCACGGCGTTGATCGCAGCTCCCGCCGCTTTGCGTTCCCCTGGAGCTATTTTTCCGAGTTGGCCAAGGAGGAGAGAGATCTGTCCCTTTCGACCAAAAAAGCGAACCCGAACCGCCTCAATCTCTTCACGCGTCTTGGCCTCTCGGAGAAGGCTGGCCGCCTCGTCCGCGATCCGCTTGGTCTCATCCTGCATGATGTCGCCCTCGCCGCGGCTCTACCGAAGTTGATGGTGGCCACATTCGCTACTTGGCCAACATCGAACGCTCATCGCTCCGACACGAATACTTGGTCGTTCACGCTACCTTGGCAAGCTTCGCTACGGCGGCGAATCCCTTCGGATCAAGGACCGCCAAGTCAGCGAGAATCTTTCGATCGATGGCCACCTGAGCCTTCACGAGACCGGCGATGAGCTTCGAGTAGCTCAAACCAACTTCTCTTGCCGCAGCATTGATGCGCGTAATCCACAGTCGCCGGAAGTCACGCTTGCGCCGCTGACGATCGCGGGAGGCGTAGTCAAGCGCGCGCTCGACGGCCTCTACGGCGCGCTTGTACGTATTCTTTCGGCGTCCGCGGAATCCCTTGGCGCGTTTCAGTACTCGATTGCGCCTGCGCCGTGCCTTAAATCCTCGTTTGACCCGCATGCATTCTCCCTAGCTCAAGGAATCCTATTTGGCGCCGTATGGAAACAACTCTCGAACGACTTTCTTCGCATCGACGCGATGCAGCAGAGCGGTCCCACGGTTCCCGCGCTTCTGGTCCATATCCTTGCCGTGAGTCATCAAGTGCCTCGCGTAGGCCTTCGCATGTTTCACAGAGCCATTCTTCTTCACTTGGAAGCGCTTCTTGGCTCCGCTTCGTGTCTTGAGCTTTGGCATAGGCGTTGGCTACGTTTGGAAACCCGACGAAATTGCGGGATGCGGGCCTGTACTCAACGCGACTCGTGGTTGTCAAGAAGTGGCCGCCGCATACTACGTCGCAGGAGCTACCTCTGGAGGCTGCGCATCCGCGGTTTTCTTCCGCTCGTCGTGGCCCGCAGGTGATGAAG
>JBGSMZ010000080.1:0-6006 GCA_041739845.1 Myxococcaceae bacterium
GGCCAATGCGTACTTGGTGATGGTGGAATGACTGACGCCGGTGATGGTGGAATGACGGACGCCGGTGACGGCGGAATGACGGACGCCGGTGACGGCGGAATGACGGACGCCGGTGACGGCGGAATAACCTGCAAGCCCGACTTCAACAACGACAATGGCCAATGCGTTCCTTGTAAGTGGACCTTGTTCCCCACGACAAACCAGGTGAATGTCCGGGCCATTTGGGGAGCTAGCGCTAGTGACATCTGGGCAGTCGGTAATGGGGGCGCGATTGTCCGCTGGGACGGTGTGAAGTGGACAACCATCTCGGGGATTCCCCAAGTAGACCTCTACTCGGTGGCTGGGAGTGGTCCCCGCAATGCCTGGGCGGTCGGTGATGGGGGTGTGATTTTAAATTGGGACGGTTCGACGTGGGCACAAACTAGCCCTGCTCGGGTTTCAACAAAAGGACAGCTCAGGGGCGTGTGGGTAGGTAGTTTGACAAGCGCATGGGCCGTGGCCAGCAATGGGGCGATCTTATTTTTGGAAGGCGCCGATTGGAAGCCCTTATCTGGCAGCGAGGTAGCAGGAGCCTCCGCCCTCTTCGGCGTCTGGGGCTTGGGTGACATTGCCAATTCCGCCTGGGTCGTAGGCGCAAACGGAAGCGTTAGCCTCGTGACCCCTATGACACGATTATTCCCTAACATAAAACCTGACAGCGCCGCCCCTACCTACGCGCTCAGGAGCGTCTGGGGCAGCAGCCCAAACGTGGCCTGGGCTGTTGCCGACAACGGCCAGGTTCTTAAATTAAGCATTAGCGATGGTACTCTTAACGTGGAACCCTTTAACCGCGACGCGGCTGGGAGAGCCCTCAATAGCGTGTGGGGCAGCAGTTCCGATAACATCTGGGCAGTTGGCGCCAGCTCCGCTATTATTCGCTGGGATGGTAAAACGTGGACCAGCATCGCAATCACTACAGGCCTCGACTTGAACAGCGTTTGGGGAAGCAGCGCAAATGACGTCTGGACAGTTGGTACATCCGGGGACGACATGTATTCTAAGTTTTATCGCTGGCAATGCATTCCTTGAGCGGTTCTTCGCTGGAGTGACTGTAGACCAAACTCGGTAGTTATGGACAGCAAGGGCTTTTAGCAACTACTTGGAAGGTTCCGCTGGACTATCCTGCCATCTCAATCTCGCGCCTGGAGATGGTGCCTGTTGCGGCGAAGGTGTACCGTTCGATAGCGGTTATGTGTAGCACTCGGAGTCAAAGGCACCAAAGATTTGAAGCTGGCTGACAACCAAGAGTAGTTCGATGGAAGCATCCCAGGGGAACGACACGCGCAGATGGGTCCAAACCAAAATCTGAGTGGTCCGCCGCAAATGCAATTCCTGAATCAGCGCATCGCGATGCGCGCCTCGTTTTCACTGGGCCAGAACGCCTGCGAGCGTTTTCTGACGCGCTAGCTGCTCACGTCAGGAGCCGCTTCCGAGGCTACCGGTTGCGATGCTCTCTTGGAGTTGCTGCCTTATTGTTATAGGGTAAGAAGTCAGAATTAGGCCTGGGCATTATGCCGGTTTCCAACGCGGCTTGTGTGCCCAGCGCACGAACGACGCTGAAATTCGCTTCCAGAGACGCTAGAGGTTAACCCATGAAACTTCGCCGCGCCGTTATTGTCGCCGCCCTTGTCGCGGTAATCTTGCTGGTGGCGACATTCATTTTCGCCGATCGTTGGCTTACCGCCACTGCCCAGCGTTGGGCGGTAACCTGGGGAAATGAAATTGGGCGACCGGTGCATGTAGCGTCAGTCAAGCTTCAACTGCGCGGCGGCCTTTCTTTGGCTTTGAACCAGTTGTCCGTGGGGCCGGCCAGCGGGGAGTCGGTGCCGCTCCTCACTCTGGACAAGGCCGAGGTGAATGTGGCCCTCATTCAAGCCCTTCGCAGCAGTGGACGAGAAATCACCATCTATAACTTGGTATTTGATGCGCCGAAAATCGCCATTGAGCGGCGTTCAGACGGTCTCACCAACGCTGAGCAACTGGTCCAGCAGGTCACCAAAGAAACGGCAAAGCCTGCCGAAGAGTCTCGGGGCTTTCCCCAAATCCACCTCACGCGAGCGACGCTCACCGGAGGGGAAATGCGGCTAGTGCAGGCCGGATCAAGAGACCTCACCGTTTCTGATGTGAACCTGACGGTAAAAGATGCGAGCCCTGGTCTCCCGCTTCGGGTGCTGGCCAGCGCAGCGCTGTTGGGAAAAGCGAAGAATTTTGACCTCGAGATGGTTTCCGCGCCCATCCCCAACGACTGGAGCATTGTGCCTACCGAATTGAAGGCCAAGCTCGCCAAAATCGACCTCGCCCCTATCGCTCCGTTTCTTCCCAGGACGGTGGGGCTCGCCGGAGGCACGGTCGAAGCCAACCTCGACATGGTGCTGGGTGCGGTGGTGCCTGGCGGTAGTGGTGAAACCCGTCTGAAAGGTACTTTGAACGCCTGGGGCTTGCGCAGTCGACAGGCGCCCACGGCGCCACCGCAAGACGTGGCCCTGGCACTCGACCTAGGGGCCAACGTCGCCCGAGGCGATTTGAGCATCGAGAAGCTCCGCCTCGACGCGGTGAACGCCCACCTCACAGGGAAAGGAAAAATTCTTGGGGCTCTGGGCAAGGCGCCGCGTATGGATGGCCTGTTTCTCGAGGCCAAGAATCTTGACCTTCTGGTGGTAGGCCAATTTGTCCCCGGCCTGCGGGAGCAATTGCAGGGGCTCTTGAATGGGCCCATCGATGTATCGGTAGTGGGTTCGGGAACCGCCGAATCCCCGTCGCTCACGCTGAAGGCCGACCTAACCCGTGCCGCAATGCAGATGCCCAAGCAGTTTTCCAAGGCCCGTGGTGCGCCGCTGACGATAGATGCGCTCGCCAGGGCCTCAGGCGGTAAATGGACGGTCGAGGCTGACCTAAACCTTCAAGGGGTCGACCTCCGCCCGGGTGAAACTTTCAACAAGAGTCCCGGAGAGCGACTCGCGGTGAAGTGGAACGGCACGGTGCTCAACGCCCAAGAGGGATGGGCGTTCACCTTCGCTCCGCTGCAAATCGAGGCTCTCGCCGACGCCATCCGCTGGGAGGGCAGCGCCTCTCTCCAGCCCGACCTGCACTTCAATCTAAGCGGCAAGAGCGCGCACCTGGATGTCGACCGCCTTCTGCTATCCACCGAATCCAACGAGGCACCCAACCCCGGAAAGTTTCATGGCATGGCGGGCCAAGTGGCGATGCAAATCGGTCAAGTTCGGGTCAAGAAGGTGGCTCTCTCGAACCTGGATTTCAAAGCACGCTTCCAAGAGAACCTCCTGACCATCGACACCCTGTCGGCCCAGGCTTTTGGCGGGACCCTGACGGCCAAGGAGACCACCTATCGCCTGGCCGACCCGCGCTCACCCTTCGCCGTTCAGGCTCGTACGCAAGGCGTAGAAATCGCCCAGGCTCTTGAGGGCCGCGTCGACAAGAAGACTCTGAGCGGGAAACTCGAAAGTGAGATCAACCTTCGAGGTGACGCCAGCAGCCTCGAGAAAACGCTGACTGGAAAGATTCTAGGCCAGCTCCTCGACGGCGTCTTCTACGGTTCCGACATCTTCGGTTCGCTGGCCCTGCCCGTCATTGAGGCGGTTCCCAAACTGAAGGCGGTCACCCCCAGCGAAGTGACCTCCCTCGGGAAAGCCCTGCCTTTCGCTATCGAGTTTCAGAACGGTCAAGCCAATCTCAAGAACCCGTTAAAGGTGTCGACCACGCAAGGGAATCTGACCTTGTCCGGGGGCTTCAGCGTCGACGGCACCCTGGCCCTCAAGGGCGGCGCCGAACTCGCTCCGGCGCTGCTCTCGAAGATGACCGCAGGCAGCATCACCCTGGACCAACCCCTACCGCTGAGCCTGAAAATTGGCGGACCGGCCTGGTCGCCCAAGGTAGAGGGGCTAGACTTCAAGCCCGCAGTGACCGTGCTCGCAAAAGCAGCCGCTCTAAGTCTGGCGAAGCAAGTGTTGGGCAATAAGTTTGGCGACCAGACCGAGAAGATCGGTGCCATTATTGACGACCCAAAAAAAGCGGCCGAAGACATGGCCCGCGCCGAACTGGAAAAACAGAAGGCGGCAGCCGAAAAGCGAGCCCAAGAAGAGGTTGAGCGACTCAAGAACAAGGCCAAAGGCGAAGTAAAGAGCCGGCTGGGTGACTTCTTTAAGTAGCAGCCGCCACGCGACGACCGAGAGGAGAAGGAAGCCTCTGACGCCGCAACCCCTGTACCCTGCGATCTTCCAACGTACGTCTCTAGGCCATTGGCAGGCGTTGCAAGCACATGCGCATCATCCCTCCCTGCTCCGCCGCAAGAAGCATACGACACGGCGACAGGGAAACGTTTTTCTTACCGCTCCACATGCATTGTTAAACTATCGCCAAGACACTGGACCCCTAGCTCTTCGGCGGCATCTTTGTAAAACTCGCATGCCCGACCGCCAGCAATAACAGCAACGCCATTCGACACCGCTAAGACGGCCGCCTTCAATGTCTCACGAAAGCGTCTCCTTCCCCTATCATTGACAAACGAAAGCGCTACGACGTCGGGGCGCGCAACCTGCACCGTCTTTGCCAATTGCTCCAGAGGTGTTCGGGAACCCAAGTAAGTGACGCGGAACCCCGAGTGACGAAAGAGCAATGCCGCTCCGAGCAGACCAATTTCATGTTCCTCGTCGAGGACGCACGCGCAGACAACGTGCCGCCGGCCCATGCGCGGGGCCTTTTGGATGTGTGTCAAAAGTCTTACGCGCACTTCGTGCGTCACCAGATGCTCATGAGCTATGCTCATTGTCCGTTGGTGCCAGCGCCTGCCTACTTCCCGCTGCAGCGGGAAAATCCTTTTCCGAAAAGCCTCCAAAGAAGGCAGCAAACGCAGTCTCTCATCGAGCAGCTTCCCCACTGCGCGCTGGTCCATGCGCGTCGCAGCCGCAAAAACGCGCTCTTGCCAGCGTACGACCTCAGCGCCTTCAACGACGACAGTTTGCAACTGCGCCGCAGGCGTCTTTGGTTTTAGCGGCAGGTCAGGCAACAGGTGAACTGCCTCACCAATCGCAACTCCCTCGTCGCAAAAACGCTTAAGACTCCTGAGCAGGTCTACCTCTGCCTCAGTATAGACGCGATAGTTACCGCTGCTTCGGCGCGGGCGGACCGCACCGTATCGGCGCTCCCAGGCACGAATCGCGCCCGCAGAGACACCCGTCAATTCGGCGACCCTTTTGATGCGGTACGTGCGCTCTCCCATTAGTCAATCCTGGTACAGCAAGAGCTAGCCATCGAGTCTGCGGAACGCATCCCAGCGTTCCGCGACCGAACGCCGACCATGAACCATCTGTTGAAAGCCGCTTACCGAAGGAGCTGCGCCTAGGCCCTCGACCAGGGAACGCAAGCGAAGCGCAAAGCCTTCGAGAGGTTCAGGGGAGTGAACCTCCCCAACCTCCACCAAAACATCGGGGAGCTCGTGTTCGAAAAACGCGTAGCGAATCGCCAACGGTACGCAGCGTGTGCGGCAGGACCTCGCTAGCCCCTCAACTCCGCGACGAAGAGGCCCGAGCTGTGTTCCAGGCCGCAGCTCACCCTCTGGAAAGACCAGCACCGCGGCCTTAGGGCGCTCGAGAAGTTTCCTTGCAAATCGTAGCGATTGGCTAGCCGAGACCACGTCGCCCGCGCGCACCGAGAATGCGCCGACGCGCGCAAGGAATCGATAGCGCGCCAGGTTCTGCTCATCCATCAACGCATAGGCATCCCAGTCAGCAGCGAGTCCTAGTTGATGCGCCACGAACCCATCCCAAAAACCCGGATGATTGGCATAGACGAGCAGTCCGCCTCCTTCCGGGAGGACGCCTCGGAGCCAAATTCCACGAAACGCCGAGCGCAGCTTCCAGGCAATGTATGTTTTGATAGCATTGGCCATCGGGCCGCTCTTGTTCGGGTGAATCAAAACGGGACCATTCGGCCACCGCGCCGCAACGCGAA
>JBGSMZ010000136.1:0-1963 GCA_041739845.1 Myxococcaceae bacterium
CCGATGAGGTCTCGCTCGTCGATACCTATGCAGGCGAGTTTCGCAGCGTCATTGCCCGAAAGGGAATCGATGGCTTGCTTGCAGCCCTCAAAGCAAAGCGCAACCGCGTCGAAGCGAAGCCGTCTGCTGGCGATGGTTCTGCAATCCGCTAGGCATCCTTCCTAGTCCTTCTTCCGGTTCGTGAAGAGCGACGTATTTCGGAGCGCCTCGGTCGCGCGACGAATGGTTCGGCTCGACGCATTTGCACCGCGCCACGTCCATGTTTCTAGAGCCGTAAGGACGCGCTCGCGCGCTGAGGCCTCTTCGGAATCCGAATGGGCTTGGGAACGCGCGTCTCCCGTAGCCCATCGCGCATCGAACTCCGACGCCGATGCTAGAAATGTTCCAGGTCGAGCGAGTTCGACTTTGCGGAAGGCATTCTCTTTGGTTGGAATCGGCGCCCGTCGCGCGACTTTGCGAAAAGCGCGTTCAAATAGTTCCCACGCCTCATCGGACAAAGTTGCGGGGAGGCGCAACAATAGGCGCGAACTACCAGGCGCCAAAAGGGCCGTCGCGGCGATTGCGTTCTCTGCCAATGCGCGCAGCCATGTTTCGCAGTGCTCTTCGGCGCCGAGCCAAACGGGGATCCATGGTGTGACGCAAGGGCCAGTGTCGAGGTCCAGTTCTGAGAGCAAATGCAGCAAACGCTCCGCGAGATCAAAAACGCGTGTGCGCCGTTGAGGCTCCGCATCGAGGATTTCGAGCGATCGTACGGCGGCGACCGCTTGGAATCCTGGGGGAGCAGGTTCCAAGGATCGTAGCGCTTTGACCATCTCCCCAGGTCCGAAGACTATCCAACCCGAGCCAGGGATGGCGTGCCCAAGCGCAAGTGTGCCGATCCCCGGAAGCAGGTTGACTCCAAAGTGGTCGCATACACCGAGACCATTG
The DNA here is from genome assembly GCA_041739845.1 of Myxococcaceae bacterium. Taxonomy (GTDB): domain Bacteria; phylum Myxococcota; class Myxococcia; order Myxococcales; family Myxococcaceae; genus JBGSMZ01. Next base: position 928 of record JBGSMZ010000136.1, read on the forward strand.
CGTCCGAGCACACCGACGCCCAAGTTGTCGCAAACGAAGAGCGGGATCTTGAGCCGTTCGGCGACTTCAACGTAGCGAGGAATCGGCGGCAGCGACCCTCGAAGTGGGTGGACTCCTTCAAGGAAAATCCCACTGATGCCCCGCAGGGATCTGGGCACTGCTTCGGGGGAATCGACGGGGACAGCTCCAGCGATCCGGCATCCTGGGTCTGCTTCGACGATCAGCCGTCCTTCACCCATGAGGTAGGTAGGGAGTTCCGCAACCCAAGTGACTGACCGTTTGCTGCTGGAGAAAAGAGCAAGCAACGCATCGAGAGTTGGTTCACTCGGCGACGCGCCCAAGCGCTTGTACGTCGATGCAACGGCTTCGCGCACCCGCAAGTCTGAAGCGAGCCCGAGTATGTCCGTGGCGCTCGCGTTTACCCACCGAGTTCCCATTGATTCCACAGTCGCGGCATCAAGGATTGCGTCGGGTTGACAATTGGAAACCAACCGGCCTGAGGATGTTGGACCAAAACGGTATGGCGCATTGGGATCATTCAAGCTGGTGAACGCGCGGTTGATGCATGAGCGAAGTTCCCTACCTCGATTGAAGGGTGACGGTTTCGAAAGAGTCCTTTCAAGTTCTTGCAGTACAGATGGCCAACTGGTACGCGCCTGCACCGCGCAGCATGGCAGTGGACGCGGCATCCCCCGGAAGAGAAGGAACGAGCGACATGAAGGGCATCATCGGAAAGAAAGTTGGCATGACCCAAGTGTTTGACGAGCAGGGAACTGTGTCGCCGGTCACCGTCATCGATGTGACGAGTTGCGCCGTCGTCGGCCAGCGTACGATGGAGCGCGATGGCTACACCGCGGTCATTTTGGGTCTGGGGGATATTCCGGAAAAGCGCGTTACCAAACCGCTTCTGGGAAGTTTCAAGGCTGCCGGATCTCCACCGAAGAGAACGGTGCAGGAGTTCCGAGTTTCCGCGGAAGAGCTTGGGAGCTACAAGGTTGGGGAACCCATCAAGGTCGATGCGATTTTTCAAAAGGGT
>JBGSMZ010000156.1:0-12610 GCA_041739845.1 Myxococcaceae bacterium
CGCCGCGGCAGATTGCACATCCTTGAAAAAATGGACCAAGCTCTGCCGGAATCACGGAAGGAAATCAGTCAGTTTGCTCCACGAATTACGTCGATTCAAATCCGCCAAGAGTACATCAAGAACGTCATTGGTCCTGGCGGCAAAGTCATCAAAGACATCATAGCTCGTACCGTCTGCAGCATCAAAAACGATGACTCTGGACGGGTCGACATCGCATCTGCGGATGCAGAAGCCGAGAAGCAGGCCATCTCGATGGTTCAAGCTCTTACCCGCGAAGCCGAAGTCGGCAAGACCTACCTCGGAACCGTCCGGCGAGTCGTCGAGTTTGGGGCGTTCGTAGAAATTTTTCCAGGCACCGACGGACTCGTCCATATTTCCGAACTCGCAGACAAGCGCGTCAACACCGTCACCGACGTCGTAAACGAGGGTGACGAAGTGATGGTGAAGGTGATTTCTATCGACGGCGGTGGAAAAATTCGGCTCTCGCGCAAACAAGCACTCGCCGAGCGCGCTGCCAGCGAGACCCCACCCGCCCAGGCCTAAGAACCGGAAGAATGAAGCAGCGGCGAAGCGATGGGGCCTTGATCAAAAGTTGAACTGATGTTCAGTTCAGTGAAACGTGAACGATCAGCTCGGACTCCAACTCGCGCCGATTGAGGAAACGGCCAAAGCGCTTGCGCACCCGGCGCTTGTCCACTTCCATGAACAAGTGCGCGCGTGGTTCGCCGAGCGGCTCGGGGAACCGACCGAGCCGCAAGTGCGTGGTTGGCCGCTGATCCGCAGCGGCAAGAGCTTGCTTATTGCGGCCCCGACAGGCTCTGGGAAGACCCTCGCCGCCTTCCTCGCTTGCATTGATGCGCTGTTCCGGAAGGCCGCGGCAGGAGCGCTCCCGCGTGAAACGCAGATCCTCTATGTCTCGCCGCTCAAAGCCTTGGGCAACGATGTCCGCAAAAATCTCTTGGGGCCACTAGAAGAACTGCGCTCCCGGGCGGTGAAAGCGGGGTTGGCGACCCCAGAGATTCGCGTTGGTCTGCGAACCGGCGACACCACAGCAACGGAGCGTGCGGCGCTGGTCGCCAGACCGCCGCATATTCTGATCACCACGCCGGAGTCGCTCTACCTCTATCTCACCGCAGCGGCTTCCCGGGAGACTCTGGCCACGGTTCGCACCGTAGTCGTCGACGAGATTCACGCGCTCGCGCGGGACAAACGCGGATCCCATTTTGCGCTGTCGATGGAGCGATTGCGGCGCGTCACGAAGGCGCCGCTCCAGGTCATTGGGCTCTCAGCAACGACGCGACCACTCGACGCATTGGCGCAGTTCCTCACCGGTGAGCGCAGCGCATCCGAGGGGCAATGCGAGCTCGTTGAAGTCGGCCATGTTCGGCCCTGGGAACTTGAAATTCTGACCCCGGAAGAAGAACTGACGGCCGTCGCCACTCACGAAATGTGGGGACAAGTCTATGACCGGCTCGTGGCGCTTTCTTCAGACCACCGCACGATGCTCGTTTTTACGAACACCCGACGTCTCGCAGAGCGCCTCGCACATGATTTGGGTGAGCGCCTCGGATTCGAACTCGTGGCTGCGCACCACGGAAGCATGGCGAGAGAACCTCGCCTCCTGGCCGAACAGCGGTTGAAGGCTGGCGCGCTCAAGATTCTCGTTGCAACCGCGAGCCTGGAGTTGGGTATCGACATCGGAAGTATCGATTTGGTCGTACAAGTCGGCTCTCCGAGAAGCATTGGAGTGATGCTTCAACGCTTGGGAAGAAGCGGCCACCACAAGTCGCGCATTTCCAAAGGACTGCTCATTGCGCTCACGCGCGATGAGCTCGTCGAGTGCGCAGCGCTGCTTTGGGCAATCCACGAGCACGAGCTCGATGCCATTCGTCAGCCGGCGGCTCCACTCGACGTCCTGGCGCAGCAGCTCGTCGCCGAGGTGGCAGCCGGCGAAGCGAGCGAAGACGAGCTCTATGAAGCATTTCGACGCGCGGCCCCCTATCGAGAACTCTCGCGAAAAACCTTCGACGAGGTCGTTCACCTTTGTTCCGAGGGCGTCTCCGCAAGCCGGGGACGGTCCTCGGTGCACCTTCATCGCGATCGCGTCGCTGGAAGACTCCGCGCGCGCCGCGGCGCAAAGTTGACGGCGATTCAAAACGGCGGTGCGATTCCCGATCTCTTTAGCTACCGGGTCATCGCCGAGCCCGAAGACAAACAAGTTGGAACCGTCGACGAAGATTTCGCGATCGATTCGATGGCCGGAGACATCTTCGTCCTCGGGAGTACGAGTTGGAAGATTCGCCGCGTGGCGGAAGGTACGGTTCGGGTTGAGAACGCGAACGGACTGCCTCCCTCGATTCCATTTTGGCGGGGGGAAGCGCCTGCCCGGAGCGACGAATTGTCGGCGCGGGTTTCAAGGTTGCGCGCCCGCGTTGAAACCGAGGCTGATCCGCGAAAGTTCTTGCAAGAGGAGGTTGGCCTCGGCGAGCGCGATGCGTCTTTCCTCGCCCACTACCTCCAGGCCGCCAAAGCGGCGCTGGGAGTACTCCCTACGCAACAGACAGTAGTCGCCGAACGCTTTTTTGATGAAGCCGGAGGAATGCAGCTCATTATCCATGCGCCCTTCGGCGCCCGCGTCAATCGAGCGTGGGGACTGGCGCTCCGGAAGTGCTTCTGCCGGGCTTTCGATTTTGAGTTGCAGGCAGCAGCAAGCGACGACGGTATTCTCCTTTCGCTCGGCGAACAGCATAGCTTTCCGCTGGTCGACATCTTTGATTTCGTCGCACCGGAGAGGGCCGAGCACGTCGTTGCGCAGGCCGTGCTTCAAGCTCCAATGTTTGGAGCACGTTTTCGCTGGGTGGCTGGACGTGCTTTGGCATTGACGCGTCAAATCAACGGACGCCGGGTTCCTCCACCGATCCAGAGGGCGCGAGCCGAAGATTTGATCGCTGCCGTGTTCCCCGAACAAGTCGGCTGCCAAGACAACCACGGAGGAAAAGAAATTGAACCTCCGGATCATCCCCTGGTCAAGGAGACGATGAAGGATTGCCTCCGCGATTTCATGGACGTCGATCGACTCGGGGAGGTGCTGCGTGCTCTCAAGGACGGGAGCATCGCAAAGCGCGCAGTCGACCTCCCAGAGCCTTCCGTGCTCGCGCACCAAATGCTCAATTCCGCACCGTACACATTCCTCGACGACGCGCCCTTGGAGGAGCGACGCACCCGGGCCATGGCTGTTCGGCGCACCTTGCCGCCAGCGGATGCGGCAGACCTGGCCGCACTCGACCAATCGGCAATCGATACGGTCATTGAGGACGCAGCGCCGATTATCCGCGACGCCGATGAACTTCACGACACGCTCCTGCAAATGGGGATTTGGCCGCTCGACCGCACGAATACTGTTCAGTTGCAAACGCTGCTGGAGGCAGGACGCGCGGCGACGGTGCGCGCTGGAGGGCGCGACTATGTCTTTGCGCGCGAACGCGTTCCACTCGTTGCGGCGCTTTGCCCCGACGTCAAACTCGCGCTCGCACCGCTGCCAGGCGATGCCCCGCAAGAGCGCGAGGACGCTGTCCGGTCAGTCGTTCAGGGGTGGACAGATACGTTGGGCCCGGTGACGGCGAGCGAGCTTTCGTTTCTTCTGGGGATTCCAAAGTCCGATGTCTTGAATGCGCTCGCGCGCATCGAAGCCTCGGGCCAAGTGCTCCGCGGTCACTTTCGCCCATCGCTTCCCAATGAAGCCGAAATTGAATGGTGCAACCGCCGCCTGTTGCAACGGATTCATCGGCTCACCTTGGGACGACTCCGACGTGAGATTGAGCCGCTTTCCAGCGCAGATTTCATGCGATTCCTATTCCGATGGCACTTCCTTGATTCGGAAGGACAATTGCGAGGGGTCGGCGGCCTGGGCAAAGCCGTTTCGCTGCTGCAGGGGTACGAGGCGCCGGCCTCCTCCTGGGAGACGGAACTCTTCCCCGTTCGGATGAAGGGCTATGCTGGAGAGTGGCTCGAAAACGCGTGCTACACGGGTGAGGTCGCCTGGGGCAGGCTAACGATGCGGGAGAGTTCCACGCCTGGGCCACGGCGCGGAGTCGGTGCAACGCCACAGGCGAGCGACAAAGCGCGAGTGGGGACGATTTCACGCTCGGCTGCACTCACCTTTGTCAAGCGAAGCGAGCTCGATTGGATGCTCGAGGCGGCGCGTCCGGGGCAACGGCTCGATGACGGTCCATCGCAACTTCCTCTCGGTCTCTCGCACCCTGCGCGGGATCTCATTGCCGCTCTCGAGCATCGCGGAGCCTCTTTCTTTACGGAGCTCGTCAATGCAACGCGACGGCTCCCCGCTGAAGTGGAAGACGCACTGTGGGAACTGCTGGCGCGTGGTCTGGTCACCGGTGATGCAATCCAAAACTTGCGCATCCTTCAATCGCCGATCGCGCGTCGCCGCCAACGCCTCTTGCAACGCGGGGGACCTGGGCGCTGGTCGCTGCTGGTGAGTCGCGAGGCATTTCCTGTAGATGGCCTCGAGGACCGGCTTGGCAGATTGTTTCTCAATCGCTACGGAATCGTCTTTCGCGATCTCGTCGCTCGCGAAACGCTCGCGCCACCTTGGAGTCGACTCCTCGCCGTGTATCGCCGCCTTGAGGCGCGTGGTGAGATTCGTGGCGGGCGATTCCTCCGTGGACTTGCGGGAGAGCAGTTTGCCCTTCCAGGGGCTGTCGAGATGGCGCGATCCATCCGACGAACGCCAATGCGCGGCGAGCGGATTCGCATCGCTGCCGTCGACCCACTCAACCTTACCGGGATTGTGACGCCGGGACCGCGTATTGCCGCGATTCCAGGACAGTTTGTCTTCTACGTGGACGGCGCTCCCGTCGACAGGGAGGGCAACCCGGATGGACTTTCCGAAGAAATATCGCTGATGGATCCGGAGAGCGCAGAGGCCCTCGCAAACGACCAGGCAGCACCGAGCCCAGGGTAGCCGCGGCAAGGAAACTGCTTGCGCGCACCAAAAGGGCGCCATGCTATGTGCGCCTGATGGAATCGCCAAAAACCACCGCATCGCCACGGCTGAGCGCGACGACTTTTCACGCGCTCAATATTGCGCTTTCGCTGGTTGCCCTCGGAGCGATCGCCTGGCTCCTCATTTTTCGAAACGTCGGTGATGCGTCAGCGCTTCGCTTGAACTTCCTCCCCCCGGTCAACGCGACCCTCAATGGGATCGCCGCTTGCTTGCTCATCGCTGGCCGGTTGGCAATTCGCCGACACCAACGCGACCTTCACCGAAAGCTGATGATCGCCGCATTCGCCGCGTCGGCGCTCTTTTTGGTGGGCTACTTGACCTACCACTTCACCCATGGGGATACGCATTTTGGCGGAGAAGGACTCGTTCGCCTCGCCTATTTCGCCTTGTTGATTTCGCACGTGCTGCTGTCGATGACGATTTTGCCGATGGCCGGGGCGGCGTTCTATTTTGCCTGGAGAAAGGACTTCCGCGCCCACACTCGGGTCACCAAGATTCTCCATCCAATTTGGCTGTGGGTATCTTTAAGCGGCGTGGCCGTCTTCTTGATGCTGCGGCCTTACTATCCGGGAACGTAGTACGGCGACCGCCGAAAAGGTACGCTCGGACTGTGCTGAATGACGTCGTCGCGCTCTTGCGCGCCCTAGTCCGTATCGACTCCACCTCGAGGAAAAGCAACCTTGCGGTGGCGGATCTGCTTGAAGAACGCCTGCGTCCCGCTGGCATTCATTGCCACCGCCAGTTGTGGGTTGACGCCAACGGAGTCGACAAATGCAACCTCTTCGCGGCCCTCGGCGCTGGGCGGCCTGAGATTGCACTCGTCGGTCATATGGATTGCGTTCCGTTCGACGAAGATTGGTCCGACGCCTTGGAGCTAACCCAGCGTGGCGACACTTGGGTCGGGCGCGGCGCTTGCGACACCAAAGGTTTCGTGGCCGCAGCCACGATCGCTGCGCTGCGGGTTCACGCAGAACTCAAGCGCCCGGCACTTCTCGCCTTTACCGCCGACGAAGAGGTTGGCTGTGTGGGCGCCAGTCGATGGGTCGACGCACGGACCCCGCTTCCGCTCCGAGCGATCATAGGCGAGCCCACTTCGTTGCGGCCGGTTCGCGCTTCGAAAGGCTACTGCCTCGGTGCGGTTCGGGTACGCGGCACGGAGGCGCATTCGGCTTACCCCGCTTCGGGAGCTTCGGCCATCGCCCGAGCCGCACGCCTCATCGGACGGATCGAACATTGGGCGAAGGTTGTCCTCTCGCGCGAGAGGAACCCAGAGTTCAACCCACCTTACGGGACCATCAACATTGGGATGATAGCCGGCGGCAAGGCGACCAATATCGTTCCCGGAGATTGCACCTTTTCCCTGGAGTGGCGCCCGCTCCCAGGTCAAGAGGTGGCGCATTTCGTCGCCGGTGTGGAAGCCTGCATCGCCGAGTGCCACAACGAGGATGCGGGCTTCGATGCTTCCCTCATGCTCGAGGTGAGCGATGCAGGGTTTGCGACGCCTTGCGACGACCCTCTCGTTCGCCTGCTGGAGCGCGCATCAGGACACACAGCTACCCTCGTTGCGTTTGGAACCGAAGCACCAGGCCTTCAGGAACTCGGAGCTATTCCGGTCGTCTTCGGGCCGGGAGATATCCACTCCGCGCACCGCTCCGGCGAATTCGTTTCCAGTTCCGACTTGGTAGGTGCGGAACGCGCCCTGGAAGCTGCCTTGCGAGCTTTTGCGGGGAGCTGATGCGCTCCTCGAAACGCGCGCCACGAAATCTTTTGGTCCTCGTGGCAGCGATTGGTGACGGGCACTTCGCTGGGAATCTTGTGCACCCGCGAGAAGCACAGTGCACCGCCTGGCAGGGCAGGCGAACGCGCGGGGAACTGCCCATTGCTTTGTACCGGGCGTCACACTTGCTAAGGTGACCTGGTGGCGAGCCGCCTTGCAAAAGTTGCGGTGAAGCCAGGCCTCGGCAGGCACCTTCGACTGGGCCACCCGTGGGTGTACCGGCGAGCCCTCGCAGAGTTCCCAAAGCTTCCGCCCGGTGCGGTGATCGATCTCGTCGATGAAGGAAAGTTCGCCGCGCGTGGCTACTTCGATCCCTATTCCGCTATCGCCGCGCGGGTTCTCACCACGGACCCCAGCGAATCCATCGACCAGGCGTTTTACGACCGTCGGATCCAGCGCGCGTTCGATATCCGCACGCGCTTCGTCGATCGCTCCCAGACCGACGCTTTCCGACTTGTCCACGGCGAAGCCGATTTCCTCCCTGGCGTCGTCGTCGACCTTTACGGGGCCTGGGCTGTCGTCAAATTGTATTCCGCAGGGCTCGCTGCCCACCGAGCGATGATTCTTGAAGCGCTTTGGAAACAGATTCCTCATCTCCAGGGAATCGTGGGACGCGATTCCCCAGTGCGCGACGACGAGGATCAGCGAACAGAGAATAGCAGCGCGACGATCCTCGGAGGCAAAGCGGCTCCGAGGCCGCTTCACATTCTTGAAAATGGGGCTCGCTTTGCCGTCGACCTCCAGGGCGGTCAAAAGACCGGCTTCTTTCTCGACCAACGCGAGAACCGAGCGCTCGTCCGTCAGTGGGCGACGGGACGAAGGGTTCTCAATTGTTTTTGCTACTCTGGTGGATTCTCCGTGAATGCCGGCCTGGGCGGCGCACTCCAGATTTTCTCCGTAGACCAGGACGAAGCGGCCATTGCCCTTGCGCGCGAGAACTTTTCGTTAAACGGCCTCGAACCAGCGGCCCACGATTTCCTCGCCGCCGACGTCTTCAAGCTCTTGGAATCGCTGCGCCAGGAAAAGCGAACGTTCGACCTCGTCATGCTCGACCCGCCAGCCTTTGCAAAGAACCAAAAAGCAGTGGAGGCCGCGGTGGCCGGCTACGCCTCGCTCAATCGCCAAGCGCTGGCACTGGTTGCGCCCGGCGGCCTTCTGTTCACAGCGAGCTGTTCTGCGCGCGTGAGCGCAGAGGCCTTCGAAATGGCCGTTCGCGAAGGTGCGCGCAACGCGAGCGCGGAGGTTACTGTACTAGCCCAACGCTTTCAGCCTCCGGATCACCCGATTCGATTGGAATTCCCCGAAGGCAGGTACCTCAAACTCCTCGTTCTGCAGAAGGAGCGCTAGGCACGCCTTGCATTCGAGCCTGCCGTCGTCGAGAGTAAAGCGGAAAATCTCGTCGAGACTCAATCGTTTTGCAGGTCCTGCGTATATCTAAGGTGCGAGGAAAATTTGCCATGAGCCAGCGCGGAAGCCTACGAGGATTATTCCCGTTGCTCGTCATCGCCGCGGTCGCCGGTGCAGGGTTTACGCTTGCGAAATACCGAGAAGATACGCGGACTTCGGAACCACCTGTCGCTTCCTCTGAGGATGCGACGCGCAGCCCAATGCGGAAGATTTGGGACTGGCTGTGGCGCGATCCCGAGGACAAGCAGGCCCAGAACCACCTCGCCGAGGTGCCGAAGACGACGGAAGCCAGCGAATCCACGAATGAAATCGTCGTTGATTTCGTCGACGGCACGACCAAGGAAGAGTTCGACGAACTTGAGAAGCAATGGGGAGTCGATCTCGAACTCGCGGATCAAGCCGAAGGGCGCGACAGCGCGATAACCGTTGGAAAGTACGACGGCAATCCCTCCGCGGAGGACGCACTCTTTCAGAAAATCCAAGAAAATCCGAAGGTTGAGGTTGCCGAGCGCCTCGTCAACTACCAGGCGAGCTTCGTCCCCAATGATCCTTCCTACAAGCTTCAGTGGAACCTGAAGCTCATCGGAATGGAAAAAGCCTGGGACATCTCCCGGGGGAAAGGCGTAACGGTAGCGATTCTCGACACCGGCATCAGCCGCGTCCCTGACCTGGGCGGTACCAAATTCGCCAAAGGGCACAATTTCGTCGACGAAGACTCCGATACGGAAGACGACAACGGACACGGTACCCACGTCGCTGGAACCGTCGCGCAAACGACGGACAATGCCATTGGAGTTGCGGGTGTTGCCTTCGAAGCCACGCTCATGCCGGTGAAAGTGCTCGACCATTTTGGAACCGGAACGAGCGCGCGAATCGCAGACGCCATTCGCTGGTCTGCGGACCATGGTGCCAAAGTGTTGAACCTCTCGCTCGGCGGCGGACTGCGTTCCAAGGTACTCGCCAACGCCATCGCCTATGCGCGCGGCAAAGGCGCTGTGGTGGTGTGCGCGGCTGGCAACACCGGGCGCGGCGCGATTCAGTACCCTGCCGCCTACCCTGGGACTATCGCCGTTGGAGCGGTAGGTCCTTCCGGCCTACGGGCGCCCTATTCCTCTTACGGAAAGTCCCTGACGCTGGTGGCCCCCGGTGGGGACAAGCGCAATGGAGACGAAGGAGGAATCCTCCAAGATGGCATCGTCGGCCCCGAATTCAAGAACGACGCCTACCTTTCGATGCAAGGAACAAGCATGGCGACTCCGCATGTCTCGGGGGTTGCGGCACTTCTGTTTTCGGAGGGAGCCAAGAGTCCTAGTCAAGTGGAAGCGGCGCTTATCGCTGGAGCTGAGCCTTTGAATGGAAGTTGGAGCGAAGAGTACGGCTACGGCCTTCTCAATGCGCCGCGTTCCCTCGCCGCACTCAAGGGCGTCAAGGCCCTCGCTTCGATGGAGACTGTCGATGAGAGCGCATTGGCTGCTTCCCTGAACCCAAGAGGTGCTGCGCAACTCCACGTTGCTGAGGGCGCCAGCGAGACTTCTGCGCAACGCTCACCGTTGCCAGGGTGGAAGCCATTTGCAATCGCGACCGGCTTGCTCGCATTCGTTCTTCTCTCACTGCGGAGGCAGGAGCGACCAGGTCTCTTCAACGTGCTCTTCCATCCGGCATTTCTCCCGGCGATGGTGCTGAGCGGAACAGGGCTCTTTTTCCTCGCCCAGTTCGTTCCTGAGGGAGCCCATGCGGCCTTTGTCTCTCCGCTTCCCGACTGGCTTGCGAACATTTTCTTTGGTCGCGGCAAACTCGCCAATCCGCTCGTTTACAGCGCTGCTCCGGCGCTCGCTGTCGCATTGCTGGCGCGCTTCTGGAAGCCGGTAGCGCCGCTCGCCGGGGGAGTCGCGATTGGGTTTGCAGGAATATTGGCTTACAGCGCATGGGCCAAAGCTCCCGCACTCGCTTGGTTGCCGTTCACAGCACTCGCGGTTCCATGGCTGGTGGTGAACTCTGTGCTCTGCTTGTTGTTGGCGCGGGCGCTTATTCGGAAGGAAGCGCGATGAAAAAGGTGTCTGGAACTGTCCGCTTTCGAGACTTGGAAACCGGCGTATGGGTCCTTGAGACCGACGATGGCAGAACCTTCCAATTGGGTGGCGGCGACCGAAAGTTGATGCGCGACGGTGCGCGGGTGAAGGTTGAAGGTGATGTCGACGAGACCGGTATGACGAGTGCGATGGTCGGTCCTCGCATTACCGTTCACCGCTATTCTTTTGCAGATTGAGTCGAAGCGGCACGGGGAGCGTTGAGCGCCGCCAGCCCCTCGCGCCAGCGCGGGCCATCCAATGCCAGCGATACCGCGACGCCCACCAATGCGGCGCAGGCCCAAGGGGCAAGCGCTCGGACCAAAGATTGTCGCCTCCTCGCTTCGATGCCATTCTCAGCATCTGCCGCGGGCAAACGGCGGAATGCCCAGAGGAGTGGCCAGAGCAACCCATTGCCGACCAAGAAGGCCACCCCAAGCAATTCCCACTCCGGAAGCGCTGAGGTTTCGTTCGTTTCGAATATCCGCAGCAGCGCCATGGCGACCGCGTTGTTCGCAGCGTGTGCTGCGACCGCCGCCCAGAGCGAGCCACTGCGGAGGGTGAGCCACCCAAACACGAGACCAAGCTCGAGGCGTGCGAAGAAACCCACCGGGTCCAAATGGAATGCGGCGAAGAGAATCGCGCTGAAAACCACGGCCCAGGTCCCGGAGTACCGCTTCGTCAATCCCCTAAGGAGCACGCCGCGAAAGAAGTACTCCTCGCACAGAGGCGCCGCGATCAGCACCGCCCCTAGGACAACCACGAGCGCGGGGCGCGAGAGCTCCTGGAAGAGTTGCGCGCTGTCGAAGTACTCCGACCACGCGCGGGGAAGCACGCGCTGCATGCCTCCCTGAAGTGGAATCGCCCACGCTGCGTAGTTGGCGATGCCCACCGCCGCCCCCAGCGATATCGACGACGCGCGCGGCGCCGAGGTTCGTGCACCTCGCAGCGGATCTTGCCCAATGACGCGGGCCATCGCAAAGGGAATGCCGAGGAAGATGAAGACTTCGGTGAACCACATTCCGTAGGGAAGATTGAGCGTTTGCACGGCAACGCCAATGGTCAAAAACGCGCTCCCCACCAGCATCGTGAGCGCAAAGAGTGAGAGCCGGGGCTCTCGGTCGTCGGACGTCATGGCTGGCACGTGACCGCTTGCGGATTTGAGGAACACGATGAACATTCCTCGGTGCGGACCCAGACGCCCTCGCGGCACGCCAACACCGCCCCTCCATCTTCGATGCACCGCCCTTGCCCTTCCTCGATGGCCGGGCAGCGGTCACCGGCCACGTTGGCGCTCACGTCGCAGGTGACGGTGTCGTCATTGCGCCGGCATCCTTGAGGGCCGCGACAAGCAATGCGCACCCAAACCCCAGCGCGGCACTCGAGCGCTTGAACCGCGCTTTCACAAACGAACCCCTCCGCCACGCAAGTCGCGCCTTCAATGTTGCGAGCGCATCCCATCGCCGTGAGAAGTGCCATCGCCAAGGATTTGCGCGACCTCTGCTTGGTAGAATCGAACCACACGAGTAGGCTGGGGACGATGGTCACGTCTTCGTTCGAAGCGCAAGTCAATGGCATGCCCCGACAAATCCACCCTGGAACGACGATTCGAGAGTTGCTTGCTTCCCTCGGACTCCAAAGCGAACAAGTTGCTGTGGAAGTGAACGAAGAAGTCGTTACCCGCGCGCGCCACGCAACCACCCCGCTCAAACCGGGGGACAGGGTTGAAATCGTTGGCTTTGTTGGCGGGGGTTGACCGTGGAACCTATGGGCGCGGTGCATCGCGAAGGACCTTTGGTGGTCGCAGGGCAGGCGTTTCGTTCGCGCCTGATCCTTGGGACGGGGAAGTATTCGACCAACGCGGAAATGCGCGCCTGCCTCGATGCCTCGGAAACGGAAATGGTCACAGTCGCGGTCCGCCGTATCGATTGGAAAGCAACAGGGGAGGAATCGATTCTAAGCGCCATCGATAGGAAGAAGGTGCGCCTCCTTCCGAACACCGCTGGTTGTCATGATGCGGAAGCTGCAATCCGCACGTGCCACCTTGCCGCGGAGCTTGGACTTTCGAAGTGGGTCAAACTCGAAGTTCTTGGAGACCAGAAGACCCTCTACCCTGACGTCGAAGAGACGCTGAAAGCCGCGCGCGTTCTGGTGCGCGACGGATTCACGGTGCTTCCGTACACCAGCGACGACCCGATCTCCGCCCGGAAGCTTGAAGACATCGGTTGCGCCGCTGTGATGCCTCTCGCCGCTCCCATCGGCTCAGGGCTCGGGATTCGCAATCCGCACAACCTGAAGTGGGTGCTCGAAGCTGTAACGGTCCCGGTGATCGTCGAC
>JBGSMZ010000005.1:0-6106 GCA_041739845.1 Myxococcaceae bacterium
ATCGATGACGCCGAGCCCGCGCGTGGGCGACTCGAGGGAGAACAGCTCCAGCCCGAAGTAACTGTCAGGCCCTAGCGGAAAGCCGCGAAGCACGCAGCCGAGCGCCACGCCAAGGAGGAGTGCGAGGGCGCCGCTTGCGAGCTGAAACGTCGTGTCCCAAAATGAACGCCACAAGGGATCGCGAAGGTGGCTGCGCAGCTCGAGGCTGATGCCGCGCAGAAGGATGGTCCACAGGACCAGGATCACCGCGAGGTAGAGGCCGGAGAGCCCTACCGCCAGCACCTTCGAAAACGCAATGAACAGCGCGCCGCCTGCGGCGAGGAGGAAGACCTCGTTGCCATCCCAGAACGGTCCGATGGAGGCGATTACCTCACGTCGCTCAGCGTCGGTCTTCGCGACGATGCGATGGAGCGCGCCGGCCCCGAAGTCGAAGCCGTCGAGGACGACGTAACCGACGAGCAGCACACACACGATGAGGAACCAAACGTCAGCCATGGGCGGCCTCCCCGGTAGCAGCGGTGCGCTTCACCTTCTTCGCTTCGGCTGGGCCGTGCGACACCTCCCGAAGCATCAAGAACACGTAGAGCAGGCCGAGCACGAAGTAGAGGCCCGCGAACCCGACGAGGGAGAAAATCGCGTTGCCGGCATGGACGTAGGGGCTCGCACCCTCGCTCGTGCGGAAGAGCCCGTAGACGAGCCACGGTTGACGCCCCAGCTCGGCGGTCATCCAGCCTGCTGTCGTTGCGATGTAAGGGAAGGGGAACGAGAGGATGAGGGCCCAGAGCAGTGCGCGTGAACTCGGGAGCTTGCCTCGGAAATGTTGGATCGCGGCGAGCGCCATCAGGCCGATCATCAGCGTGCCGAGACCTGCCATAATGTGGAACGCGTAGTAGAGGAGTTCGATGTTGTGCGGCCAGGTGTCCTCGGGGAACTCGTTGAGTCCGCGGATATTCGCGTGGAAAGTCCCCACGGCGAGGAAGGAGAGCACGCCTGGCACCTTGATCGGGTTGTCGAGTCGCCGCTCGGCGACGTTGGGCTGCCCGAGGAGCGTGATCTCCGCCATCTCCCCGCTCTCGAAGCGGCCCTCCATCGCGGCGAGGGCGACGGGTTGGTAGCGCGCGACGGCCTTCGCCTGGAGATCGCCGGTGGGAAACGCAACGAGCACCGACGACACGAGGCCCGCGACGAGCGATATCCGCAGGGTGCGCGTGGCGACCTCGCGGTGTTTTCCCCGCAGGATCCAGAACGCCGCGACGGCGCTGACCACAAATGACGCGGTGACGATACTCGCCACCATCGTGTGTGCGTATTGGAGTATCGCCCAAGGGTTGAGGAGGAGCGCGCTCAGGCTGTCGACCGACAGCCGACCGTCCTCGCCGACGGCGTAGCCCACCGGGTGCTGCATGAAGGCGTTGGTCAACACGATGAAGTAGCCCGAGAGCCAACTCCCGACGAACAGCGCAACGGCGGTCGCAAAGTGCGCCTTCGGAGACAGCTTGCGCTTGCCGAAGACGAGCAGCCCGAGGAAGGTCGACTCGAGGAAAAAGGCGATCATCCCCTCCATCGCGAGCGTCTGGCCGATGACGCCGCCAGCGTAATCGGAGAAGCGCGCCCAGTTCGTGCCGAATTGGAATTCCATCGGGACGCCGGTGACGACTCCAAACACGAAGTTGAGGCCGAAGATGCGGATCCAGAAGTCCGTGATGCGGTCATCCTCGGGTCGACCGGTTCGCAGCGAGATCGCCTTGAACACGACGATGAGCAAGGCGAGTCCCATCGTGAGCTGTGGAAACAGGTAGTGGTAGGCGATGGTGAACCCGAACTGGAGGCGGTGCCAGAAGAGAGCGTCCATGCGCGGGCGTAGAATACCCAAGCGGCCTCGCTGTAAAGTCAAAATTGTCAACGCGCGATGAGCTGTTTGAAGGATGCTGGCGGCGAAACGGCTCTCCGATGAGCTCGCACCCATCACCGCGGCGCGCTAGGCGAGGGCGACCTTGTCCAAGCGCTCTTCGGAGATTCCCATCGTCAGGTCGTAGAACGCCACGGAGGCATCATCGAGAGCGATGCCGTTCACGTCGAGGAAGACTTGGGCGGCGAGCAGGCCCGCGGCGAGGCCTTCGCGAGCGAACCGCAGCACATCTGTGCGCGCCAGCGTCAGCTCATCGCGGGGGGGAGGCTCGTCCCGTGCGGTCAGCGGCGGACAAACGGCGCAAGCGCGCCCAGTAGTACCACCAGATCCCCGAGAAAGCGACGAACACCCCGAGGAATCCCCAGGCTACTGGTGGGGAGCCCTGGAGTATCGAAACAAGAATCCCTAGGATCGCGAAGCCCGACCAGATGAGTTTTAGGGTCAGCATCGCCTGAAAGGTGCGTCGCGGCTCGTTGCGGCCGAGGAGCGACTGGATGCCAATCGCAAACAAGGCGGCGGCCACCACGCGTGACATCGCTGGATCGATATCGATCCAGCCGAGCAACGCGAGGATTGGGCGCGGCGCGATGAAGAGAGGGACAGCGACAAGGAGGTCTATTGCAAAGTGAACGACAAACCACTTGCGTAACCCGACTGGGACGTCCTCAGCTTCCATCATCCCTTCATTCTACACGATTTCAGTATTGCTTCCACGCACCGTCGGCGAAGTCCAGCGAGAGCTTGCCGTGCCGTATCCTCTCGAGGTAGATTTCACGCGAGGTGAACCTGATGCCGTGGCTCGAAATTATTCTTCATAAGCAAGCGTGTGGTGTTTCCCGGGAATTCTCCGCGGCCATCTCCGCGGTACGCCTCGAACCGTACAAAGCAATCGCTTTGGCGCTCCTCCTGGGGACGGGCTGCGCCGTGAACTCGGGAAATGGGATGGATGCGGGCGTGAACCCACCGGCCGATGCGGGCGCGAACCCAATGGCCGATGCGGGCGCGTGCGACGGCGGGCAAGTGAGTCGCGAAGTACAGTTTCCATCCAAAGATGGTCTGATGGTTCACGGAACGTTTGTCGCACCCTGCGGTGGTGCGCCGGCGTCCACGGTGGTGCTCGCGCACCAGTTCTGTAGCGACCGCTCCGAATGGAGCCAGTCGACCCACGACTGGGTGCGAGCGTTTGCCCAGCGCCGTATCGCCACCTTGGCCATCGATCTGCGCGGTCACGGCGCGAGCACCCTCTGGCCCGATGGCAGCAAGCGCGATCTGTGCACTGAGGTGGTCGATGCGAACGTTCCGTCGCCGTTTCTGCTGATGGTGGAGGACGTAAAATCAGCACTCGCCTACGCCCGTGCCACCCTCGGGGCAACGCGCGTAGCCGGCGTCGGAGCGTCCATTGGCGCGAACAGTGTAATTGTGGCCTACGCAGCAGACCCTTTGGTGGAGATCATCGTGGCGCTCTCGCCGGGGCTCGACTACGGGGGGATTCAGCCAGCAGCGTCGATCCCATCCATCGGCGCGCGACCTGCGCTCCTTGAAGCGGCGAATGACGATGGAGACAACACGGCGACTGCGGTCATGCAATTCGTCGCCTCGAATCCCTCGGTGATGTCGAAGATCTGGCCCACAGGCGGCCACGGAAACGCGATCCTCGCCGCGCACCCGGAGGAACTGACCCGCATCGCCGATCTGGTCGCGAGCAAGCTGTAGTGCTCGAACAAAACGAGGCCCGGTAAGCCGGATGCTGCAGCTTTGGTGAACCGAGCGGTCGTCATCGCCTCGCTTATTCTTGGCGTTGGTGGTCTCATCGCCGCGATGGCTTCCAAGCGCTCGACCCTATCGAAGGCAACTGAGCCTGATGGCCCTTCAAGTCCGGCCACTTTCGGCGGGCTCCCTGGAGCGCCTGCGTTCACCGACGACCTCAAAAGCAAGCTCCAGCGCAGCTGGGAGTCCAGAACACCCAGCTACAAGCCGCGCACTCGGCACCTGCGACCGGATGGAGCGCCCAAGTACACCAACCGCCTGTTCCTGGAATCGAGCCCGTACCTTCGTCAGCACGCACACAATCCCGTCAACTGGTATCCGTGGGGCGACGAGGCTTTCGAGGCCGCGCGGCGCCTTGGGCGTCCGGTGCTGCTGTCCATCGGCTACTCGACATGCCACTGGTGCCACGTGATGGAGGAGGAGTCGTTCGAGGACGAGGAGGTCGCTTTGTACATGAACGAGCACTACGTCTCCATCAAGGTCGATCGCGAGGAGCGGCCAGACGTAGACGCCATTTACATGGCTGCGGTCCAGGCGCTGACGGGACAAGGCGGCTGGCCGATGACGGTCTGGCTGACGTCGGACCGAAAGCCCTTCTACGGGGGCACCTACTTCCCAGCACGCGATGGCGACCGGGGGGCGCGGGTAGGTTTCCTCTCGATGCTCCGCCAGCTCCAATCCATCTATAGCGCGAACCCAGAGCGCATCGCGCAGTCGTCCGCGCAGATTGTGGAGGCCATCCAGCGACAGATGGTCCCGGAAGCCTCGGCGAGTTTGCCGAGCGCCTCTGTGCTGGATGACGCGGCGGTGCAGTACCGCAGCCGTTTTGACGAGACCTACGGCGGCCTTCGAGGAGCCCCCAAGTTTCCGAGCAGCCTCCCGGTCCGTTTTCTGCTTCGCCACCATCTGCGCACCGGAAACGCAGCCTCGCTCAAGATGGCGACGCTGACGCTGGACCAGATGGCGAAGGGCGGCATCTACGACCACGTCGGGGGCGGGTTCCACCGCTATTCCACCGATGGGCAGTGGCTGGTCCCGCACTTCGAGAAGATGCTCTATGACAACGCGCTCCTCGCTGTCGCCTACCTCGAGGGCTACCAGGCGACGCACCGCGAGGATTTCGCCGACGTGGCTCGCGAAATCCTTCGTTACGTGGCGCGCGACATGACCTCTCCCGACGGTGCGTTCTACTCGGCGACGGACGCCGACAGTGTAAACCCCAGCGGTCACCGCGAGGAAGGCTGGTTCTTCACGTGGACGCCTACGGAAATCGTAGCTGCGCTCGGGGAACAGCAGGCGCGCGCGGTGAGCGCCTATTATGGAATTTCGGCACACGGAGATTTTGAAGGGCGGAGCATCCTTCATGTCGCGCGCCCGCTCGCAGACGTAGCGCGAGAGCTGAGAGTGACCGATGCGTCGCTTCGAACGACGCTCCACGAGGCGCGGGAAACGCTCTATGCGGCGCGCTCCAAGCGGCCAGCGCCCCAGCGCGACGAGAAAATCCTCACCGCATGGAACGGCCTGATGATCTCCGCGCACGCGAAGGCGGCGCTCGTCTTAAGCGATCGGGTCTACGCCGAGCGCGCCGAGCGGGCGGCCAGCTTCATTCTCAAAACGCTGCGCAAAGATGGCCGCCTGCTACGCAGCTACAAAGATGGGCAGGGCCGGCACGCCGCGTACCTCGACGATTACGCCTTCCTCATCGCCGGGCTGCTCGATCTCTACGAGGCTACCGGCAACCAGCGCTGGCTCCAGGATGCGATTGCGCTCGATGGGGTGCTGGACAGCCATTACGCGGACAAGAGCGCCGGCGGCTACTTCATGACCAGCGATGACCACGAGAAGCTCCTGGCGCGCGAGAAGCCGAGCTACGATGGCGCAGAGCCGTCGGGGAACTCGGTGCAGGTGTTGAACCTCCTTCGGATCTCCGAGCTTACGACCGAGGACGCCTATCGCCAACGCGCCGAGCGCGCGCTTGGCACCTTCGGCGCTATCCTGACTTCCTCGCCGAGCGCACTTTCCGAGATGCTTCTCGCCGTCGACTTTTTCGTGGAGGTCCCCAAGGAAATCGTGCTCGTGACTCCCAGCGACCGTTCCGCGGCAGAGCCCTTGTTGGCCAAGCTCCGGAGCGTGTTCCTGCCGAACCATGTGTTGGTCGTCGTGGCCGAGGGCAGCGAGGTCACCGCCCTTCAGCGCCTCGTTCCACTCGTCGAAGGCAGGATTGCCCAGCGGGGAAAACCCACCGCCTACGTTTGCGAGCGAGGCATCTGTGAACTACCGACCACCGACCCGGAGGTGTTCGCCAAGCTGCTCGGAACGAAGGCCGGGCACGGAAAAACGAAGCGATAGACTACCCCTCGAACAGCGCGAACCCGAACCGGGCGTCGTCCATCGGGCGTGCGTGGGGCATCGACCAGCTGGCGCCGGAAC
>JBGSMZ010000014.1:0-5203 GCA_041739845.1 Myxococcaceae bacterium
ACCCACGCTTCGAGCTCGTCGAGTTTTTTGGCGAGCACGGGAGCCAGGGCTGGATGCTTCTCGATGCGGTCAAAGAGCCAAAGCGCCTCTTGAATCTTGGTTTCGATCGATGTTGCGCGCAGATCGCTCATCTTGCGTTGCAAGAGCTTGAGACCAGCCTCTAGCATGAGCCGAGCGACATCATCGACGGAATGGAGAGGCGCGTTTCGCTTCAATCCGCCGCCGCGGTGGACGGTGAGCTGCGGGGCCTGCCTCGTCATGAAGAGACAATAGATTGCGCCTGCAGTTTGGGAAGTTCTCTAGCGAACAACGCGATCCTTCCATCGCCGATGCTGCCAAAGCCACTGTTCGGGATACTTCGCGATCAACTGCGCAATCACATCGCTGAGTAGGCCCACATGGTTGGTAATCGCCTGATGCCGGTTCCCCGTCCGAAGAATCGGAAATGGTCCTTCGACGAGTACTTCGAGGGTATCGCCGCGACGGATTGCTGCGGCGACGTACACCGGCGCGCCAGTGCGAAGAGCGACTGCCGAAAGCGCCGGCGTCGTCGAGGCTGGGCGCCCAAAAAAAGGAACCCAGATGGCGGCACTCGAACGAACCGCTTGGTCGAGCATTTGCACGACCACCCGTTTTCGCCGAAGTGCGCTCACCATCTTCGGAATGGATCCCCGCTGCGCGATGAGTTCCATTCCGGCCGCCCGGCGATTAGCTATGACCCAGGCGTTAAAAGCGCCTCGAAGGGGACGCACCACGGCCGTGAGAGCTACCCCGCGCCGCGCCATGATTTCTGCGAACAATTCCCAACTCCCAAGGTGCGCTGAGGCGACCAACACCGGTGCGCGGGCAAAGGCGAGCGTATCGAGCCCTTTCCAATCTGCCGACTGCACAGCGTGCGCGAGTGTGTCCTCGGGGATCAAGTCGGAAGTCACCGCATCGAGGGCGGCGTTCGCCATCGTGGTGTACGACGCACGTGCAATCGCACGGCGGCGTTGTGGCGTCGCACTCGCAAAAGCATGCTCGAGGTTGTCTCTCACGACAGCCCTTCGCACCCGCAAGATCCACGCAAGCCTAGCAATCGCCTCCGCAATCCGGACACGCTGCGCCGGCGTCCGCCCGCGAATCCATTGGACGAGCGCATTGACTATGGCGCGCGACACGCGCCCAGAGGTCGGCTCCGCCGTGCCTGGATCGATTGCGATTTGGCTTTCGGTCGGCGACGTATTCATCGAGCGCACCTGGAGTTCGGGGCCAATCTTTTCTTTGAGGGGCCGGGACAACGAATGGTCGGCGAGCAACTTGCCTCCGGTTTGGCACCGGGGACAGTAGTTGGTTTCATTGCTGGCGTGAACAATCCGTTGGCTTGGCCAGTACCGCGGCAAACGCTGGCAAGAGCACCTCCCGTCCGCCCGGATCGTGGTTCGCAAGCTCGTCCGCGCCGGCGAGCGCAAGACGAACGGCTTGACGACCACTACCGCATCGCGTGTGGAGCCGTTGCGCGATGGCATTGCGATACCCTTCGAGATCGGGATACTCGGGCATCGCAATTCCCCAGAAGGGTTGCGCTCCCAATTCCTGCGCCAGTATACGGTCCGGTTCCCACATCTCTTCTCGCCCAGAAAGTTTTGCTCCATGTCGGTGACACTTCGCCCCCACCGCTTCATCAACTGAGGACTGACCACTGACATCCGGGGTCGCACGATGGATGTTCCTCGCGGGTCGGCTCCTGTGAAAGAGAAACCAGCCGTTCCCTCGCGCCTTGCAATCCTTGCGGACATTCACGGCGATGTTCATGCACTTCGCGACGCGCTCGTGCAAATCGAGCGCCTCAAGTGCGACTGCATCGTGAATGCGGGAGACCTTGTCGACTGGGGAATCTTCCCTGAAGAAGCCATCGACTTGGTCAGGGAGCACAAAATCCCTTCCATCCTCGGCAATCATGACCGCTGGGCCATTGGGCGCGGAAGCGCCGCATCCCCAGAAATCGACATGGATGCAGAGCCATGGGATTGCTCCGGTCACGACCTTCGTGACGATACAATCCGCTACCTCGCGGACCTGTCGCCCTCCTGGAGGGTAGAGGTCGCTGGAGTGCGCATTGCGGTCCACCTTGGGACCCCGCACTCAGATATGGATTGCATTTTCCCCGATGAAACGAACGCCTCCCAGGCTAGCCGCTGGCTCGCATTCGCCCAGTCGCAAGTACTTGTCGTCGGTCATACCCATATCCCTTTTTGCCTCGAGCTTCCGGATGGGAAGTGCATCGTAAACCCCGGCGCGCTGCTCCGTGATTTCGCGAAGCCGGAGGAACGGGAATGGTTGCGTCAGCTTCAGAGCAGAAACCCTCGGCGAGCGCCGGCCTCGTCGGGAACATTCGGGGTGCTCCATCTCCCGTCGAAAAAGTTCAGCGTCTTCAATGCATCCGATGGCAGCGAAGCAAAGATCGTGCGCAAGGCTCTCTGAAGTTGACCAGGAAGATTGGTTCGGCTTGCGCATTGCGAGGACCGCCATGATTTATCATCGGTTCAATCCAGGCGAGTGCACCTGAAGCGCCATCGAAACTATTTCTCCTGTGGCCGTCGCGATGCCTCGACGAGTTCGGTCGCACTCGCAGAGATTCCAGCGGCGCGCTGGAGTCCGAGTTCGTCGCCGCCCTGCGTCACCGCGACACTCAGGCCTTCGTGTTTGGAGTGACTTGAGAAGGGGTCAGAAAATCCTTGGCTTCTTCCTTTTGAATCCTCTCCATTTCGCGCTCGGCAAACGCGTTCACCCTGGCTTGCCGGAAATCTTGGCGACCCTGGTGCCCCAGGTATTGGAGCGCCAAGGCACCGCGCTCGTCGTCGCCGACGAGCCGCCGAACCCGAGCATTGCTCCCTGTTGAAAGGCGTAGGGCGGTCGCGTTACCAGCACATCAATGTCAGCCGTCAAGCGGTCTGACCCATACACCTGCATCGCCACACCTCCGCACAGCGCAACCTGGATTCCCTGCTTGTTGGTGGCTTCGTCAATCTCCAGGAGTGCGTCGATAGTCTGCGCGCGACTCAACATCCCAACTCTCGGGTCCATGTGTTCAGTCATTGCCTATCTCTTGACGGCTTTCAGCGGAGCGCCGTCAAGAGAAGCCACGGTTTCGAGCACGGCCTCTTCAACGAAACGCGACAAGTCACCCTTGCGGCCACCATTCTCCGCGAGAGACATGGGGAGGGCCTTTTCTGTGCCATCCGACACCACGACGGACCAGCGAACGGTGCCCCCGGGGCCACCTGTTTTCTTTGTGCGTATATGTATTTATAGCTACAACTTAGACTATGGGATCAATGCGACATGACGCAAGATGTGAACCCACCCTAGGAGCCAAGCCTCGTTGCCGCGAGGGTCGTCGCAGGGCAGTTTATTGATAGCTACGGAGCCGACGGGGTTGATGCGCTCGAATGAGCGGCAGAAACTTTGCACGCGATGGAACAACGCAAGGGATCGCAATGAGGCACCGCCATCTCAATCACCGCGAGTTCACCTGGGCCGCCATCGACGACATTATCGACCGCGGCGGGCGCGAAGATTGGGCAGAGCTTGTGCGAGCAATCCGCGAGCAACCGGGCGTCCTAGAGGACCTTCGTCACATCTGCGCGACGCACAGCGACGAGTGGCCGGAGTACCCAGACCAGCGGTACAATATTTGGAGGCAGTATGTCCGCCTCATCCCATAACGATTGGGAGCGGTTGCTGCTTGCGGCTTCTCGCCTTCAAGCCATTCTCCCGGGAGCCGTTGTCGTTGGCGGAACGGCAGCCGCCATTCATGCGCACCACCGCCTGTCGACCGATGCGGACCATGTTTTGACTGACCTTCGACCTCGATTCGATGCAGTCCTTGCGGAATTGGAATCGGTCGCGGGTTCGAAGACGGCGCGGGTGAGGAAGCCAGTTCTGATCTTGGGCTCACTCGATGGCATCGACACCGGGATCCGACAATTGATTCGCGAAAAGCCCCTCGAAACCACCTTCATTGCGGTGAACGGCCAGTCGCTCGTGGTGCCCACGCAGGAGGAAATCTTGCGCATAAAGGGGATCCTGATTGTAGGCCGCAACTACACACGCGACTACGTAGATTTTGCGGCAGTGGCGGATCTGCTGGGCCCGGATGGGGTAGCTCGGGCGCTGGCGACGTTCGACGATTTATACCCGCAACCCAATGGAGCTTCTCCGCTTCAACAACTCCAGATTCAACTCGGGGATCCGCGGCCAGAAAGACAAAACGCCAACCGGCGAGCAGAATACTTAGCCTGGCCAAAGCCCTGGAACGATTGGGAGGAAGTGAAGGCGAAGTGTCGGGGGGTGGCGGTGGGTATTTTTGACAGCCTTTTTGCCCCTCTCGAGCCCCCAGCACGTCCAAGGAAGTAGCGAAGAAATGCTAGCCCCTCGTAAATTTCCGGCCCGAGAGTGTCGCGTGATTGGCTAGATTCTATTCTCGTTGCGAGTTTGGCTGCGTTCTCATCTGTATCGAGTTCGTCCCAATGATCGGCCAAGAACGCAAGGTTGGCTGTTGGATGAACGATGGGGCCGAATACGAGTCGCCCTACTTCTCCTCAATCGGTAGCGCCGACGGCATGCGACCACGCCTTTAGCCCAGCTGGTTTGGGATAAACCGTGAAGCTCAAGACGAGAGCACGTGAAAAGCATTGATCGGAAATCTCACCGGTCTCAGGTGTGCGCGAATTTCACTTTGCTCTCCTGATCTCAGCCGGAGTCCCCCATGCAGCAATCGCGAATTCTTCGCATTGCCCACTGAGCAATATCGCTCCCGATGCGCGACCTTGCCACGCTGCTAAGCGTCGCCGAATCTGTTGGGCTCGGGGTGATATTTGCGATGCGAATCCTGAGCTACCGTGTACGAGGGTGCGATCGATGCTGAAGGAGCGGCGAATCTAGCAGTCCTTCAGGACCTGGTCATTTTGTGGCCCTGGAATCAAAGCCGACACGTGGGTGGCGTTCCCGGAAACTCGGAGCCATATGGGCGCCACCAATCAGCATTCGTAGATGCGCCCCTGCGCGGCGCGACAATCCGAGTCGGGAACCAATGAATTTTTATTCCTGCTGGCCTGAGTGGGTGAATCTTGGCGGCTCCGCACCTTCTGTTCCCGCCGTTGCAATTTACCGGAAACTATGAGATCGGCGGGCCTTTCGTGATCCTATCTACCATTTCCGA
>JBGSMZ010000023.1:0-6005 GCA_041739845.1 Myxococcaceae bacterium
TACCGGCAGCAATGGCGCTCGTGACGTCGTCCCGCCGAGGCAAATCTCCGGCTCGGCCCCCTTGAGAGAATGCAGGCTGCCTCCGACGGCTTCAGGGGACAGAAGGAGCTGCGACTGTACCCGTCAAGACGAAGTTTCACCAAGAGCGAAAGAGTGTGCAAGACACTGTCGGCCCTATGCCTAAGCCACAGCCAGAGAAGGCCGAGCGCCATGCGTACGACTTCAGCGTGTTTTCTCCCGGAACTTTGCTTCTGGAGAAAACCGATCTCAAAGAGCGCATCGACAAGAAGCGAGGTGACGCAGAAGTCGCCCTACTGCAGAAGCGGCTCTTGGCTCTCCAAGTGGAGAATTTCCTCAAACGGAAGCGGGCAGTCTTTTGCTTTGAGGGTTGGGACGCAGCGGGAAAAGGTGGATGCATCAGGCGGCTGACTGGGTTGATGGACCCGCGTGGGTTCAAGGTGTGGCCTATTTCCGCCCCTTCTGCGGAGGAAAAAGCGCAGCACTACCTATGGCGCTTCAATTCCCGCATGCCCCCTTCTGGAAGTATCTCCATCTTCGACCGCACTTGGTACGGCCGCGTGCTGGTGGAACGCATCGAAAAGTTCTGTACCAAGCCCGAATGGGAGCGCGCCTACGACGAAATCAATGCCTTCGAGCGCATGCTCACCGCAGATGGTGTGCGGATGGTGAAATTCTTCATTCACATCGACAATGCAACCCAGCTCGAGCGCTTCAAAGAGCGAGAGAGCGACCCCGTGAAGCGCTACAAGATCGGAGAGGACGACTGGCGTAACCGCAGCCGCTGGAAAGAATACGAAGTGGCCTACCAGGAAATGTTTGACCGTACCCACCGACCCGATGCGCAATGGGTCATCATTTCGGGCAACGACAAGCGAATTGGCCGAATTCAAGTCCTCAAAGAGGCGGTGAAAGCGCTTGAAGCGTGAGGCTCAGGAGAACGGAAATGCACATGAGTAGCGCAGGGCCCAACCATCTGATACGCGCATCGGCGAAATCTTCCCGAAGTCCTACCTAAGGAATCCCATGACCTACCGACTCATTTCGCTGTCGTTGATTGCAAGCTCGGTCGCATTGGGGGCTCCCAAAATGGAGCTCAAGGGCGACGCCACCAAGGGTGCAGAGACGTTTAAGACGTACTGCGCGGTCTGCCATGGCGTCAGCGGCAAGGGCGATGGACCTGCGGGAATCGCCCTCAAACCCACTCCAGCGGACTACTCAGATCCGGTAGTTGCAAAGCGCCTCACCGATGAACACGTCTACAACGTCATCAAAAATGGTGGCGCCTCCGTCGGTCGGTCTCCCCTGATGGCCGCCTGGGGAGGAACGTTGAAGGACCAAGATGTCCGCAACGTTGCCGCCTTTGTCCAGAAGCTCAAGACCGAGGGAATGAAGAAAGCGAAGAAGTAGGACAGCTAGAGGTTTACTTGGTGCTTGCGAAGCTCGGCGAGCGCGCGCTCGCCCGGAAATGCTTTCGCAATGTAGCGACGGGGTACGTCGCCGGTCGTCGGCAACTCGGATCCCACTGAAGCGAGGAACGCCGAAAAAGGGACGACCGTCGTTTGGCTGTCTGCTTTGAGCTCGATGAGGTCCGTATCCGGGAGGAGTGCCTCGTCACCTTGAGACCATTCGGTGAGCGATTCCACCTCGCCGGCTTCCGTTTGGACGAGGTAGAATGGGGCAACAACCAGTTGCAAATCGCCGGCAGCGAGGATGCCCTTAAGCAGCGTTTGCTGTCGTTCATGCTGGCCGAAGCTCCCGGTTACTCTGACGCGACGGAGGATGGAAGTCGCCGGGTGGCCCGCCGCCGGTTGCCAAATACTCCATTTTCCCTGGACCAACCGAAACGCCAGCGGCGAGTGCGTGGGCGCTTCGTCGATAGAATCGAGCGCGCGTTGCGCGATGCTTTGGAGTCCATCGGGGTCCGCATCGCCAGCTACAAAAACGCTACTGTGGGTTGGCGCGATGGCTACCGGGAATCCCTGGACGGGCAGCGCGGCAAATACTTTGGGAATTGCCATCCTTGAAGCATCGAAGCCATCTTGGAACGGAGATTCGAAAACGCCTGGGCTCAGCTGCGTGTAGGGTGCGTCCGTCGCCGCCTCGAGCCTTGCGAGTGCCCGCTCGAGCAGGGACGCAAAAGACAAGCCCGATTCTTCGATGAACGCCTCGGTAACGTCGAGGAGGTAAGTAGGGAGCGGAATCGCCAAGTGCACGGAAAGCGCATCGGCGAGTTGCACACTAGGGATATGGGTGTTCGGTTCTTGGATGGCGCCAATTCCTAGCTCGAGTTCGACGTGTCGGCGATAGCTTGAGTACCAGCCGAGATCCCGCACCTTGGGGAGGATCGAACGCAAGTAGGGTTTCTCGCCGTGCTCCGCATCGGCCTGAATGCTTGACCAAAAACGCCGTGCCAAAACGCGTTCTCGCATCAATCCGCGCGCATCTCGGCATTCGTTCCAGGCCGCTGTCAAGGCGACGAAGGATACGGGGCCAGCCCCACTGCCGACGATGAGTTGAGCGGCCCCAAGGTCAATAGCAATTGGGCGCAGCTCACCTTGTTTTCGCAAATAGTCGGCGGCAGTGTCCGCGAATTCTGCAAGCGTCACCGGAGGCTTGTCGCACGATTTGCGCTGCGCTTCATGGAAATGGTGGACTGGCATACTTTCCGCATTTATATGCGCCAACTATGCAGCTCACGCGCGTCGGAGTCTTTGGAGCTTCTGGGTACTCGGGATTGGAGCTGGTGCGCATCCTTGAGCGCCATCCAGCGGTGGAACTGGTGTTTGCGTCGAGCGAGCGATCGGTAGGAGCGCGCGCCAGCCCGCGGCTTCGCTACGCATCTGGCGATGCGTGCAAAAAACAGCTCGGTTCGGTTTCTATGGTCTTCACCGCGACCCCTACCGAATCTTCTCTCGAATTGGTGCCATTGGCGCGCGCTTCAGGGGTGTCGGTGATCGATCTTTCGGGCGCCTTCCGACTTACCGATGCGAGTTGCTATCCAACATTCTATGGTTTCGCGCATTCCGCGCCGGAACTCTTGAAGGATGCGGTCTACGGATTGAGTGAATGGAAATCGGCGCGCGGGGCTACCTTGGTCGCCAATCCAGGTTGCTATGCGACGGCCGTTGAAATGGCGCTCCTTCCACTGTTGCAAGCGCACATTATCGATGCGCGAAGAATCGTCGTCACCGCAGCGTCGGGAGTTTCCGGTGCCGGTCGCAAAGCCACCGACGCGCTGACATTCATGGAAGTGGATTCGGACTTTCGAGCCTACCGGACCATCGATCATCAACACTTGCCGGAAATCCGGCAGACGCTAGCGACGCTGGGAGATTCCGCCGCGGATTGCACTTTTGTTCCGCACCTCCTCCCGATGAAGCGCGGCGTCCTTGCAACGGCGGTGGTCCGGCTTGCGCAAGGTGTTTCTGGAACGCGCGTTCGCGAGATACTCGAGAGCGCGTATGCGAACGCGCCACTCGTCCGCTGTGCTGCTTGCGCCGAAGACGTCCGCATTGCCGATGTCGCAAACACGCCGCTGACCATCATTGGCGCCTCCACGGACGGCGCTACCGCCGTCATTACCTGCGCGATTGACAACCTTCTCAAGGGCGCAGCGAGCCAGGCGGTCCAGAATCTCAACGCGATGTTGGACCTTCCCACCGACGAAGGGCTTCCTCAATGACGACACCAAAGGGTTTTCTCTTTTCGGGGGTTCACGCCGGAATCAAGCCCTTCAAGAAGGACCTGGCACTGGTCTTCAGTGAAGCGCCCTGTAGCGCAGCAGCGGTGCTGAGTATTAATCGTGCGCGCGCAGCACCCCTGCAGGACCTCGCGGCGCGCTTGCCTGCCGATGGGATTCGGGCGGTGCTCATCAATTCAGGTATCGCGAACGCATTCACCGGAGAGGGAGGAAGAGCCGATGTGGAGGTACTTTGTGCCGCCACGGCACAAAGCATCGACGTGCCGCCTTCCGCCGTCGTGATGACGAGTACAGGCATCATTGGTCAACGGCTCCCGGTGAAGAAGCTCCTCGCAGCGCTCGCGCCGTTGGCTGCCGCGCGCAGCGTAGCTCCTGAAGCCGCGGCGGAGGCAATCCTCACGACGGACACGCATATCAAGCTCGCGTCGCGCACCTTGGCGCTCGACGGTGTGGAGGGGCGCCTCTTCGGCATTTGCAAGGGTTCAGGGATGACCGCGCCCCAGCTCGCAACGGTCATCGCCGTGGTGTGTACGGACATTGCGATTTCCCCGGAATGCCTCCAAGCGGCGCTCGTCGGTGCGATGGATGGCAGTTTCAACAATTTGAATATCGACAACGACATGAGCCCCAACGACACGGTGCTCGCGCTGGCAAACGGGTTGAGCGGGGCCATGCGAATCGCCGGTCCCGGCGAGGCACTCCAAGCCTTCTCCGCGCAACTGCGGTCATTGTGCGCCGAGCTTGCGAAAGAAGTGGCGCGGGATGGTGAGGGTGCGACCAAGCTCGTCGAAGTTCGCGTTCTCGGCGCGCCGGATGTTCGCAGCGGAGGGGACATTGCAAGAGCGGTGGCCGGTTCTACGCTCGTGAAGACCGCACTGTTCGGAGCGGATCCGAACTGGGGGCGCATCCTCGCGACGGTGGGCGCGCGCAGTGGATCGCAAAACTACCCGATCGAGCCAGAAGAAGCGCGGCTCTCGATTCAGGACATCCTGGTCTACGATCGCGGCCCCACACTCGAAGATGCCGGGGCTGCCGACGGTAGCGCGCGGCCGTCCCTGCGCGACCGGGTACGTGCGCGGATGCGCGCTCCGGAGGTCGTTGTGGAAATCGATCTCCGAGCTGGGTCGGATGTGGCAGTTGCCTGGGGTTGCGATCTCTCCTACGACTATGTGAAGTTGAACGCTGACTACTCAGCGGTGTTGTTGCAAATGCCTGATGGCTCCGTTGGAAAGGACGAGCGCCTCACCAACTACACGCCCAAATTCAAAGTCACGCTCCTCACCCAAGCCCTCTCCTATATTGGACGCTTTGCCGACAAGCGCGTCGTGCTCAAGCTCGGTCGTCAAGCGATGGGGAAAGAGTCGCTGCGCCTTGCAATCGTCGAAGACGTTCGCCTGCTCCGCTCGGTGGGTATGGTGCCGATCCTGGTTCACGGAGAAAGTCCAGATTGGCCCTCTCACGGCGATGAGCGGTCAGCGCAAATGATGATTTCCGGTCAGACCAACCTTGAGCTGGTGACGCTGCTGAACCGGAGTGGGGTGCAGGCGATTGGACTTGCCGGAATGGACGCTTCTTTTCTCAAGGGAACCCGTCCGACGGAAGGTCGAAGCGGAACGGTGGTGTCAGTAAACGGCGACGTTCTCGAGATGTTTCTGCAGCGCCACTATGTGCCGGTCGTAGCGGCAGTCGGAATCGTCGACGATGGAGGGACGACGCTCCTCGATTCGGACCAGACGGCCGCCCAAATTGCAGGCGCCATCAAAGCGGAAAAATTGGTGTTCCTTGCAGGCGTTCCAGGATTCACCGAAAACGACGAGCTCCTCGTGAAAGTGTCAACGCATCGGCTCCGCGAGCTCCTGGATGCGGGTGCGTTTGGCGCCAACATGGCGCGAAAGGCGCGCTCCGCGCTCCAAGCGCTCGATGCGGGGGTGAGCCAGGTTCACTTGATCGACGCGCGGAGTCCGCACTCCATCATGGCCGAGTTCTTCACCGACCAAGGCATCGGGTCGTTGGTCGCCAATGCATAGTGCGACCGCGCAGCGGCGCCTCCTCATCCGAAGCCTCCTGGCGAAGCACGAGGTCCCGACGCAGGAAGCGCTGGGAGCGCTGCTGGAGCGCGAAGGGTTACTGGTTACCCAAGCGACGCTGAGTCGCGACCTCAAGCAGCTCTCGGCAGCCCGAATCCGCCTCGATGATGGAACCGGCGTGTATCGGATTCCAGCGGACGGCGAGCGTCAGGCGACGTCCGCAATGAAGTTCATTTCTCATGTCGACATGGGAGACT
>JBGSMZ010000037.1:0-6873 GCA_041739845.1 Myxococcaceae bacterium
CTCGCCCGGGCCGAGGGCGTTGCATGCGAACAGCGCGCGGTAGGCAAGGGCGCGCGCCGCCTCTAGCTCGCAATACATGTCACTCAGCATCGCCTGAACGAGCTGGAAACTCGCAATCGGCTTTCCAAATTGTTCCCGGGTCCTCGCGTAGGCGAGCGACAAGTCGATGCAGCGCTGTGCGATTCCAAGGGACGGCATCGCGAGGAACGCCCGCTCGATATCCAGACCACTCATGACAACGGCGACGCCGCCATCGACCTCGCCGATGAGATTGTCCGCAGGAACGCGGACATCTTCAAAGAGCAGCTCCCCGGTAGGGCAACCCCGCCATCCCATTTTCTTAAACTTCGGGGAGCAGCTGACGCCAGCCATCGACTTCTCGACTAGGAATGCGGAAATCCCTTTGGGGCCGAGCTTGGGAGAAGTCTTCGCATAGACCAGGATGACGTCGGCGACGGGTCCGTTGGAAATGAAGGTCTTTCGGCCGTTGAGGATAAAATCTGTGCCGTTCCGGCCCGCGGTGCAGCGCATCCCACCCAAGGAATCCGAACCGGCCCCGGGCTCCGTGAGTGCTAACGCTCCAACCCATTCGCCAGAGATGAGCTTTGGCAACAAACGCCGCCGTTGGGACTCATTGCCGTTTCGGTAGATGTTGTTGAGGCACAGATTGTCGTGCGGACCCCAGATGAAGGCAGCGTTCGCATTCCAGTAGCCAAAGGCTTCGGCGACGAGTCCACAGGAGAAGAGGTCCATCCCGGCACCGCCGTAGCCTTGAGGAATCGTAAGACCCAAGTAGCCATCTGCGCCGAGTCTCGGAATGAGCTCTTCCGGATACCAATCCTCGTCGTCCATCTTGGGGAGAAGCGGTGCAAGCACTTCGCGTCCGTAGCGGTGGGCACGGTCATACGTCGAGCGCTGCTCCTCCGTCAGTTCAAATTGGCTCATGCTGCCTCCCTTCTATCAAATCCGGAGTACGCCCTGGCTCCGCGCTTCGAGGGGCGCATTGAGTGACGCCGATAGAGCGATTCCAAGAACATCCCGGGTCGCGACGATGTCGATAATGCCGTCGTCCAAGACTTCCGAGGTTTGGTAGTACGCGCTGTTGTACTTCGTAAAGTCCGCGTGAATTTGGTCGACCATGGCTTGAATGCTGTTGGCGTCGATTTCCCTCCCCTCGCGCAGGAGGCTCGCAATCTTAAGCTGGCTCATCGTTTTTGCGGCTTGCTCCGCTCCCATCGTCGCGCACTGCGAATGCGGCCAAGCGAAGAGGAACCGCGGCTGGTAACCGCGCCCGGCCATTCCGTAATTTCCTGCGCCAAAGGACGCGTGACAGAGCACACTAAACTTGGGCACACGGACGTTCGATTGGCGACTGATCATCTTGGCGCCATCTTTGGTGATTCCCCCGCGTTCGTAGTCCACGCCGATCATGAATCCCGTAATGTTGTGCAAAAACACGAGAGGAATGCCATCGCGGTCGCACAGGTCCATGAACTGGGTGGCCTTGTGCGCACTTTCAGAAAAAAGGACCCCGTTGTTCCCCAGGATGCCTATTTTGTAACCACAGAGAAAAGCGAAGCCACAAACGAGCGTTGCGCCGTAGTCGGGCTTGAACTCGTGAAAAAGGCTCCCGTCGACAAGGCGTGCAATGACCTCTCGAATATCAAACTGCTTGCGAATATCGTCCGGGACCACTCCGTAGAGTTCCTGTGGGTCGTAGTATGGGAGTTCGATGGCGCGCGTATCGACTGCCTGCTTGGTTCGCCGTCGCAAGAGCCCAACGATTTCCCGGGCCAGCGCGATGGCCTGGGCTTCGCTGTCGGCTGCATAGTCTGCGGTTCCCGAGATTTGGGTATGAACATCCGCCCCGCCGAGGTCATTCGCCGTAATCTCCTCGCCGGTAGCCGCTTTCACGAGTGGCGGACCTCCGAGGAAAATCCCTGAAGAGTTGCGCACCATGATGGAATAGTCGGAGAGCGTCGGTACATAGGCTCCGCCTGCGGTGCAGTGCCCGAGCGCTATTGCAATCTGTTCAATCCCCGCCGCCGAAAGGCGACACTGGGTGTAGAAAACCTTCCCGCCCTCATGAAAAATTTCCATTTGCTTGGGGAGGTAGGCTCCCGCGCTGTCGACTAAGTGAACGACGGGAAGATGATTCTCAAGAGCGATGGTCAGCGCCCTCTGCGATTTCTTAACGCCCAAGGGATAGGCCGCTCCCCCCTTGATCGAAGGGTCGTTGGCAAGCACAAGGACCTCGCGACCATTGACGATCCCGATCCCTGAGACCACGCCCGCACCTTTGATCTCATCATCGTAATCGGCGCGACATGCGGCCAAAGCCGACAATTCGAGAAATGGTGTCCCCGGATCCAAAAGCAAGGAGATGCGCTTGCGAACCGGAAGTTTGCCCTGAGCTGCAACCCGCTTCAAGTCGCGCTCCGCACGGACTTCGGTCACCGCATGGGTAATCTCCGCGAGCGCATCGCGCTGCTCGCGATGAAATGCCGCGTACGTACGAAAGTTTGCGGACTTGGGATTGATCCGCGTTTCAATCCGTCGCACGAGCGCCTCCTCCAAGGTCCAACTCCAGCACGACTGCCTGCCCCAAAACGGCATCTCCGGTAGCACAGCATATTTCGCGCACAATACCGGAAGCGCTCGCGACGAGTTCGATGTGCATCTTCATCGACTCCATCACGGCTAGCGTTTCACCAAGGGACACTTTGTCTCCCACTTTGACGCGAAGCTCTGCGATGCGCCCGGGCATCGGAGCCCGGAGCACCTCTCCCGCCCCGAGAGCTCCTGCGGCATTGGTCAGAGGATCTGCGAAGGCAGCGCGAAACGTTCTTCCAGCGCAGTGAACGAAGGACAAGTCACCGCGGGAAGCGACGTGAACGACGTGCTCTTGGCCGTCGAGACGAATCGTGAGGGTTTGGTCGAGGTTCCTCTTGAAGGAAAATGGCCGCACAATCCCATCGACGAACATGCGCACGCGGGTTCCCTCGCGAACGATCGCCACCTCGAAATCCTCTTCATAGGCGTCCGTCTTGAGCGTGACTCTAGGCATTGGAATCCTTAGGTCGCGACCAGTTGGTAATCTCCTGAGGAGAATTCGCAGGAGGCGCAAAGCGCTCGTCAAAGAGCGTACGGTTCGCGAGCGCTGCAGCCGCCAGTGCCACCATTATTTCCTGCTCCGACGGCGCGGCCACGCGGGTCCGCGCGAACTCCCCTTCGACAAACTCCGTGGCGACGGTGCCGTCGATAAACTGCGGACTTTCCAAAACGCGGTGAAGGAAATGGCAATTGGTGTTCACGCCGAGCGCGACGAACGCATCGAGCGCTTGGCAGAGTTTGACTCGCGCCGCCTCCCGAGTCGGTGCATGCGCGACGAGCTTCGCGACCATCGAATCGAACTCCGGCGAGATACAATCGCCTTCGGCAAAACCCGTATCGACCCGGATGTCGGTCGGGAATTGCAACCGCAAGAGGGTTCCAGACGACGGCAAGAATTCGCGCGATGGTTCTTCAGCACACACCCGACACTCCATGGCGTGCCCGTCGAAGCGAATGTCTGATTGCGCATGGGAGAGCGCTTCACCCTCGGCAATTCGAATCTGGGCTTCCACAATATCGATTCCTGTGACCGCCTCGGTGACCGGGTGCTCCACTTGGATTCGGGTATTCATCTCCAAAAAGAAGAACGCATCATCGCGATCGACGACGAACTCGACGGTGCCAGCCGACTCGTAGTTCACAGCCCGAGCGAGGGCTGTGGCCCCAGCCGCCAGCGCATTGCGTGTCGCTTCCGAGATAGAGGAAGAAGGCGCCTCTTCGATCACTTTTTGGTGACGGCGCTGGATAGAGCATTCGCGTTCTCCCAGGTGCACGATGTTCCCGTGGCTGTCGCCCAGGATTTGGACTTCGATGTGGCGTGCGTCTGCAACGTACCGTTCGAGGAGGAGCCGCCCATCTCCGAAGGTCGCCTTCGCCTCGGCGGAAGCGTGAACGAACGCTGCTCGAATGCGTGTCTCGTCACCATGCGTGACGACGCGCAGTCCGCGACCTCCGCCTCCGGCCGAGGCCTTCAAAATCACCGGAAATCCAATTTCATGGGCGAGGGCCATAGCGTCCTCGGCGTCACGAAGGGTCCGATGCGCTCCAGGAATGGTGGCGACTCCTGCAGCCGCCGCGAGGCGCTTTGATTCCACCTTGCTCCCCATCGCGGCAATGGCCTCGGGACGAGGCCCTATGAAGCAGATCCGCTCTTGCCGAAGGCGCGAGGCCAGCTTTGCGTTTTCTGCCAAGAATCCAAAGCCAGGGTGAACGGCGTCGGCGCCGAGTTTCCGACATGCAGCGACGACGTTGTCGATCGAAAGGTACGCGGCGAGCGCCGATTCGCCTTCGATTTCGATGGCGTCATCGGCGAGGCGCACCGGGAGTGTTCGACCTTCACTTTCATGAAACCCGATGACGACCCGCTTGCCGAGCCGCTTGGCGGTTCGAATGATCCGCACCGCAATCTCCCCACGATTGGCGATGTAGATGGTCGAGATGGGACTCACGTTCGATTCTCAAGAATCGAGGATGGTACGTCGATCTCCATCTCCAGCAGCATTTGCGCGTAGGCCTTCCCCTGAGGGTCGAAGCGGAGGGACGCCATGCCACCACCACCCAAGACGCCTCGGAGCACAAAATTAATGGCATAGATTCCAGGGAGGTCGTAGCGCTCCACCGAAGCAGGACTGTAGTGGGCAAAGAAGTCTCGCACCCGCTCGTTGCTCACCTGCGCTCGCAAGATCGGAAAGAATTCAGGTCGCCGAGCGATAATCCCAATATTGGCATCGTTGCCTTTGTCGCCACTGCGCCCATGCGCGATGGCGATGAGTGGAGCCGACTGCGTAGGTCCCGGGAAGAAGTGCTGCGCGGACTTCAAGGATGCCGCACTTCTAGGTCCCACCGGTGTTCCTAAGGGGAGAGCAATCGCGACGTCATCGACGCGAACCGGGACTTCTTGCTTTGAAAAGAGGAACGAGAAGAGGCGCACCACCGGGGACGGCGAGGGGCGCCCGGCAAACAGACCTGTGACCCCTTGCGCCATCGCAACTCCGGCCTGCGCCATCTCGCGCGAAAAGAGTTCGAGGGGTTCCTTCAACAGATGCTTGAGGCCGATTTTCAAGACGACCTCCGATGCCCGTCGATCTGCTTCTGGAGAACCGCCGTAAGTGTCACCGGCACCAATGACTTCGATAGAGACTTCGGAAAAGTCTGCATAGCCTTGGCGCAGGCTGAGCCCTCGCACCCGGGCCACGATGGCAGAGGCCATTCGTCGAGCCTTGGCTCCCGCTTCATGGCCCGCGACCATCATCGAGGCCATCAATCGCCATCCCTCGGCGTAGGTCGCACTGACCTTGTAGTCCGTCGACGGAGCACGACCCTTCGCACCCGTGACCCGGACCCGGTCCTCGCCTGCTTGGGCTAATGCTACTTCGGTGAAGTCGCAAACGACGTCGGGGAGAAGGTAGTTTGCTCCGTCGCCGATTTCGTAGACGAGTTGCTCTGCAGCTGTCGCTGCTGTGACCAGTCCACCGGTGGCGTCGGGCTTGGTAAGGACGAAGCTTCCGTCGGCCTCGCATTCGACGATCGGATACCCCATGTTCTCCCATCCGGGGACTCGTTCCCAATCGGTGAAGACTCCGCCGGTCGATTGCGGGCCGCACTCGATCAAATGCCCCGCCAAGGAACCAGCTGCGAGAAGGTTGTATTGATCGGCCTTCCAACCAAAAGCATGCATCAGCACGCCGAGGGTGACCGCGGAATCGACGCAGCGGCCAGTGATGACGATATCCGCTCCTTGGTTGAGCGCCTCACAGATCGGAAGCGCGCCAAGGTAGGCATTGCAACTCGCCACTTTTGCGGGAAGCGGCGCATTGCTGAACATTTCCCGTATTCCTTTGGATCGTAGCTCTTCGATTCGCGGCAGCAGGTCGTCACCCTCGACGACGGCAATGCGCAGGTCCGAGTCCAAAGCTGCTGCAAGGAATGCATCGCGACATCGCTTAGGAGCCAGTCCACCTGCGTTGGTGACTATTCGAATCCCGCGCTCCTTCACTTCCGGGAGCAAGGGAAGCATCGTTGAAATGAAGTCGGGAACGTAGCCCTGCGCCGGGTCCTTGGCTCTCAGCCGAGCGAGGAGCGACATGGTAATCTCCGCGAGGTAGTCCGAGACGAGAAAATCCACCTTGCCGCTTCGCACCAGTTGGGCCGCAGCGTAGGCGCTATCTCCCCAAAATCCCGATGAACAACCGATGGAAACCATGGCGATCGCGCACACCTCCAAGTGCGGAGCAACGGCGCCGATGCGGTGCCGTGAACGGCTCTAGGCCGTCCTACCCCTCCGCGGGGGTCTTGGGGCGCGGATTCGCAAGTCCGCCGTGCGTTGGCAATGCCGTCGCTGCGATTCGCGCAGCGCGGCGACTCCGGTACCAGGAGAACAATGCAAAGCCAGCTACGACGACTCCAACGCCGATCAGTGCCTTGGTCTGCCCTCGTCGAATTTGCCCCATCAAGGATTCTAGTTCAGCGCCAAAGTGGAAGCCCAGGAACACGAACAGCGGCGCGGAGCCCAGTGCGGCGACTGAATCGTAGAACGCAAACTTGCCAATGCGCATCCCCACGGAGCCTGCCGTGAAGTAGGTCACCGCGCGAACGCCCGGCAGGAAACGCGCAGCAAGCACAATCTTCTCTCCGTGCGCTTCGAAGAGCGACTCGACTCGGGCTCGCTTGGCTGGAGTGAAGAGGCGTCCGAGCAGGCCACCGGATAGGGTCGAGGTACGGCCACCAAACCTCCGACCCAGCAAAAAGATGATGAGGTCG
>JBGSMZ010000058.1:0-12184 GCA_041739845.1 Myxococcaceae bacterium
ATGAGGGACCCGTTGTCATAGAAGTATTTCCAAGTTCCGGAAGGAACGGCTCCTTGGAACGTGCCTTCTTTTTCGAGCGCCCCGTTGGGATGCCAATACTTCCAAAGACCGATAGGCACCTCGTTTGGCGCGTCCCCGTCCGCATTCCGACACACCAGGCAGCCTAGGGTTCTCCGGTCGCCATCCGATACGAAGGCTCCGATCATTTTTTCGCAGTCACCTTCGGCGCCCCCGGGAAATCCATCTCCTTTGTCATCTTCTCGCCAGAGTCCTCCCTCTGGAAAGTACACCTTCCAGCGCCCCACCTTTCGGCCATAGCGGTAGGAGCCTGACTCACTGATATTGCCGTTGGGGGAAAAAATTCGCCGCGGCCCATCGGGAGTGCCGTCCTTCATGGAGCCCTCCGAAAGCAGCACGCGGCCGAGGCGGTAGGTCTTCCACACGCCGCTGGGAGCACCGTTCTTGAAGCTCCCCTCCCATTGGGGATCGCCATTCTCGAAGTAGCCTCTCCAGTAACCCTCTGGTCGATCTCGTTGAAATGTGCCCTCAGCCTGAACTTGCCCCGTTAGATAGAATCGGAACGACGAACCTTCCCGCATGCAGCGCGCATAGGTTTCTTCAGCGAGCAGGCGACCCTCGTCGCTGAAAGTTCGCCAGCGGCCGACCGGGCAGCTTCCCTGGAAGGCACCTTCCTCCTGAATCTTTCCATTCGGGAAGTAGGCTCGCCAACGGCCCTCTCCTTTCGTGATCAGTGAAACTCCATAGGGGACTCCGTGGGGTGCCAAGAATGCGTGCCGCCCTTCAGGGATTCCCTTCACGAAGCTTCCTCGGTGGAAGGGTTGACCTCCCGGATGAAGTTCAATCACCTCCCCATGGCGTCGCCCGGCGACAAAGGGAATTCTCCCTCGCAACTTGCCGGTTGCATCATACGCAAGCCAGACGCCAGTCTCCCGTCCATCGTCGCCAAGGCATCCCTCGCGCCTTGCTTGATAGTCTACCTTCCACATTCGCTTGGTGCCGCGCTTGCCTCCAGTGCACGCCAGTGCGGCCTCGCTTTGACGAATACCGCGCTTGAAAGTGACCTCCCGCCACTCAAGTTCGGTGGAAAGAAATTCTTGAAAGGTTCCTTCTGGAAATCCCTTTTTGTAGGGACCTTCGAGCGTTCGCTGCCCGGACTCACTATCGTAGAGCGTCCACGTGCCCTCCATGACTCCCTCGACGAAGCGGCCTTCGCGCAACAGGCGCCCCTCCGAGCTCCAAAACTTCCAAAAACCCTCCCGCTTGTCGCGCCGATAGTCTCCTTGTTCCAAAGGGAGGCAGCGTTCGGAAAACGCGGCAAATGGTCCCTCGCGTATCCCCGCGCTCCAGGTAGTGAGCGTTTCAAGTTGGCCTCCCGCTCGAAACGTTTTCCAGGGTCCGTCCCGCACGCCATGGACGAGACACCCGGCCTGCGTCGGCGTACCGACCCAGCGACCGCCTTTGCAGGGTGCGCCGGCATCCCTTTCGGGAGCCGCCAACATGATGGCGGAGGCGACGCTTGCCGCGATGAGCGCACTCACTGCAACGGCTCCAAGAATTGCTTGAGTACGTCCGCAGTTCCAACGCGCGTCGGACTTCCATCGATGCCGTTGAAGTCGCTCTGGGACATCGACAATCGCGGAGAAAATGCGGCCGCATGAAATGCGTCGAGCACTTCGTCCGCAGTTGGCTTTTGCGCGCAAGCAAACTGGTTCCCCTCGACATCGCGAAGGCAAATCTGGAATCCATTGGGCACCGCTTCAGCCGACGCAATGAAAGGTGCACGCTCCGTGACCATGAACCGCGAGGAGCGCGCAAGCCGGTCTCGCAGCGCGTCGACTGCCGCCCCTCCCGATGAAACGACCTGAACCGGAAGTCTTAAGTCCAATAGCCTTAAGATCGTGGGCCACTGCGAGAGCACCTCCTGGTACAGCGGACGCGCCTGCGAAAGCTGCCCACTCTTTTGGAGAGCGTCGGCTCGGTAGGCAGCAACTCTCCATCGGATCATTTGTTCGCGCGGCGACAGCGCGGCGAGGGCTTGGGCTGCGAGACGCGCCGCATCGTGCCAGTTGCCACGGTAGTGAGCGATTTCTCCCTCGATCGCGTCCGCATAGGCCCCCGCCTCGGGAAAGGCTGCGTCGCTGGTGCGCGCACGCGCCAGCGCGCGTCGAAGAACCCCTGCTCCCACGACCGGAAGGAGATCCGGCAACCGCCAATTCGCCCAATCGGTAATTTCCCCCAGGTAGGGTCGCAGCATGAGCGTCATTCGATCTTCCCGGACGACCAGTTGCCGAAGTCCGCGATTGAGTTCCCATGCGCGCGCCGTCAAAAGCGGCATCGAAAAGGCCATTCGCCGAAGCCACCCGGTCCGAGACGCGTAGGAAGCTTCTTCCATCGTTCGCGTCATTTCACCGCGAACTGCAAAGGCTGCCCGCATGACACGCGCCAGGCGTTCGATATCTGCGGCACTGCTGGTCATTCCCGTTCGCGTCTGAAGGTCGAGCAACTCCAGAGCGACGCGGGCGGCCTCGTGTTCGCGTCCGAGCGCCACCAGGAGGTCCGCATATAAAGTGCGACGGGACAGTGCAAACTGGGCGCGATAGCGACTCTCGATGGGTTCCGCTTGCGCGGCTTTCAGCGCAGCAATCGATTTCTGAAACTCACCGAGCGTGAGCGCAAATGCGGACAGTTGATTCCCAATTGGCGCCACACAGTCACTCTTGTCCCGTGAGCGGAGCAAGTATCCTTGGGCTTCGTCGACGCGAAACCGCGTCAGCGCGCTCGAGCCAGCGTTCTGAAGAATCGTGCAACTGAGGCCATCGGTGGCCTTCACCCCCGCGACTGCCCAATCATAGGTCCCCTGCCGGTCATGCTGTTCAAAGGCGATGCTCAAGAGGCCGTTATAGCCCTCTGAACGGTCCTGCAGGTTCCGGGATTGTGCAAGCTTGCGGGCAATAGACATGGCTTCAGCGGAGCGACCACTTTTGAAGAGTGGCCATATCCGGAGCGAAGGCGGCGCTGGCCCATAGCGCTCGCTGAAGCGATCAAGGACGGCGAGCGCCTCCTCATTGCGATTCATTTCTTGAAGGATGAAATACTCCTCCAAGAGAAGGCGTCGCCCCCAGGCTGCGTCGGACTCACCAAGTCGGACTTCCGCGTCGCGGACGAAATAGAGGGCGCGCGCGTGGTTTCCTTCTTCGTCATGAAAAATGCGGGCCAGGGACCAGGACGTCGCAAAGGATGCGCGTCCTCCAGTGACGAGCGCATCCGCTTCCTCGCGCGCTCGAATGAATTTGCCCTGGTCGACGAGGTCTAGGAGCGCTCGCTCTTGGGTATCAAAAGCGAGTGCACCGAGCGCGTACAGCAACGCCATCCCAGCGATGCGCATCAGCGCAGGCGCTCCAGCGTAGATTTCGAAAGTCGCTCCATTGGAGCCACCAGTGCCTCGGCGATGATGGTGCTGACGGGTGCGCCCGGGTGGGCGTCGAGGCGATGCGCAAAGAGCGGTTGGGCCAAGTGCGCCAAGTCCTCGCTCGAGACGAAATCTCGCCCGCGCAACATGGCAAGCGATTGCATCGCTGGAATCGCTTGGACCAGGCTCCTGGTCGAAATGCCTTGGCGCACACGCTTGTCGGAGCGAAGCGCTTGCGCCACATCTACCAAGCATTCGTGAATTTTGGGGGACACAGCCACCGACTCGCGAATGGAGCGCCGCCCGTCTACAATCTGCTGGCGAGCAACGGTTGGAAATGACTGCGGGGAACGCAAGGCGCCCCAGGTGCGCAAGACCGCGAGTTCGGCCTCTCGGCTCACATGCGTCATCGTCAACTTGAAGAGGAAGCGATCGAGCTGCGCCAGCGGAAGGGGGTAAGTCCCAATAGCATCCAAGGGATTCTGGGTTGCGATGACAAAGAAGAGGCCGTCAAGGCGGTGGGTCTCGTTGTCCACCGTCACTTGCTTTTCCGCCATCGCCTCCAACAACGCCGATTGCACCTTGGGCGAGGTTCGATTGATTTCGTCGACGAGGACGATGGAGGCAAACACCGGCCCGCGTCGAAAGTGAAACGCGTTCGTTTGGGTGTCAAAAATGGTAACGCCGGTCACATCGGAAGGGAGCAGATCCGGCGTAAACTGAATCCGCCGAAACGTCGGTAATCCTTCGACCGAAGCCTCCTCCGAAAGTGCGCTTCCCAACGCCTTGGCAAGCGTCGTCTTGCCGGAACCGGGATAGTCCTCCAAGAGGACGTGGCCATCTGAAAGCAGTGCTACCAGCACCAGTTCGATGGTCTCGTCGCGACCGATGACATCGCCGCGCATGCGCTCTCGGAGCCTACTTGCAACAGCGCGCACATTCGCGAGCGGGTCCTGCATTTCGGTGCCTTCTGTCATTGGCCGTTGTTCCTTCATCGCGTGAACATCCAGGTTGCGGGGTTGATTGCCGCGAGCGCTCGGCGCAGCCAATGAAAGCTGGTGTGAAGCTCCGCCAAAGTTGCCTTGGCGAGCTGCAACACATCAGCGGCGTCACTCTTTCCCCCATGGAACGCCATTCGGAGGTGTGCCCCGGTGAGAAGGATGAACGTTGGAGCCCAAGTTGCTACGCGATGGGCGTGCGCCTCGCGCGTTTCTCCGACGCGTCGAGACAGACCGAACCCGGAAAGCGCATCGAGAACCCCGCGGTACGCTCGGCGCGGCGAGCCCATGACGATACGGCGGAAGCCTTTGATAAGGAAGGCAAAGAGCAGCGCAATTCCGATAGCCATGGCGCCGCCTGAAGCAAGCGCAGCCCAGGGAATTCGAAGCAGCTGTTGGGGACGACCGGCAAAGCGGTCCCCGCGAGCCAATTCTCCCATCGCTGCTTCCATGCCTTGGTCGACATGAGCCACCGGAGAGGTGTCGGATTGTTCGGGATAGATGTCGAAGGTC
Source organism: Myxococcaceae bacterium (assembly GCA_041739845.1). Taxonomy (GTDB): domain Bacteria; phylum Myxococcota; class Myxococcia; order Myxococcales; family Myxococcaceae; genus JBGSMZ01. The sequence continues at coordinate 4,942 of JBGSMZ010000058.1, forward strand.
ACCCAGCCAACTCCATCGAGATACAACTCCGGCCAGGCGTGCGCTTCGTTCCCGTAGATGGTGATAGCGGAGCCCGCCCCGCGCGTCATCGTTTGCACGGCGTAGCCAATCGCGACCCGTGCGGGAATTCCGAGCGCCCGGAGGAGGAAGACCGCCGCGTGCGCGAAATGCACGCAATAGCCGCGCATCTTTCCGAACAGAAATGCCCCGATCGGGTCGGGACCTGTCAGGTCGCGCTCGGTGAGCGTGTAAAATCCTTTCTTCTCAAGGTAATCCTTCACCGCGAACGCTTTCATCACGTCATCGCCAAAGAATCGCGGATCGATGCCCCGCGCGATCGTCAGTGCGAGCTCGCGGTAGCGCGAATCCTCGGGAAGCGCCGTGTAGTAGCTTCGCTTCGCTTCGCTCCAGGACTCTGGAATTGCCATTCGACCAAGGAGTCGATCGGCGCTCCGAAGCGCCAACAGCGATTGCACCGAATAGGCGGCAACAAAACGGCGAGGATTGGGATTTTCGACCGGGGCAAACTCTTGCGGAAAACCAAGGCCAGGAGGATCGGCGTGATCTGCGAGAAGAAACATCGTCGTTCGGTAGCTGCGATGAAATTCGGGAGCCTCCGGCGTGACGACGCGAACTGGAGTGCCAGTCGGGAAAGCGGTCGGGACGTCGGTATCGAACTCCTTCGAGCGATCCGCTTCGAGCACTCGCCCGGCGACGCGCGAACGCACCGATTGCCGAAAATAGAGCGCATCGAGCGCTGGGAGTTCCTCGGAAAGGAGCACCACGGCAACCGGGTCCTTGCGCTGCTGACTCGACGAAGCATTGGAGCGCGCATCCCCTTTGGATGGGTCTCCGCCAGCGCCCTCGAACCCGAGTCCATCGGCCAACGGTTGCCCGAGTCGCGGAGGGCCATGCAACACCACAAACGTTCCAGCCCCTAGGACCATGAGCATCAGGAGCGCAGCGAGCCCTAGACGCATGCCTCCACGCAACAGCGAGAGGACGCCGACCGCAAACGCCGTGAGTCCAAGGATCACGAGGACGGTTTCTGGATCGATTCCATGCCCCCAAGCCCAATCGGCGAGCGCGCGCGGTTGGTGAATATGAAGCGCGCGGTGCGCCGCCAACGCATGGACTGAGGCAGCCATCACCAGCGCCAGCTCCAGCAGAGCCAAGGGGCGATGGCGGCTCGCGCCCACGCGGAGGAACAGCGTGATTGCAAAGGCTGCTGTCGATAGACTCGCGACGTCGGCAGCGCTGCTCACCAGCGACGGGCTGCCGAATGGCGCCCAGCGGACGAGGATCCAGGAGGCGATTTGTCCAGCTCCTACCAGGCCGCTACACGCCAAAAGGATACCGGCGAGACGCCAGCGCGGATCCGCGAGGCGGAAGGAAACCCACCCTCCAGCAGCGACGGCAAGGAGCGCGGCTCCCAATCCCCAGGGCGTCGCCAGAGGCCAAAGGAAGACTATAGCGGCCACCAGCAAGATGGCCGTTTGGAGGACCGCCAACCCTGCGCTTGGTCGGTCTGGGGAATTCAAACAACCCCTTCGTATCCACCGACGCGAGTGACCGAGCAGCCGTCCGCAGCCAGCGCTGCGCAAAGGCGGGTGAGTGCGGTGCCGGCGAGCGCCTCTCCAGATGGGCGTCTCATCACACGCCGGACTATGGTGCGGAGTGAAAATGCGGAATCCCAAGACCCAACCGTTGGATCGGTCGCTCCTGCGACCACTACCGTCGGTGCGATCCCGCGCGACTGAATGAACGCGCGCAGCTTCTCTCGCCACGGTCCGTCGACGGCGGGAACGAAGAGCAAGACTGAACGCAGTCCCTGCGCGTCTAGGGATCCGCCGACGCGCGCGAGCACGGTTCCTCCTTCCGCGCGATGGGCCGCAGATTCAACGAGTTGTTCGAGCGCTTCTGAGGAAGTACGCACCGCTGCGTCGGCACCATCTGCAGCAAACAAGTAATTGGTTCCCAAGAGTCCCTTTTCCACGAACGTCCGAGCCGCTCCGGCCGTCTGCTCATCCCCCTGGCCCGAAATGAAAAATGCGACGCGCACGGGTCTCTCTGCGCTTGCGCGCTCAGGGAGTCGCACCACCAGGCGACGATTTCGGGCGTAGACCTTCCAAAGGACGCGGCGCATAGAATCCCCATACGCATGCGCGCGCATTTCGACCAAATCTCCCTCCGGCTCCCCATAGGGATCGGATTCCGCGTCGCCGCGCGCGCGCGCACGCGCAATTTCCACATGGGACAGTGCAGCCTGCGGAAGCACGATTCGTGAAGCGTGAACGGTAGAGGTGAAAGAAAACCGGGCGAGACCAAAGACGTCCTCCACGGAGAAGAGCCGCGAAACCAAATCAAAGTTGCCGCGTTCGGTAGGGGTGACGACTTCGTTGAGACCATCGCGCGTTGCAACGAGCGCAACGCGCGTCCCTTGCGGGTTGTCCCAAACCAGGCGAATTTGGAGAAAGGGGAGTGGGCGCGGAAGCGTAAGCCCACTCGCTTGAGGCTCCTGCGTCGTCCCCACGGGTGGTGCACCGGTATCGATGACGCCGACGCGCCGATGGAGCCACCAGCTACCGGCACCGGTTGCGAGGAGCGCTAAAACGACCAGCGCCATCGCCGCCAATCCCGCAGAATACAAGAGAAAATCGACTTCGCGGCGCCCGTAGCGAAGCCCCAAGAGCGCCGCACTCGCGAGCAGGAGCATTCCCAGGGGGCGCAGCGGCCACCAGCGAAGCAGACCCGTGCGGGCTCGGGTGAAGCGCCGACGCAGCTTGGAGACTGCGCCGTCAAACCTTCTGCGCATCTGCCCTTCGACCACCACGGTACTCATGCGCCTTCGGGTTTGTAGGTGTCAGATTGGATGCCCGCGCGCTTGAGCAGACGATGGAGACTCTCGCGCTCTATCCCCGCGCGATTCGCAGCCCGAGTGACATTCCCCTCGCAATCGCGCAGCAACGCGGTCAGGTACTCCTCGGCAAAGCGGTTCTTGGCCGCTTCCACCGCTTCCCGATACGGAAGGTTGCTCACGTCCAGGACTCCCGCGGAGGCCTCATTGGGATCGATCACCGACGCCGGGAGGTCGGCCCATTCGATCTGGGCTCCCGAAGCAACCGCGACCGCGCGCTCAATGGCATGCTCCAACTCGCGAACGTTTCCCGGCCACGGATGCGCGATGAGCGCCCGGAGCACTTCTGGACCGATGCTCGTGACGTCGCGGTGGAAGGCGAGCGCATGTTTTTGGAGAAAATGCTCTGCCAATAGAGGGATATCCTCAGGGCGCTGGCGCAGCGGTGGCATTCGAATCGGGAATACATTGAGCCGGTAGTACAAATCGTTTCGAAACCGATCGTTCTCCACTTCACCTTTGAGGTCGCGCTGGGTCGCGGCAATGACACGAACATCGATGGTCGTTGCGGTGGTGCCGCCGACGCGACGAATTTCACGCTCTTGGAGGGCCCGATTGAGTTTGACTTGCATGGGGAGAGGAAGCTCCCCAATTTCATCGAGGAAAATCGTTCCTCCGGACGCTTCTGAAAACAATCCGGCTTTGTCGGACGTGGCGCCGGTAAAGGCGCCGCGCACGTGGCCAAAGAGCTCGCTCTCCACGAGTTCCGCCGGAAGCGCACCGCAGTTTACTGGCACAAAGGGATGCTCGCTCCGCGCGCTCTGGTAGTGAATCGCTCGCGCTGCAAGTTCCTTTCCGGTTCCCGTCTCACCCAAGAGCAGCACCGAGATGTCCAGTTCGGAAGCTTGGGAGAGGAGACGGAAGACTGCACCCATTGGAGCACTCTTGGCGACCAGCGCATGGAACGAATGACGCTGGACCAGTTCGCGACGGAGCGCACTTGCCTGCTCCTTGAGACGCTTCCTCTCGATAGCGCGCCCTACAGTCAGCACCGCCGCATCGGGGTCAAAGGGCTTCTGAAGGTAGTCGTATGCGCCTAGCTTAATTGCGGCCACCGCGTCGCCGACGGTCGCATAGGCCGTCATCATCACCACTTCGGTGGTGGGTGCGAACCTCTGAACTGCGGCGAGAACTTGCATCCCATCCGCACCTGGCATGCGGAGGTCAGTGACGACGACATCGAAGCGCTCCTCGGCAATCCGCTGCATCGCCAAGGCCCCGTCGCCCACTGTCTCCACAGCGTAGGCTTCGCCGAACACCTTCGCCAAGAGCTTCCGCATGTTTTCTTTGTCATCGACGACGAGGACCTTCGGAAGCGTCACGAGGACTCCCCGGCGCGAGGGAGTCGAAGAACGACCTCACCCCCCTTTGCCGCACTGCCGAGCGTGAGATCGCCTCCGTGGGCTCGCGCGATTGCTCGCGAGACGGCAAGGCCGAGCCCCATGCCCTCAGGCTTGGTGGTGAAGAACGGCTCAAAGGCGCGCTCTTGTTGCGAGGGCACAAACCCAGGTCCGTCATCACGAACGCAGAGTTCAACCTCGCTTCCGCACGCTGAAAGATTGACCTCAACGCTCCCCTGGGGGCCCGCGGCTTCCGCAGCATTTTTCACAAGATTCACCACCACTTGGCGAACCCTCTTGAGATCTCCAAGCGCGAAGGCCTCGCCAGAGACGCGAATGGAGACAGACTTCGCAGCATCCGTCGCTGCCCAGCGCGCGGCCACTTCGTCGGAGAGCGCCCGGAGGTCTACCCGGTCTTTTTCCGGCATCAGCGGCCTCGCGAGATCGAGCAACCCATCGACGATTTCCTTGCAGCGAAGTGCCTCTGCTTCAATAGCAGACAAATCTTCGCGCGCGGCGGCGACCGCATCCCTCTTGAGCAGACGCGCGTAGCCCAAGATGACCGCGAGCGGATTGTTGATTTCGTGTGCGACTCCCGCGGCAAGTCGCCCGACGGATGCGAGCTTTTCAGCTTGCAGGCTGCGCTGATGTTGATCCTTGAGGGCCTTGGCCATGGCGTTCAGTTGCGCGCCGAGCGCCACGAATTCTTCGGGTCCCGAAAGAGCGATCCTCGCATCCAGGTCTCCCGCCTCCAGGCGGCGCGCCCCATCCCGCAGGCGTCCAAGCGGTAGCGCAATGGATCGGCTCATGAAAACGGCTGCCGCTGCCGCTACCGCCGGCGCAAAAACCAAGAAAAGCAGTCCCCACAAGAGCGTGCGCCGCCCGACGGCGCTGACGAGGGTCTGCATCGCTTCTACCGATTCCGAGAAGCGATTTGCGAGGAGGTTTGCATTCGCCTGTGCGCGGCCTACGATTGCCAGCGCCTTCCCGTGCTCCGCGCGTACCCGTTCCGGTTGATCAGCAATGACGCCAGGAAGCACACCCGCACGAAAAGTCGCATCCAAGTCCGCGAGCGACGATTGGATTTGCGAAACCCAGGAGCGCTCGTCTGCGCGCAATGCATACCGTTCCATTTGCTCGGCGAGTGCGCGGGCGCGGTCTCTTGCCGCCGTATAGTAGCCGACATGCGAATCGTCGCCGATGATGATGGTGTGCGCCAAATGCGCGTATTGATCGCGCACCGCGCTTTCAAGCTCCAGCGCCAATCGCAGCCCTTGCACGCGCGATTGCGCCCGCGAGAGCTCGCCGCGAATTTCCCCGATTCCTGAGAGCACCACACCACCCGCCGCCGTGTACATCGCGATGAGGCCCGCAAAGGTAGCTACAAGCCGTTGCCACGTCGAAAGCTGCCACCGAGAAGAGACCACCGGAACACTCTAACCCAGATTCTCATCAGTAACTCCTGCGGTTACACTGTGACCTCCCCAGTCGCGCAAATGCGTGGCGACGGCCGGTGCTACTCCACAGTCACTTGAATTCACGGCCTTTTGCCCAGGTTCAAGCATACGGCACGGGTGTTGCGTTACCCCCTCTTGTCTTGTTTCAACAACGCCCATGGATCCCCTTCATTCTCGCTGCATCCAGCTGTGTAGCTCTGGCTACGCGTGCAGAAGCAGATCCTCCGACGGACCCAGTCCTGGCCAAGTTGATCGCGGAAAGCCTTGGGTCCCGTCCGGAGATTGCCTCCGCTCAGGCCCAGGTCGAAGCCATGCAAGCGCGCGTCTCGCAAGCGAGCGCGTGGAGCGATCCACAACTGCAGTTCGGCGTACAAAACGACTCGTTCACGAGCTGGACCGTCGGTGCTGTACCGATAAGCTTCTTCCGGATCATGGTTTCGCAGACGTTTCCATGGCCCGGAAAAAATGGACTCCGTGAAGCGCGCGCCGAGTTTGCGGTTCAAGAGGGTCGAGAATTCACCTCTCGCGTACGCCTGGCTACTGAAGCCGAGGTCCGGCGCTCCTATATCCGACTGCTCTTGGCGAGAGGGAGACTTGCGCTCACCAAGCGCCTCGAAACACTGTGGAACAAATCCGCGGCTGCTGCACGAGCGCTCTACGAAGCAGGCGGGGGCTCACAGGCAGAGATTCTCCGCGCCCGGCTCGCAATCGCGCGCTTGAAGCAACGCGAACTCTCGCTGGTCTCCAAGGAGCGCAACCAAGGAGAGGCACTCAATCGCTCGGCCAACCGTTCCCTCGACGCACCGATAGTCACGCCGATCCACCTGGTCGATTTGGCCAAGCCGACCGTTGGGGATCCACAGCGCCAACTCTCCGATGCGGTGGAGCGCAGCCCCGAACTGTTGGCAGTCGTAGCAAGCGAGCATTCGGCGGACTCCTCGCGCGACCTCGCAAAGCGAGAGCGCTATCCTGACATCACCGTTTCTGCTGCTGTCATGCCGCGCGGCGGCCCCTTACCGACGATGTGGTCGCTCGCGGTGGCAACCAACTTGCCAATCTTTGCGACTTCCAAGCAGAATCGCGCGGTGGACGAAGCGGTCGCGCTGGCTGCTGCCGCCCGCGCCAAGCAGGAAACGATTCGGCAACTCCTCCAATTGCGCGTTCGACAGCGGTACACGGCGGCGACAGCACTCGCAGAAATGCTTCGTTCCTATGAGAGCAACCTGCTCGTCACTTCCCGCGCAACGGCAGATAGCGCGCTCGCGCAATACGAAGTCGGCAGAGGGAGCTTTGCGCTGGTCTTTGAAGGCCTCGCAGGAGTGCTCGAAGATGAGGATGCCTATCTTCAGTTGCTCGCCGATGCGCAGCTCTTGGCGATTGATTCCTTGGCGGTGAGCCTCGAAGCACCCGCGCTCTCCGAAACGGGCTCGCAGATGACTGGGCGTGGTTCTGGAAATGCTGGCGCGATGCAACAGGTGGGAATGTGAGCGGGCGCCCATTGCAACGCTTTGGTTGGCCAGTACTCCTTG
>JBGSMZ010000063.1:0-4365 GCA_041739845.1 Myxococcaceae bacterium
CTTCCGCGCTCGGCCTCGGGCTTCGCTGGTGGGGGTTCTCGTTCATTTTGGTCGTCGTCTACTTCGTGAACCTCGCGCGCATCCATCGGGGACCGGTGACGGCCTACGGCGAAGGCGGGGACGAAGACGAAACCACCGCCGACGTCGAGAGGGAATAAGCACCGGCATCGCCGCACGGCGACCTCAGGTACCCGCGATGGCGACCTCGATGTCGATGCCGCTGCGGACGCTGGCGGTCACCGTGCAGAAGTCCTCGAACATGCCTCGGCACGCATCGAGGGCCTCGGCTGGCACATCGTCGGGCAGTCGCAGCGTGACCTTGACCGGACCGACACGGAGACGTCGCTCTGGCGAGCGGACGATCTGCATCTCGACCTGTGCCTTGACACCGTGCTCGATTTTTACGCCCTTCTTCCCGAGGCAGAAGACCAAGCTGGCGGCGAGGCAGTTGCCGATTGCACCCGCGAGCAGGCGCGTAGGGTTCGGTCCCGCGTCTTTGCCGAGCGGCGGCGGCTCGTCGACGATGATCGGCGCGAACGCCTTGTCAAAAGTGATCTGAAATCGATACGCGTCCTCTTGTGCGACGTGCACGGTGAGGTCGCTGACTTTGATGTCGTTCGCCATGATCGAGTCCTCGTACTACCGGGAAGCGCCTTCCACCGGCAGATGCGCTTCGTTCCAAGCCAGCATGCCGCCGACCATGTTCATTACGCGCTGGAAGCCCGCAGCAACCAGCGTGTTGGCGGCCTTCTCCGAGCGGCCACCCGAACGGCAAATGAGGACTAGCGCATCCTCGCGGCTCCAGCTCGTGGAGGCCACACTGACGCTGGCCAGCGGCACCAGCTCGGCTCCCTGGATGTGACCTAGCTCTCCAGTGAACTCCTTGGGTTCGCGCACATCGATGAGTCGCGCGACCCGTTTGTCGGCGAGGACTTGCTCGGGGCGAACGTCGCGGTGCCCCGCACGGTTCGGCGTAGCAACTTCAAAGAGATTATTCATCGCTGGTTCTCCTCCTGCGGTGTCGTTCCATCGCTGTCCGTCTTCTGCGTGAGGTTTAAGGGGACGCTCAGGTAGCGATGCCCGTTCGCGTGCGGCTTGGGCAAGACGCCGGCATCGACGTTGACCTGCACGCTCGGATACAGGAGGCGCGGAGCTGTCAGCGTCGCATCGCGGGCCGTGCGCATCTTCACGAACTCGTCGCGGCTGGTGCGCGCGCTGAGTTGAACGTTCTTCTGCTTCTCGGCGCCGATAGTGGTCTCCGAGCGAAGTGAGCGGCCATTGGGCTGGTAGTCGTGGCCCACGAAGACGCGCGTGGCGTCCGGCAGCGCGTAGAGGCGCTCGTGGACCGACGTGTACAGGTCGCTGGCGCTCCCTGCCGGAAAATCGCAGCGGCCCGTACCAGAGTCCTCGATGAACAGCGCGTCACCCGTGAATATCGCATCCTCGATTTTGTAGGTGATGCAGGCCGGAGTGTGGCCCGGCGTTGCGATGACCTCGAACTCCAGCGAACCGGCGACGATTTTCTCTCCGTCGTCGAACAGCCGGTCGAACTGACTGCCGTCCACGGGGAACCCGGCAGGGAGATCGAAGACCTCTCGGAAGACCGTCTGGACATCGCGAATTCGCGCACCGATGCCCACCTTCGCACCGAAGCGCTTCCTTAGGTACTGGCTGCCGCTGAGGTGGTCGGCGTGAGCGTGCGTCTCGAGCACGTAGTGAAGGTGGAGGTCGTTCTTCTTGAGGAACGCTGCGAGCGCTTCGAGTGAGCGTGTCGAGGTCGCGGAAGCGAGCGGATCATAATCGAGCACGGGGTCGATGACGACGGCGTCGCGGGTCTTCGGGTCGAAGACGACGTAGGTGAGCGTGGAGGTTGCGGGGTCGAACAGGGTCTCGAGCTTCATTAGGTGGGCTCCTTTCCGCGTGAGAGCCATCCTCCTTCGATTGGGTTCAAGTTCTGCGCTGTGTGGAGTCGCGCCCAACGTAAGGAGGCGTAGTGTTCCCTCGCAACAATACGCTACTGGTGCCCTTTGAGAATCATGCCGAGCATGCGCAGGTTGATCCGCACAAAGCGGTAGAGCTGGTAGGGAAAAAATGTGCGGAAGAACAGGACGCTGCCGCTCGGCTTCATCGCATTCTTAGCTGATTCATTCGGGATGGTCATGGTTTTGCTCCTTCATTCGGGGATCAACCACCAGCCCAAACGCGCTTTTGCCTTGTAGATAAAGAGCGTGTGCAAGATGCGCTTTATCCAATGTCCTGCGGTCCCGATCTCTCCGGTGGTGAAGCGAAGATCACGCCCCAACTCCGGGAACCGGTCGTAGTCAGGCACCACCGGGTACATGGTCATGGAGGCTGCGCTCCCTCTGACGAAGCTGTTACCGGCCGACGCGACACAGGCCGCACCCATGTGGCTCATCGACGCTCTGTGCAACGGGGAGTCAGCTCCCTTGGTGATGAAATCGACGATGCTGAGCGCAACGGTTTTGCCCATGACCCCTGAGGGCATACCCGTCCTCGGCGGCGCCGGAGCGATGAGCGTTCCGTTCCTGGTCTTGCGGGGGCGCGAAATCTGATGCGGCGGTGCAAAGGCAATACCGACCGCAAAAATGTTGGCGTATTTGGGACACTGATAGGTGGATGGCCAATCTGCCGCCTTCCAATCTTCGTACGGCTTCGCCGTGTAGTCGGCGTCGACCTTCATAAATTGATTCGGAGCAAAGAGTTCGGATGAGAGGTCCACTCCAGCGGCGTCAAACGCTTTCAATCCGACGCCGGTGAACGGCGGCAACAACATCGCGAAGTCAAACGCCAAGGAGTGCGTTTCTCCGTCGAGAGTCTCGTAGGAAACGAGGTTGGGCGCAACCTTCTGCACATGCGCTCCGGTGATCCATTCCACGCCTCGTTCGACGAAAAGCGATTCGGCGAAGGGCTTGCTTCCAATCACATAGCCACCGCGCCTGAGCTGTAGGCCATCGACGCCAAAGTCCCCCAACTCCGCCTCATTCGTCAGCATGACGATTCTCGCTTTGTCTCGGACGCCAGCGCGACGAATCTCGAATTCGAGATTGAAGATGTATTCGAACGCGGCGCCCTCGCAGGTGCACACCCCATGACCAGTGCCGACGACGAAAGTCAGGGCTTCGCCCTTCCGCATCCGCTCGATGGCAGCAGCAAGCACTATCGCCGTTTGTTCGGCGTGCTCGGCGGTACACACGGACAGACTGTTTGCTGCGGGCCCGAGTCCGGGGGTGGCGGCGAAATTGAGCTTCGGTCCGGTGGCGTTGATCAAGAAGTCGTAGCTGATCTCCGCTTTGACGCCTTCTTGACCCGGCTCCGTGGATTCGATGGCGACAAACGGTTTTGAAGACTCTGCCTTGCCCTCGGGATGAAGTGCAACGGCGCGCGCCTGGTAGAACGCAATGCCCTTGCGATCGTACACGGGCTTCAGCTCGAAGGTGACATCCGCCTTCGTCATCCGTCCGACGCCGACCCAGATGTTCGAAGGAATCCAATTCCACTGCCGGTTCGGCGAAACCACGACAACCTCGTGGTCGCGCGGGAGCTTGCGACGCAAGACCAGCGCAGCGGTGTGCCCAGAAATGCCGGCTCCAAGAACGACTACTCGCGACATGACGATCCCCTTGAGTTAACTCAGCTGTAGCACGAGCATCCCGCTGGGGCCGGATTCAAAGGAACGACACCATCCGGGTGCGCACAACGCCTTGTGCGCACGCCTAGCAACGTCGGCTCTCCCAGCCTGCGCCTAGTCCATCACCACTGAAGGCAGCGGTGCCACTCGATCGACCGTGTGCGCTACTTCCTCGAGTTCACGTTGGGTCAAGCTTGCAGCGAAGGAGACAGGGCTCTTCATGGTAAGGGGTGGCGTGGCCATGGACTTCGAGCAGGACACCGTCGTGGCGGCTGATTTCCTAGGCAAGTGGGGCCCCATGCACAAGGATGCGGTACTGCGCGAGGACTGTTCCTGGGGCAAGGTCGACACAGCCTTCGAGCAGACGGGCGACGGTGAAGCACCAACGACACTGCCTCTTTTCGTCTCCTCCGTCTTCCGCGGCGGCGCCTGGCGCGGGCATACGGCGCGCCCCCACTCGGAGGCATGCCGATGATCTCCTCCTTGAGCGGCATCCTCTTTGGCCTCTTGCTCGGCGCTCGCCACGCGCTCGAGCCCGACCATCTGGCCGCAATCTCGATCCTGTCCACCGAGCGACCGAACGTTCGGAGTGGTGCGCTCCTCGGATCTTTCTGGGGAGCCGGCCACTCCGCCGCGCTCCTGGTCGTCGCGATCGCGCTCGCCGTATTGCGAACCGAGATGCCCCCTAAGCTCGCCGACATGTTTGAACTCGGCGT
>JBGSMZ010000113.1:0-5599 GCA_041739845.1 Myxococcaceae bacterium
CTCGCGCGGGCACTTGCTGGGCTGAAAGCGCTGAATCCCAACGGAACGCAATGAGCCGCGAGCGTTCGAACCAACTCATCGAAGCAGGCGTCTGGCTGAAGATGTCTGGAGATGTCGAAGGAGCGCAGCGGATGTTTGAGCGAGCGCGCGAAATCGACCCCGCAAACCCTCGCATCGATGAAGTCGAGCGTCAGGGAGAGACTGGGTCAGCAACGATGCTTCTCAAGCAGTCGCAAGGGCCAAGCGCGCCAACCGCGTTCGGATCGACGGCGGGAAGCTTCTTGCGACCATCGCCTACCTCTCCGCGGCAAGCTGAAGAGGAAGGATCGCATTCGCCGCAGACTGTGAAATCGTTTCTTCCCGCTTCAAGTGCGCCTCCCCAGGGGGAGGGCGCGAGCCCTCAGACACCGCTGGAGGAAGTCCCCGAAGAACGCGTACCTTCAAGCGCAACTGATTTTGGGCATGCGCATTCTGACTCGGCTGCACGATGGTTCTCCTCGCCGTCTCTCGCTGCTCCCAGAAGCGAAGCGCCATCAGTTCCCTCGGAGAAAGATGCGCCCACCGAGTTGGCGAACTGGTTCACACCCCGCGCCAGTACTGAGTCGCCCGCGCCGGCGGGGTTCCGAAGTGAATCCCTCCCGTCGCTGTTTGGTCTCAGAGTCGAAGACCCGATTGCAGGAGCGGAGGAAACCCACTCCGTTTCGCAGGAGAATGCTCCCAGTGGGGCTACTCCAGGCAATCTTGAGTTTGTCCCAGGACTCACCGCGCCAGAGCCAGGAGGAGATAGCCGAAGTGCCGCGGCCGAGAGCGAACTTCCTGCCTCCCTCTCCCTACCGCCGCTGGACCCAAACATCGCACTCTCGACAGGGGCTTTCCTGGCGAGCCCGCAGAGCCCTGAAACGCCAGTTCCCGATTTAGCCGGACCTCCCGAGCCTGGCCCTTCTGCTTGGGACACCGGCGATGCTGCTGGCACGACATTAGCGCCTTCGTCGGACGCGGCGGGGATGCTTGAATTTGTCGCCGCCGATCAAGATGGCGACCGAACGGGCGCTGGCAAGCGCAAGCAGGTGGAGACGCTCATCAAGCGTGCTCGGGACCTCATGAACCTCGATGATCAAACGGGAGCCATGGAACTCGTGGCTGCGGCGATCGCACTTGCGCCGGATGACCCGGAGGTGCTCGCGCTTAGAGATCGCAATGCAGCGGCGCTCCTCTCCGTCTATGAAGCCAAACTTGGACCCCAAAGCCAGTGCCCGCGGATCCTCCTCAAGGAAGATGAGATCATTTGGCTCAATCTCGATCACCGCGCCGGCTATGTTCTCTCGCAGATAGATGGTCGCATCGCGTTTGGTGACTTGTTCGACATCTCGCCGATGTCGCGACTGGATACGGCGCGCATATTGTCCCAGTTGATCGATGAGGGCGTTATCGGCCGGAGTTGAGACTTGACCAAACCTCCTCGCATTGCGTTCGGGTCGCGGAAATGGCGCCGCCATTGTCGATTATCCAGCTTGCATATTTTCGGTTGTCCTCAGGCCGACTCTGCGCATCGATTCGGGCCGAAGCCTCGCGTTCAGTGAGTCCGTCGCGGTGCATGAGCCTTTCGCGTTGCACCTTGGACGGAGCGGTGACGAGGATGAGTCCATCCAATCGCTCGTGAACGCGGTTTTCAATGAGGAGAGCCGCGTCGTATAAGGCCAGTGAAAATCCCAGGCGGTCAAGTTCAGCAAGCGCTGCCTTCACATGCGCAGCGATCCGCGGGTGGGTTATCGCCTCCAAGCAACGACGGGCACGAGGGTCTGCGAATATCCGGGCCGCTAGCGCACTGCGATTGAGCACTCCCTCCGCGGAAATGGCCTCTGGGAAAGCGGCGGCCAGTTCCCTGAATGCCTGCGTCCCGGGTGCAACCACCGCTCGTGCGGCCTCGTCGGCATCGACGATCTGAGCGCCCAGTTCTCGGAAGATCGCGCTTACAGTGCTCTTGCCGGTCGCAATCCCGCCCGTCAAACCATACACCTTCATTTCGACGACTCCTTCGAGCGCTTCCACCAATCGGCGGAGACACACGGTGAGAGCGATGGTAGCAGGTACTGCGCCAATGAATGAAGAGAGGTCAATGGGTCTCCGTTTGCTTTGCATCCTCATGGGAACTGCCGCCACGGTGGGCTCTGCCTGGGCCTTCGACGTCGTCGGATCGCAAGCCTGCGCAACTTGCCACCCGGCTGCCTTTCGGATTTGGAAGGCAGGAAAGCATGCGCGCTCCTTCGAAGTCCTTTCGACCGCGCAATCTGCGAGTTCTCGATGCTTGACCTGCCATTCACCCAACGCATCCGAGGCAGGAGTCACCTGTGAATCGTGTCATGGAGGAGGGCAATTCTACCTCAAAAGGCCAGTAATGAAGGATCGCGAGCTGGCGCGCCTCGTTGGTCTCATCGACCCGTCGGAAAAGACGTGCCGAAGCTGCCACGATGGAGCGACACCTTCCCTCAAGGCTTTCGACTTTCAAGCGAGCATGGCGGCCATTGACCACTGGACGAAGGATCGCCTGCTCAGGGCGCCTTCGAGCACTCCGTGAAGGTACTCGACGCTGACTACGTTGCGTCTGCAAGCCTCATTGCCCAACTCCCTAGCGATTCTTCGAGGAGGGAGATCGCGATCGTAGGACGCTCCAATGTTGGCAAATCCTCGCTGATTAACGCGCTGACCAATCGGCGTGCCTTGGCAAGGATTTCCCGTCATCCGGGAAGGACGAGAACGCTCAATCTCTACGCACTCCGGTGCTCTCATGCCGGGCGCGAAATTCGTTTCAATCTCTGCGATCTCCCCGGCTATGGCTTCGCCCATGTTCCCAAGCGGGAGCGCGCTGGGTGGAGCGCACTCATCCGATCGATGCTCGTTGAGCGGCCGGCGCTCTGCGGCGTAATTGCACTCGTCGACGCCGTCGCAGGACCGAGTGTCCTAGACAATAAAATGCTGGAGCTCCTCTCGGAGGGCGAACGTTCGGTCATTGTTGTCGCGACCAAAATCGACAAGCTTGGGAAGGCGTCTCGCCATGCGCGCGAACGAGAGATCGAAGGGATTCTTGGTCTCCCTCGGGATGCAGTCATCGGCTGTTCCGCCATTGCAGGTATTGGCCTCGATGCGCTCTGGAGCGCGGTCCTGACGGCACTCGAAGGTCCCACTGGCGCGCCATGACGGAGCGGGACTTGGCACTGCGGGACGCGCGATCACTGCCTCCGCGGAAGCGCGCGGAAGCACTGCTTGAGACTTTCGGTGGTTCCCCGCTGCTGCGAGCGATTCCTTCTGTCGACGCGTACGCACTGATTTTAGAGATCGGCCTGGACGATGCGAACGATCTCCTGGAAGCGAGCACCCCGCAACAATTTCGCTCCTATATCGATCTCGCGGCCTGGCACGGAGATCGGCTTGTCGGCGCCAAGTTGATGCGATGGCTTTCCGCGGGATTAGGAGATCATTTTCTCCAGAAACTCAAAGGACTCGATCTCGAGGTGCTCGAGCTGCTGTTGCATCGGAGTGTCCGAATCCATGACATCGACGAGGATGACGGGGCACCAGAGATCGACGGTCCGGCGATCGAAACTCCCGACCATCGCTATCTCATCGAACTCTTGGTCGAGGGGGAAGAAGAAAGCTCAGCAGTTCGATCCGTGATCGACGCTCTGGTCGCAGACGACCCATTTGGCTTTTCACGGCTCCTCGAGGCGATTCGTTGGGAGACCGATTCGGATCTCGAGGAAGCTGCCTACAACTTCCGGGTCGGCCGCCTTGAAGAACTCGGCTTTCCGCCTCTTGAAGTCGCCCAGCAGATTATGCGCCGCATCGCTCCCGCCGATGCGCGAAGGCGCGCAGGATTTTCAGTCGCCGAGCGATCCAGCGCACTCGTACCTCTCGCTGCCTCGACGGACTATGTGTCCGCGGCGTTTCGCGGACTTGATGCCAGCGAACGGGCGCACGTCGAGGTCGAGGTGCGACGGCTCGCGAATTGCGTGCTTGTCGTCGATGGCGCGGACCCTGGAGATCTCCCAGCGATTCATCGAAGTTCAGAACTGGCGCGCGCCCAACTTCACCTCGCCCTCGAGTACTTGACTTCCGCTGCTCCCGAGAGTGCCACGGACGTCATTCGGACGCTTACGCTTGAGGAAATCTATCGCGTCGGGCTCGCCTTGACACAAGAAGTACGAAGGGAAGCGCGGCTCCTTGCACGCGAGCCAGCAGCGCGCTGGAGCCAAGGCTGGTGGGCGCTCGATGAAGAGGCGAGCGATCTCGACGCCTTCCTGAGGAACCGTCCCACCTTCGGCGACGGCAAGCCGTTTCGGAGCTTGGCTGAGATCTCGCGCGGGAAGTCCATCGTGGCACGTGCCCGCCGTCAGGGAGCGGTACTCCAGGCATTCCTTGGAAATGATTTTGGGACGGCGAGCGCGCTCTTCTCTCTTCGCGAAGGGGATGTGACGCCCCAGCGCTTGTTTGCCACCGGGGTCGCGGAAGCCGTCGCTCTTGGAAAGCCAGGCCGGAGGCCACTCCCGTCTGCGTCCATTGGTGACATTGCAGACGCGCTCGCTCGCGAAGGTGTCGGAGGCCTCAGCTTGAGGATCGCGCGGGAGCCAGAGCAGGAAGAATGTGCGGAAATGGTGCAGCGCGTACTGAGGACGCTTGCCGAGGAGCTGTTGCGGTCACGGGACGCTTCAAAAATTCACTCGATCCTGTTCGCCGAATCTTAAGGTTTCTTAAAAAGAGCCTATGGGATCCAGGTCGCGATTTCTTCGCCGGAACGGCGCACGAAAATAGCCAAGCCATCGATTCGCGCTTTCACTCCTCGGAGCACTTTCCCGCCTTTGGTCTTCAATTGCCAGAGGCCAACTGGAGTGAATACGACTTCCAAACGAAGCCCTCCTGAGTCGAGCTGACGCCGAAGCGTGGACATGGACCAGCCATCCGGCGCAGTGCCATGCAAAGTGAGCAATTGAACGAGCGGGTTTCCATCTCGATCGAGAGCCTTGGGAGCCCCTTGGGTGACGGCATATTCGGAAGCTGCAAAGAAAGGCGTCAACGTCATCACGAAGGACCTCGTCGCATCGTCGAAAGTTCGCGCTTGGATGAGGCCTTGGCCTGAGTCGTCGAGGGACACGAAGAACTTGGTGCCGGTCAACGCCGCGCGTGTCGCAGTCGCCCTCTGCTCGCACTCCCGATTCGGGACGCTCCCGCAATCGCCGACATATTTTTGGAGAAACTCACCGAGCGCGTATTTGGAAACAGCCTGGCTCTTCATGGTCGCAAACCTGCTGACTTCGACCGAGGGTTGTTCCGCAAATGCCCATGGTGCGACAAGAATTCCCAGGGTGACAATGCTTAGGCGCGGCATGAGTACTCCTTGAAGGGGAACGCGAGGTGGAGAACTTGCCTACATCTACCCACCGTATAGCCTCCTTCGGATACTAGCATTGAGAGAGGTCGTGAAGTGATCAAAGAGCGTCGGCGCAGTCTCCGATTCGACAAGGTTTTCTCGGTAACTCTCCAATCCGACGAAGGTCTGTTTCGCGGGGTTGCTCGGAATATCAGCTCAAGCGGACTCTTTGTCGAA
>JBGSMZ010000125.1:0-7019 GCA_041739845.1 Myxococcaceae bacterium
TTCGCGCGCGTCACGTCGACGAGGGATACTTCCTGGGGCGTCGTCACCAGTATGGCACGGGCGCGATTACTCACTTGCTGCGCAATGCTCAAAGGGACATCGCCAGTGCCCGGCGGCAGGTCGATGACGAGGTAATCGAGAGCGCCCCACTGCACGTCACGAAGTAGTTGGGTGAGTGCCCCGTGAATCATCGGCCCCCGCCAAATGACCGCCTGGTCGGCGCTTACCAAGAACCCGATGGACATCAATTTGAGTCCGTGCGCATCGAGCGGGTCCAATCGCTTTCCATCGGGGCTCGTAGGGTTGCGGGCAATTCCGGTCATCGTCGGCAACGATGGACCGTAAAAATCGGCGTCGAGCAAACCTACGGACGCACCCTGAATTCGAAGCGCACACGCGAGATTGAGCGCCACGGTAGATTTTCCGACCCCACCCTTCCCGGCTCCGACAAGGATGACCTGCTTCACTTGGGGCATGAGCCCAGCGACGGCGGTGAAGCCGCGCACGCGAGCAGTCATCGTCACCGTGACCTTCCCTCCATTGACCAAAGCGCTGAGGGCTCGCACCGCCTCTTCCTTCAATTGGTCTTTGACGGGGCACGCGGGCGTCGTGAGTTCCAGGGTTACCGCCACATCGGATCCGTCGATCTTGACGTCCTTCACAAACCCGGCTTCGACGACGCTCACTCGGAGATCCGGGTCGATGACCGATTCCATTGCATCAAGGACATCGCGTTCCGTCAACGCCATCAGTGTCTCCTGTCTCAAGTTGGTGGTGCGCCTCGAATTATGAAGCACTTCGAGGCGCACCGCGTCAAGGAAGGCCGCAGCCGCGCGCCATCGAGGGCGAGAATTGCCTTTCGCTCGCGCTAGCAATTCCAACGTCGCTAGGGAAAGATTTCCATTTTTTGGAATCCAAAGAAAATGCGTTTCCAGGTACATTTCAATAAAACTTGGCGCCATGCGGGCGCCAAAGCAGCTAAGAGGGCGCCATGATTCGAAACATCCTTATTGGCATCGTCGCATTATTGTTAATTTTCATTATCGTCATCGCCGCACAACCCTCGACATTAGAGATCAAGCGATCGACCACCATCGCCGCGCAACCGGCCACTGTATTCCCGTTTGTAAACAAGCTCTCAGAATGGACCAAGTGGAGCCCCTGGGACAAGCTGGACCCCAATAGCAAGCACGTCTATAGCGGCAGCATGGAAGGTCAGGGAGCAGTCTCCCATTGGACCGGAAACGACAAAGTTGGGGAAGGAGAAATGCGAATCACCTCCTCCACGCCCCCAACCCAAGTCGTCATGGACGTCGAGTTCATCAAGCCGTACAAAACCATCGAAAAGGCGACCATCGATATCACCCCAAAGATCACTCCAGACGGAGCAATTTCGGAGGTGACTTGGAAAATGATCGGGCCCATGGGCTTCATCGCCAAGGCGATGAACCTCTTTCGCCCGTTTGAAAAATCCGTCGGGTCAGACTTCGAACAAGGTCTCGCGAACTTGAAGACCATTTCCGAATCCCAGGAAAAGGCGAATATTGCTGCAGCAAAAGAGAAGCTCGCCGCAGAAGCAGCCGCAGCCGAAGCAGCCGCTGCTGCGCAGGCCGCGCAAGAAGCCGCCGCCAAAACCGCGCAGAAGCGCCGCTAGGCGAGAACCCGTTAGGAAGCTTTGGGAGGCGAGGCCTTCTTGGCCTCGTACTTCTTCTTGAACCGGTCGATGCGGCCCATCGTGTCGATGAGTTTGTATTTGCCGGTAAAGAACGGGTGGCAGTTGGAACAGATTTCCACATGAAATGAGCCGCGCGTAGAGCGCGTTTCAATCACGTTTCCGCAAGCGCAAGAGATTCGCGACGGGGCATAGACCGGGTGAACGTCGACTTTCATAGAGGCGCTCGGAAGAGATGCCGTGGAGAGATTCCAGCGGCGGAATGAAGGAGCACAACATACACACTCGAAAACATTCCGCAACCGTCGGCTCGAAGCGCCCTGCGCAAATCTTCGTCTGCGGCTCCCTCGCCTACGACTACATTATGGGCTTCCCTGGGAGCTTCGCCGAGCACCTCCTCCCGGACAAGCTCCACACGATCTCCTTAAGCTTCTTGGTGAACTCCATGAAGCGAATGAGAGGCGGGACCGCAGGGAATATTGCCTACACGCTGGCACTCCTCGGAGCGACGCCGACGATCGCATCAGCCGCGGGAAGCGATTTTTCAGCCTACAAGACCGCCCTGAAGGACCTCGGCGTCCGCACCGAGGGCATTCGCATTGTTGCCAGCGAATTCACAGCGTCTTGCTTCATCACCACCGATTCGGCGGACAACCAAATCGTGTCGTTCTACCCTGGGGCGGCCTCCCACGCTCGGAATGTGGACCTTCGTCAGCTTGGGGTCCGCAAGTCCGATTGGGTCGTCGTTTCCCCCACCGACCCGGTGGCCATGGAAGTTCATACCCGCGCCTGCAGGGACCTCGGCGTTCGCTATGTTTTCGATCCCGGCAAGCAGACGCCGCGGATGTCAGGCGAACAGATCCGCCTGGGCCTCGCGGGGTGCTCGGTACTGATCGCCAATGAATACGAGCTTGGACTGGTCGCAAAAGCCATCAAAGTTTCAGAGCGCAAGCTCCTCGCGATGGCCCCCGTCACGGTCGTCACACTCGGGAGTCGCGGGGCGCGCATCCACTCCCAGGAGGAAGACGTCATCATCCCTGCGGTGACTCCCAATGCAGTCGTGGATCCCACCGGTGCCGGGGACGCCTACCTCGGCGGCTTTGTCCTTGGGCTTTCTCGCGGCCTCGCGCTCCGCGCGTGCAGTCGTTTGGGCTCGCTGGCGGCGACCTACTGCATCGAGGCGCGCGGGTGCCAACACCATACTTACTCGCAAAAGCAGTTTACGACCCGCTATGCATCGGCCTTCAGCGAACCATTGGCACTGGAGTTGACCCGGCCTAAGGCCGCGGGACGACGGGCAGCACCGAAAGCAAATCGGAGTCGGTGAAATAGACCCCCGCTCCAACGAAAAAGTCCCGCCCGCTCGTCAAGCGGTTAGTGAGGACTTCGCGATTCGGATCGTTCAGCGAATCATCGATGCCGCCATTGACGAAGAAATGTTCGAAGGGAACCAAACGGACGGTCGCCCGCAGGCGAGGCCATCGCAATTCATTGACGCTAAAGTTGAAAACGTCGAGCTTGACGGAAAGTGCATCGGGGATGCTCCTCGACAGGTAGGGGTACTTGATCGGGAGGTTGAAATCGCCGCCGAGACCACCCGTCGATTCGATGATTCCCAAGCGAAGCGTGAAATACCCATACTTCTTCGCAAATTGGGCACTGAACTTGTAGCCCTGGGTAGTGACGACCTCGCGTTGGACCGCCGGATTTCCTGCGCTCGGAGGATTCTGCTGAATGTAGGAGGTAGATACCAGGCCGCGTGGATCGTCCACGAGTTCCAGCAAGTAGAACTTGTCGGGCCGCGGAATAATGCGTACGGCCAGAGCTGTCTTCGCTGAGGCTTGATTGAATAGGTAGTCGGCGCGAATGCTCGCCTCGAGATTGAGATTGGTGAGCCGGGTGAGATATTCGGAGAGGCCGCCAATGGCTTCCGTGAAGCTCTGACCCGTCTTTTCGTCGAGGAGCGCACCGGCAATACCCTTGTGGTCTTTGATTTCTTTCGTCACCGATTCGATGTTCCCGAGCGTTCGGTCGAGTTTCGCGAGACTCTCTTTGACGCTTGCGATTTGTTCGGAGGCACTTCCCTCATTGCTGCCGACAATCCGTCGAATGGAGGCGACCACTTCGCGCGTATCGACGGAGATTTGATCGACGTTAGAAATGATGGAGTCCACCCGCGATTTCTCGCGCTCGCTCAGTGCACGCACATCGGAAGTCACTTGGACGACGTTGTCCATGACAGTGGCGACCTGTTCGCCCATTTGGGTGAGCGTGGTGTTCAAGGAGCTGGTGATGGACACCAAGTTCTTCACGATCAAATCCATCGACTTCTGACCTTCGGCCCCGCCCAACACGACGCGCAGCGACTTGGTCACCGATTGGATGTCGGAGGCAATGGCTCCTAAGGAGCGAAGGACTTCATCCGTCCCGGAAGCGTCGAGGACTTGCGCGATCTCATCGCCGTCTTTGAGCAGCGGGGCACCCTCGGAACCTGGGCTCAAATCGAGGAGATAGTCTCCGAGCAGCGACTCGGACCTTTTGACGAGGGCCGCATCGGTGTGAACATGCGCATCGGTGCGAATCGCGATCTTGAGTCTGGCGCGAACGCCTTCCAGCTCGATAGAGATGATTTCACCGACCTGGATTCCTGCGATCTGGATTCGACTTCGTTGATTCAAACCCGAAGCGTCTCGGAAGTAGGCCTTGACGACGATGCGGTCCGCTCCTGAGGTCCCTTTTCGAACAAAAGTCAGAAACCCAAGAAGGATGGCTCCGGCGAGCAAGACGAGGAGTCCTACACGGAACGGGGTCATGAAGGTCTTCACAGATCGCCGACCCTACCGTGCGTCATGGTGCTGTGCACGACCAATGCGAGGCCTCAGTTCTTTCCGAACCATGTTTCGAGGAACAGCTTGGCCCCCGGGTGCTTTGTGCGCCGAAATTCTTCCGGTGACCCGAAGGCAGCGATGTTCCCTTCATAGAGAAATGCGATGGTGTCGGCGACCTTGAAGGAAGAGGCGATATCGTGACTGATGACAACCGAGGTAACTGCGAGTTTTTCTTTCGCAGCGAGTATCATCTCATCGACATAGCTCGTCGTTATCGGATCGAGCCCCGTCGTCGGCTCGTCATAGAGTACGATTTTCGGATCGAGCACGATGGCGCGCGCGAGTCCGACCCGCTTTCGCATTCCCCCTGAGAGTTCAGAGGGCAGGCGGTCGTCAATATCCTTAAGGCCAACAAGCGCGAGCTTCTGCCGGACGATCTCGCGCCGCTGGTCTTCTGTGAGGTCTTTTCGGTGTTCGCGGAGTGGGAAGCTCACGTTCTCGTAGACGCTCATTGAGTCAAAGAGCGCTGCCCCCTGAAATACCATTCCGAATTTACGCCGTTCCTCCGCAAGTTCTTGCGCTCCCATGTTGTCGATCCGCGTCCCGTCGACCCGGACCACTCCCTCATCGGGCTTGAGGAGGCCGATGAGATGTTTCATCAGCACCGTCTTTCCACTCCCGGAGCCACCGAGAATGACGCAGGTAGTACCAGCAGCGACGCTGAGGTCGATGCCCTTGAGGACTTCATGGGCCCCAAAGGAGCGCTTGAGCCCGGCCACTTCAATCATGGGAAGTTCGGTATTCAACGGATGAGGACGCCCACGATGTAATCCAAGATGAATATGCCCAATGCCGCCATGACCATCGCCCGCGTCGTGGCAGCCCCTACCCCCTGGGCGCCACCGGACGCATTGTAGCCGCGATAGCAAGCGACGAGGGCCACGAAAAGACCAAACACCGCTCCCTTGACGAGTCCCTCAACGATGTCCTGTGGTTCAAGCCATTGCTGCGTGCGCGTAATAAAAGTTCCCGCGGACATTCCTCGGACCACCACCGCGATAAAGTAGCCGCCACTCATCCCGGCGACGTCAAAGAGGAGGACCAACATCGGCACCATGATGAGGCCCGCGAGCACTCGCGGAACCAGCAAGTATTGAATCGGATCTACCGCCATCGTCTCGAGGGCGTCGACTTGCTCGGTGACGCGCATGGTTCCAAGTTCGGTGCACATTGCGCTACCGGCGCGCATCGTCACCATCAAGGCGGAAAATACAGGTGCGAGCTCTCTCGTCACCGTGAGCGCGACGGTTGGGCCTACGAGGCTTTGCGCATTGAAGAGTTCGAATGCACGCCAGCTCTGGTGGGCGAATACCATTCCCGAGAAGACCCCGGTCAAGGCGATAATGGCGATTGACCCGACCCCGACAAAGTCGAGTTGCGCGAAGAGGTTCATGATGCGGTACGGCGGGCGCGCTGCGAGAAAGACAATCCTGGCGAAGAGAAACGCAAGACCTCCAAGCTCTTCGGTAAGGGCGATTATCCTTCGACCTACCGCTTCGATTCCCCTGACAAGAGCGGCGATGGGCGTCTGCCGTGGCATTGATGGCATGCGCGGCCGAGGCTTAGCCCATGCGCCGGTCCCTGTCTTCGCCTGCGGGCGGCTGGGCAACATCCCAACCGCCTATCCCAGATTGGAGGGTCTCACGACGCGCACTTTTCCAAAGGTTCCCAGGTCCTTCGACAGCGCTCGCGCATCTCCGACCGCCACGATTGCGCACGCACCCTTAGGAAGGTACTTCGATGCAGCACGCGCCGCGTCGACCCGTCGAACGCCCGCAATCCGGCTGGGAAATTGGTGGATCCAATCACTCGGCAATCCAAAGTGAACGACCTCTGAAAGCGCAGCGGCGATGCCATCGCTCGTTTCGAGGCGAGATGGATACAGTCCGGCGATGAGGCGCTTGACCCGAAGAAGCTCCGCGGCTGTAGGGCCTCTCGCTCGCATTGCTCCCACGACGTCGAGGGCTGCACGCACCAGTTCGGCGGCGGTTGCGGTTTGCGTATGGGAAGAAATGGTGAAGGTTCCGCCAGCGGAAAGCATGTCGAAGCTGCTGTCGATTCCGTAGCTCAAGCTGCGGCGCACCCGGATTTCCCTCATGAGGCGCGAAGTAAACGCCCCCCCGAGCACAGCATTCATGGCGAGAATCGCAAAGTAGTCAGGAGTGCATCGAGGGACGCCGGCGGCCACAATTCGAAGCTGGACCTGGGTGGATTCGGGTTTGTCCACGATGACCACCGAAGCAGGCTCGATCAGGCCGCGCGCCGATGGCACCTCAGGAGCCGTGGCAGGCCCTTGGACCCAATCGCCAAACAGCTTTGAAATGAGCGCCAGCGTTCCTTTCGCGTCGAAATTTCCTGCCACGTACAAGTGGCTCACGCGCGGTCCAATGTGAGCGCTGGCAAAGGCATGCAAGGCCTCGCGGGTGACCGTCGTCAATTGCTTGGCAGTCGCGAATTCC
>JBGSMZ010000133.1:0-8930 GCA_041739845.1 Myxococcaceae bacterium
TTGGGCCCCTTATCGGCGGCTCGCGCGCTTCATCGAGGGACTCATTTCCAAGCGCGCTGGAGATGCGGACAAAGCTTCAGAGAGTTCGCTGCAAACCGGTGCTGTGGATGCTGCAGCCAAAGCTCCAGCGGCGGCCCCGAAGAAGTTCGACGTGGGGATCATCGCTGCAATGGGAGTTGCCGTTGGCGGCATGGTGGCGGCCTTAGGACTCCTCTTTCAGGCGTTCACCGGACTGGGCGTGTGGATGCCCTTGGGTTTCCTCGGAATCTTGCTCGCAATCAGCACGCCTTCCATGGTGTTGGCTTGGCTCAAGCTGCGACGCCGCAACATCGGTCCGCTGCTGGACGCCAATGGCTGGGCGGTAAACACGCGGGCCAAACTCAATATCCCCTTTGGAGGTTCGCTCACGCAGCTCGCCGCTATTCCAAAAGGGTCTCACATCGATACGAAAGACCCCTTTGAGGAAAAGCGCACTCCGTGGCTCCTCTACCTTGTGCTATTCGCCGTGCTGGCAATCGGAGTGCTTTGGGTGTTTGGAAAGCTCGATCCGCTCATGCCTCTTGCACTGAGGCGGATGCACATTCTTGGAACTATAATTCCCTAGCAAAATCCTGCAGGAACCCACGGAGTTGTTGAGAAAGGAACTTCCATGTTGCTGATGACCGTTACGCTTGCCGCTGCCTTGGGGCAGGCTACGCCAACGCTGACCGCCGCACCGAAACCAGCGGCAGAAACTGCGCCGCAGGCCGTCCTGACCAAAGCGCCTACGCTGGACTATTCGCTCCTGCCTCCCGCGGAGCGCGCTGCGCTGTCGGCTGAGCGTGCAGCGCTCGCAGCCGAGCAAATCGCCAAGGCTTTTGCCCCGCAAGCCGTTGTCAACAAAGAGCCGGCTCCGCCAGCTGGTTGGAAAGGACTTGCAGGCTTGAACTTGGCGCTCCTCGCGGGGAACACCCAAAGCTTCACCCTCACCTTCAATCTCGGACTCACGCGAAAGTGGACAGTATGGGCACTCGGTATTCGCGCCTGGGCGGCGTATGGGACGCTGACCACCACGGTGATCACCAGCGTCGATGCGGCAGGAAAACCGACGACGATCAACGGTCAATACACGACGGCAGAAGTCACCAACGTGGCCGCACTCAACGCTGGGGCGAGCGTCCGCGGCGATAGGTTCCTTACGGACATCGTCAGTATCTACGCAGCTTGGACTGAAGACTTTGATCACATCAAGAACATTGAGGCCCGACACCTCGGTGACCTCGGCGTGGGCTTCACCTTGCTCAACGTCGCGGATCGAAAGATCAAAGACTGGCAGAAACTCTACCTGCGCCTCGACATTGGCCTGCGCGGTGGCTACGAAACCCATTGGCAATACTTCCCAGTAAGTGCGGCTACCGAGACCCCTCTCGGCATCGGCATTCTCGCCGGCAGAGCAGCGCTCGCGTTCCGCTGGAGCCCGGCCAAGAATATCCGGATTTCCGAAGACCTCGAAGTCATTCCCTATTTTCTTCCTGGCAGCCGTGGTCAGACCGCAGGGCGCGTGCTCATCAACAACACCACCAAGCTTTCCGCGGCGATTACCAGCTATATTGCACTGACTGCGGGCTTCATTTTGAACTACGACTCGCAGCCACCGCAGCCGAGGATCCCACCCTTCCGCACGCCCCTCGACATCATCCTGACGTTAGGGGCCGAAGCAGCCTTCTAGGCAAATCCTCACCGAGGCAAAGCAGAAGCCCGCCGCGGAGACTCCGTGGTGGGCTTTTTGCTGTCTCGCGCAAAGAGACTGCAAAACTGCCTCAGCCATAGCTTTCTACGTGGATTCGCTCTCGCGGAAGCTGGAGTTCGCTCTTGCAGATGGCGCGAACTTCAATCAGCATCTTTGAAACGCCACAGACGTAGACGTGCGCAGTCTCCCGAGAAGGGAACGCCTTCCACTGGCGAGCGACGTGTGTCTGCACATAGCCCGCAAGACCGCTCCATCCATCCTGCGGGCGGGAGAGCGAAAGGGCGCAGCGCACGAATGGGTAGCGCTTCTCCAGGGATTCGAATTCTTCTCGATACAGGGCGTCGGCCTCATGACGGATTCCAAAGAGCAGCCACAGAGGGGCAGTATGGCCGGCTCGGATGGAGTCCGCAATCATCCCTCGAAATGGCGCGATGCCGGTTCCGGTGGCGATGAACAACGACGGCTGTGGCGATTCCACCGCGCGCAGAAAATGCCCCTGAGGGCCCTTGCATTGCACGAGGTCGCCCTCGGCCATCTCGTGAAGGAAGGTCGAGCCCTTCCCTCTATCGATCAAGGTTACCAGCAATTCAAAAGTTCCTGCGTTGGGCGCTGGCTGGGGAATGCTCGCGATGGAATAGGAGCGCCGAAGCGGCTTCCCGTAGACGTCGTTGAAGGGGAATTGCAGCTGCACCCACTGCCCAGATTGAAAGCAAAACGATTGACCGTCAGTCCGCGCGAAGACGAGTTCGCGAACGCGCGAGGTCAGCATCCGGGCCCGCATCAAGCGCGCTGTGAAGGTTTCGGCCTGCAATTTCATAGTCGAGGTGGTTCATAGCGCATTGCAAGGCAGCGCGCGGTTGTCAGCGGAGTCCTCTCGGAGGTAATAGGCGCAGGACCGTGCTCCCCGTACTCTACCGTTTTTCATTTGATTCCGAACTGAGTCGCATCCTTGCCTACCTGCTTGTGGCCTTGGTCACCATAGTCGCTGCTTGGAACGGCTGGCGAGGCGCGGAAGGTGAACGGTCCGCCGTCGGAGAACTCCTTCCGCCCAAAACTTCAACGCGAAGAAATCAGGCATTTCTCTACGGCATCGTCGTATGCGCAATCGGGCTGTTCGGCCTGTCTTTCGCGTTTCCGCCCTCGGCATGGATTCCGGTCTTTGGCCATGGACGAGGCGTCGGGATCCCGCTTCACACTTACGGTCTCTTAATCGGAAGTGGATTTGCGTCTGCCATCACCGTTTCGTCGTGGCTCGCCAAGCGTGAATGGGAGGGCCAACTCGGCGAGCATCGTCGCCTGCAAGTCCTCGACATCGGTTTCTATATTTTCTTAGGCGGAATCATTGGATCGCGGGAACTCTACGTCATCGTGAACTTTCGGGACTACCTCGATGACCGCTTTCGCGCATTCGAAGCCTATGCGGTGGTCGTCGATATTTTGGTACTTGTGGCGCTGATTATAGCGGTTGCCGGGCGCACCAGATTCTTTGCCCAGGCTTCGCTGAGAGAGCGCATCCTGCAGCGTGCCTTCCGGTGGTTCATGACGACCTTTGTCGTGGCGCGAATTGCCTTTGCCCTGCTGGGTGGCGGTGGGCTCACCGGACTGGGAAACATGTTCGGTGGTGGACTCGTATTCTACGGCGGATTGATTGGGGCGGCGCTGGCTGCTGCATGGTTCTGCCTGGCCAATGGAATTCAATTTGTTCGCTTGGCCGACTTGGCGCTCCCCACCGTTTCCCTCGGACAAGCCTTCGGTCGACTGGGTTGTTTTTCTGCAGGGTGTTGCTGGGGCAAAGTGACGACCCGCGCCCAGTTGCCATTCGCGGCAGAGTTTCCAGGGACCGATGCAGTTCGGACCCTCATTGGGACCCACGGTCCGACCCCGAGCCTCGCGTTTTCCTCGATGTCGGACCGGATTCACGAGACCCGATGGGTCGTCGAACAAACGGGACAAGTGCTTACGTCGCCGCTCGCTGGCGCTACACCCATTGCCGATTGGGTAGTCCAGCACGGCCACACACTACCGATTCACCCCACCCAGCTCTACGAGTCGGTCGGACAATTGCTACTCTTCGTGCTCTTGCTGACGATGCGCGGCTACCGCCGGTTCCATGGCCAAATCGTCGCGACCTGGCTCATCTGCTATGCCTTTTTGCGATCGACCGTCGAAACCTTCCGGGGCGACCTGGAGCGCGGTACCCTGCATGGACTCCTTGCATCGAGCGGCTTTGACGGGCTTGCGAGTGCGATACCCCTCGGAGCTGCGTACAACATCTCCGTGAGCCAATTCATCTCCATACTTATGGCAGGGCTCGGCGTTTGGATCTTGGCGCGCAACCTCCGCACGATGCAGCCACCCTTCGAGCTGCCAGCGAGTGCAGTCTAGGTCAGGACAAGAGTCTCTTTCGGTTTCGCCTGGCTGCTTGACGCCGCCTCGACTATTCGAGTCTGCAACCCGTCGAGGCACTCACGTAGATTGCCTGCGCCGCCCAGCTGACGAAGGTTTCCGCAATGACCGAGTTCGATGTTCGGTTGAAGCGCACCACAGCGACATCCGGATCCGCCTTCACCCAAGCCGTGCAGAACGTGTCGTCCATCTTCATGACAAACGCGCAAGAGCACCCGAGGCGTGCGCCATTGGTGGCCGACAGTTGGAGGTCATTGTTGGCGAAGGTTCGGGGGGTTGCGGTCTCATTCGCGCAGCCGCCGACCGCTAGCAAAGTCGCAACCGCGAGGATCCGGTTCATTGCGCCACCGCGTCGGAAAGAGTGATGAGCGTGTTGATATTGACGTTCGCATTGCGATCATCGCCGGTGCGGACGATCACCATGTCCTTGGACGGCACCACGACGACGTATTGACCCCAATGTCCAATCGCCGTGTACGCGTCATCCGGCGCATCCTTCCAGGGTTTGTCCTTGGCGCTGCGCACAGGTGTCGCGCGAGCGGAGGTCGGCTTGTTAAGCCACCACATGTAGCCGCTGGGGACATCTTGCGCATCGTCGGCGTTGGCCACGTAGTTCTCAGATGGCGTCGTGGCCACCTCGACCCAGCCTGGCGGCACAATCCATTGACCTTCCCAGCAGCCGCCATTCAAGAAGAGGTAGCCAAACTTCGCATAGTCGCGCGGGGTTGCGTAAAAGTTCGAGCCTCCCTGGGGAGTGCCGGTGGCATCTTGCTCGAGGACAGCCGACCACATCCCAATGCGATTGAAGAGCACGGTGAAAAAAGCGTTGGCGCCGTAGGCTGGCTCCAAGGCGCGCTTTGCGAGCGCTGCGGCGAGTTCGGCGTCCCCCGTCGAATAGAGCCATTGGGCTCCAGGAGCCGCTGCAATCGCGTGCCCCAAGAGGAACTTGAGTTGATTCCGATAGCCCTCTCCCAACAACATGCTGATGACACTCGAGGTATTGCGGGGCCCATCCTCGTACCCTTCTTGCCATTTGAGCCCTGTCCCAAAGGTAATCGCATCACGAACCCGAATCTTGCACACCTCCGTTTTGGATGCGTATTCGGTCAAGTATTTGCAAATAGAATCGTCGAGTTGAAGCGCACCCGCACCCGATGCAATCCCGACCAACGTGCTGCTGATGCTCTTTGCCACGGACCAGCTGATGTGCGGATTTGATGCGGTGTAGCCGCGCGCATACTTCTCGTAGACGATGACGCCCTTCTTCACGATGAGAAGGGCGTCGGTGCGAAGACCGATGCGCTCCCTGTCTTTCCCCGTGAGCGTAAAGAACTCCTGCTCGAGCGCACGAATCTCCGCCGCCTTCGCAGTCACGTTCACAGGACTGGAGGTCCAGTCCTGGGTTGGCCAAGAGGAACGCCCTTGTGCCAATGCAGAGCAGGTTGGCGTCTGCGCCATCGAGGGAGCTGCTAGCAAGACGAGCGCTCCTATCCCTCCTGCGCTGAAACCCTTGAAGGTGCTCAAAACGTCACCTTCGAGAACGAGAGGAGTTTGGTGTCGCTGACGTTGGGGACGAAGGACCGAATGGTCGTCACCTCCGGCCTTCGATCCAAGAGGTGCATAAGTCCGACGGAACCGACGCTCATGACCAGTGCGTCGATCGCCGTGTATACAAGCATACCGACTGACTCCAGCCATGCGACCCCAAGAAAACTCGCGGCGATATAGCAAGCCGCGTGAAGCACGAATGCAGCCGTCCAGGGCAACCAAAACTTGTAGCGCCCGGGAGATATCGCGTTGCCCACGAGCCAGGCCGTGAGCACGGTTATGAAGGGAGCGATGAAGAGGTTTGAAAGGAGCACCGGGATAACCGCACCGATGAGTGTATTCGACAGCGAGCCCAAGCCAACGCCGATGTACGTACCTGCAAGCGAACCGGCGAGCCCCGCAAGGAATCCAACTCCCAGGTGCGCGTGAAACGAGATTCCTTCGTCCCTTCCCATTTCCGTCGCAGCCATATTCATATTCATGCCATTGTTGAGCGGTGTCGCTAGTGCGTGTGCAAGAACGGGCGCATCCGCAATACTTAGCAACCTCGGCTCCGCGGACGCCGCACCTGCGATGAGCGCAATCCCGACGGTAACTGCGCGTAGAGTCGTTCGGCCAAGTAGCTGCATTCGGTCCCCAAGATGAGATTCACGCGTACAGGGGCTTCTCTACTCCCTTCTGACTTCCGCTTCCAGACTTGTGACACCATCCGCTGCCGCGCCGCGTCAGAGCGCGCCCAATGACGCTTGGAGAGGCGACTGGTCAACAGAACACCGGCGCGCAAAGGCTTGGGCTATGGCTTTGGCACTGTCGGCATTTCCTTCAGCAGCGAACCTTACCATTTGCTTGGTTGCGTCACGCTCTCATGCGAGCGCGTTGGTCGGTCACACACTCGCCGTCATTTGGCGCATCACTAACATTGTCGCCCGACCGACATCCAGACCAGACCGCGACGTTGTTCGACTCGCTTTTACGTGCGTAACCATTGGCTTTGCGATTGGATGTAGCCAGTGAAAGCGCTTTCCGACCACAGCGAAGCCCTTGCCAGCGTCGACTTCAGTAAGTCTCGTGCGCCAACGCCTCAGGGAGGCGCGGGTCGTTGATCGCCACGACCTTGTGACGCTTCAACAGGGCGCCAAATACCGCAAAGAAAGCCCCGCCCACGCCGGCCAAGGCTGAAAGGTCAAACCAGCTTAGCGAGAAATGGGCGTGCTGGAAGTGCAGCCCTTCGGTGCCAAGATTGGGGAGCACCAACCAATACATGTCCACCAAGTAGACCCCGAGCGTCCACACGGAAGCGAACGCAAGGGCGAACCGGTTGCGCTTGACGTGACGCGAGAGCAAGAACAAGAATGGCACAAGGAAGTGCGCGATTGGGAGCGAGTAGGAAATGGGCGCCCACCCGCCGTTGGTTCGCGTGAGGTAGTAGACGACTTCCTCTGGGATATTCGCGTACCAAATCAATATAAACTGCGAGAACGCGATGTAGGCCCAAAATACCGTAAATCCAAACGTGTACTTGCCGAGGTCGTGAAAGTGTTCCGTGGTTACCGCAGTCCTCATCATTCCGCCCCTTTGCAACCCAAGCGCAATGAGCGTCGTGAGTGCAAAGAAAGCGAGGATAGAGGCGGAGAACAGGTAGACGCCGAAAATCGTCGAGTACCAATGCGGTGAGAGTGATTTGATCCAGTCAAAGGACGCAAAGCTCAGCGTCACCGCCCAAATCGGAATCATTCCTGCAGCGACCTTACGCAGCTTTCGGGAAATGGCGTCCCGTTTTGCGTGGTCTGCCCCCAGTACATCTTGGCGGAGCGAGTTTCGATAAAAGTACGTGGAGATGGCAGTCCAAACCAACAGGTAGAGCGCTGAGCGTAAATACCAGAAGTGCGGCGAGAGAAACCAGCGTTTCCTCTCTAGAATTGCATCCGTCTCGTGGGTCCAGGGATAGAGCGCGTGAAACCCAATCGTGGCGATAGGAATGAAGAGAATGACAAAGAGGGGAAGCGTCGCCGCGAGTGTTTCGGTTATGCGCCGGAGCGAAACGGACCAACCTGCACGCACTACGTAGTCGATGAGCAAGAAGCCCAAGGCGCCGAGCGCCACCCCCAAGAACACTTCAAACGCCCACAAATAGGAGAACATCGCGCGCGTTCGCGTGCTTTCGGACTGCGCTGCTCCCAGCGTCACCACCAGGCCGATCACTCCAAGGACGCCGCCGATGGTCGGGAGTTTCGCCCATTTGCTCGTCGGGAAAATTTCAATGTCTGCAGGAAGGGTGATTTCTTTACTCACGTTCGCTTCCTCACTTCACACTCTGGATGAACAGCACGACGCTTTGCAGCTCCAGTTCATTGAGCTGCTGGGGCGGCATCGCAGGAGGATAGCCGGTAACAATTTTGGCCATCGGCTGAAGAATGGATTCGCGGATATAGGAGTCGTCTACCTTGACAGCTCCGGCACTCGTCTCGACTTCGTGGCCGTAGGCGCCTTTGAAGCTCGGCCCTACCAACCTGGACCCGTCCAGCGAGTGGCAGGCGTTGCAACCCTTGGCCTTGTAGAGTCCCTCACCGGCTTCGACGCTGGCTTTGGTGACTAGAACTGCCGAAACTTCCTCTCCGCTTTCGTAGTCCTGCTTCTGAATGTCCCGACGAATGTGCGCCACGATCGCCCAGCGGTCGTAGACCGGAATCTGCGAGGCATAGCCCGGCATGTTCCCGTTGTTCACGCCGACGGCTATCGCTTGGTACATCTGCCCAGCCAAAAGCCCCTTGCGCCTTTCGTCATTGAAGGATGGCGGCGGCACCGTCAGGCGCGGCTCGCCGGTGAGCGCTGGTTGGGCGAGTGGACCCTTCCCGTCACCCGCAGCTCCGTGGCAGGGCGCACAATAGATGGCATAGCGAACCGCTCCCCTGTCTGCGAGGTCGTCGGGAACGGTTCCGTCACGTTTGAGCGCCCCTGGAAAAGCTTGGGTGGGTTTCCCCCCATCTGTAGAAACGCCAGACTGAAGCGTTTCATCGACATCGAGCTCATCCTGCGCAACGGTTCCTTCCACCGGTTCTTGCCATACGCGCCCGTTTGAAAAGCGGCCGCTCTTGTCAGCCCGATAAGCCTTGCCGCGCTCCTGCGTGTACATGTTTTGAATCAAGTGAACTGGCGGCTTGTCTGATTCGCAACCGCGGCATCCAGGCAGTACTGCGCCCGCGATGAGCCCCAGCGCGAGAACGTGCAATCCAGGAGGTTTTGTCAC
>JBGSMZ010000167.1:0-11063 GCA_041739845.1 Myxococcaceae bacterium
GGACCAGCAGCGATGTAACCAAAGTCACCGTAGATGCGAGCGGACTCGTGCGCGGCGTCGCCGAGGGCAAGGCCACCATTACGGCGAAGGCCAAGGACGGCTCCAATGTGATTTCGAGCGCCTCGACGGTGACAGTGACGCTAACGGAATGGCGAATCACAAGCCTCGCGGGCAATGGTGCGCGGGGTTCGCTCGATGGCACCGGTGCGGCAGCGACGTTCAGCAACCCCCGAGGCATTACAATAGACGCCCAAGGCAACCTCTACGTGACAGATACCGACGGCAATCTAGTCCGTCGAGTTACCGCCGCTGGAGTTACCACCACGGTGGCCGGCAGTGGAAAGTTCGGAAAAACCGATGCAACCGGTACGGCCGCGAGCTTTAGCAACCCGGAAGGGATTACGATTGATAGCCAAGGCAACCTCTACGTTGCTGATACGGGGAGCCAAGCAATCCGCAAAGTAACCATGGGTCGCGTAGTCACAACCATCGCCGGTGGTGACATGAATGGCTCGGCAGATGGTACCGGCGCGGCCGCGCGCTTCAGCATGCCTCAAGGAATCACTATAGATGCGCAGGGAATCCTCTACGTAACGGATTCGAAGAACCATAATATCCGTAAGATTACTATGGCCGGCGTGGTAACGACTTTGACCAGGAAAGGCGCTACTGACGTCAAATCTCCCATTGGAATTGCCCTGAGCGCCCAGGGGATTTTCTATGTCACAGATACGAAGAACAACACAATCGATTCGGTAACACTCGAAGGCGAAGACTCGGAATTTGTCGGTAGTAAAAAATCTGGTTCGGCAGATGGTACCGGATCGGACGCAAGGTTCGATGAACCGGAGGGCATCACGATTGATGCCAGGGGCGACCTGTACGTGGCAGATAGCGGCAACAATATTATCCGCAAGGTCACACGAGCTGGCGTGGTTACAACTTTGGTGGCCAGCGGAGCGGGCGGCTTCAATCATCCCATTGGCATCACCAGCGATGCGCAAGGCAACCTCTACGTCGCGGATAGCGGTAACAACAGAATCTGCAAGGTGACGCCCGCGCAGAATTAGGTAACCAACAGGGGGCCCTTCGGGGGCTTCCCTTCGCTCTGGAGCGGCTCTTTTGTGAACTTGCCAACCCTGGGAGTCTCAGGATCGTCTAGGAAGAGTTCGTGCAACCTTCTTCGTCGCTCAGCGCTGACATCCAGTATCTCATCGTCGTCGCGGGGCTCTTCATCGTTCCGCGCATGCTTCAAAGGTTTCGGCTCCCGAGCGCGATTACCTGCGTCATTCTTGGCGCCATCTTGGGAATGGGCTTCGGTTTTTTTAGTCACGACCCGGTATTGCCGCTGTTGGCAACGCTAGGCATCGTTGCGCTCTTTTTGTTTGCGGGATTAGAGGTAGACTTTGCTGATCTCCGAAAGGGCGCGTCGATCACGCTGCTGAACTTGGTGTTGCAAATCGCCCTGGTCGCACTTGGCGTCGCGATCCTTCGCCCGATGTTTGGGATCGAATGGCGCGCGGCGATGCTGCTTGCACTTGCGATTCTCACTCCTTCGACGGGGTTCATCCTCGATGCGCTGGCTCGCTTTGACCTCGATGCGGATCAACAGTTTTGGGTCAAGACCAAAGCAATTTCCACCGAGCTTCTGGCGCTCCTGGCATTGTTCGTCGTGGTGCAGTCGCATACGGCAACCAACTTGGCTGTCGCATCTGCTGCCTTGGTTGCGCTCGTTTTCATCCTGCCCGCTGTCTTCCATGCATTTGCTTCTTGGATATTGCCCCACGCGCCGAAATCCGAATTTGCTTTCTTGGTGATTCTAGCGCTCGTGTGTGCATCGGCCACGCGCGAGTTAGGCGTCTACTATTTGGTCGGGGCATTCGTTGTTGGCGTGACTGCCGTGCGCTTGCGCAAGCGGATCCCGCAGTTGGCTTCTCAGCGAGTAACGATTGGAATCGAGCTGTTTGCTTCCTTTTTCATTCCCTTCTACTTCTTCAAGGCTGGACTCCACTTGGAGAAGGAATCCTTCACTTGGAGGGCAGTGCTTCTTGGGTTGTTGTTTGTGGCCATTGCTGTTCCGCTACGAGTTGGTTCCGTCGCGGTTCTGCGCCGCGTCGCGCTGCGGGAAAAGTGGAGTGCTGCCGCGAAAGTTGGGTTGTCGCTCGTCCCGACCTTGGTATTCACTATCGTTCTCGCCGATATCTTGAAGGAGCGTTACGCCATTTCCACGGAGCTCTACGGTGCGCTGATGGTCTACGCGCTGGTTACGACGGTAATTCCAGGGTTCGTGCTTCGAGGCGCCTCCTCGATTGCCTTTTTGGAACCCCATCTTCGACCAGGCGGGTTAGAAACGCATATGAACGCGGAGGAGACACCGGCTGTTGGGTAGCCTTTCTCTCAGCGCAACTCTCGCTGCGGGGCGCGGATTCCTACGGCGGACCTACAAGCAAGAATCGGAGCGACTCTTCACGCTCGCGCTGATTCTTGGTGCCCTCTCGGGTCTCCTTGCCGTGGCCTTTCACCTGGCAATTTCGCAAGGCGAGCGCCTGTTCATCGACAGGGCGATGAAAGCTCCCGGTTCGCAGTGGATTCTGTGGACGATTCTCACCCCGACAGTCGGAGGAATTGTCGCGGGAATTCTCCTTTCGAAGGTCGTCCCTGGAGCGCGGGGTTCGGGAATTCCAGATGTCAAGCGCGCCTACATTCTCGGCGACGGTTCCATCAAGTTACGGGATGCGATTGGCAAGTTCTTCATTGGAGCCTTCCAAATTGCCACTGGCGCATCGCTCGGTCGCGAGGGGCCAACCGTCCATATTTGTGCTGGAGCCGCGAGTCTCGTCGCGCGCGGGGCTGCGCTGACTCCCGCTACCGCGCGTCGTCTCAACCCGGTAGGGGCAGCGGCAGGAATTGCGGCGGCATTCAATGCACCGATTGCCGCGGTCACATTTACGATTGAGGAAATCGTTGGTCGCCTCGATCATACTGTCCTCTCGGGCATCGTGGTGGCTGCTGCACTTGCTGCCGTCATCGAACGGGGAATCTTTGGAGTCCAGCCCGTCATCGCCGTGCACCATATCTACGGCCTTGACCACGCATCATCGCTCCCGATGTATGCGGTGCTCGGAGTGACCTCGGCACTCGTCTCCGTCGGATTCTCCGAAGGAATCCTCAAGCTTCGATTGTGGTTCCGCTCGCTCAAACGCGTTCCCCAGTGGGCGCAACCAGCCATCGGCGGCTTGGTCACAGGAATCCTTGCGGTGGTCGTCCTGTGGCAGCTGCGGACCAGCGGGGTTACCGGAGGGGGCTACCAAACATTGACCGATGCCCTCGATGGCAAGCTGGCTTTCCAGGCACTCGGCGCATTGCTTTGCGCCAAACTCATCGCGACGATTTTCTCCTATGCAAGCGGGGGCTGCGGGGGCCTTTTTGCGCCTTCGCTTTTCATAGGAGGGATGTTGGGAGGCGTTGTTGGCTACGCTGACGCCGCGGCTTTTGGCCATTCTGTCTCGCAAGTGGGAGCCTTTACGTTGGTGGGAATGGGAGCGGTGTTTGCGGGTGTCATTCGGGCACCGATAACTTCCGTGTTCATCATCTTTGAAATGACAGGCAGTTACGGCCTCGTTCTGCCTTTGATGCTTGCAAACGCTTCGTCCTATGTCATCGCCAAACGGATTCGGCCGCGCCAGATTTACGAGGCGTTGCTCGAACAAGATGGCGTTCAACTTCCAGATCCCAATGCAGTTACCGGCATGCAAGTGTTGGCGCGCGATGTGATGTCTCCACCGGCAACCATTCAGGGATTGGATGCGACGATTGCTGATGCGCGCAAGCTCGCGCCTAGCGACGGCAGTGGATACCTCGCTGTCATTGACAAAGACAGGCGCCTCTTGGGCGCGCTTCCGCATGAACGCATTGCTGCGGTCAAAGGAGAGCTCTCCATTCGTCCTTTTGTCGAGGCGCATCCCCGCGTCCGAGGGGAGGAGCCCTTGAGCCAAGCGATGGCCCAAATGAGCCGGGCCGGGAAGCGTCAATTTTTTGTGGTCGAACGAGACGGTCAGACCCTTTCCGGCGTCGTGACCGTAGGGGACGTCCTTCGCGCCCACACCCGCGGATTAAAAACTTTGAGCGGCAGCGAAGAAGCTTCGCCCACGCTCTCCGTGCGCCGCCTCATGCTCACAGTCGCAACTGCCGAGGCGTCGGAGCCGGTCCTGGTGCTGGCGACGCGCATCGAAGACCGAAGCGTGGGAGGCTTCGTGCTTCCCACTTCAGGGAGCACCGAATTTCACGCAATCCTTGCCTCGTACATCGAGGATGCCATGCGCGACGACGCGCTGCGCGAAATGTTGATTGCTGCAGACGTCGCCCGTCCCGCCGCACGGGTGAGCGACTCGGCAACCAACGGGGACCTCCTCGTTGCCTTTGCGAGCGGCCGTGCAGAGGCCGTCGTCGTCGTCGACGCGAGCGGCCAGCCTATTGGGCTCATTGGCCGAAGCGCTTTTGCGGAGGCGATGCTCGACACGTACGGAACGCAGTCGCTGCCTCCCACGCCGCAACCCCTCTGAGCTGAAGTCTCTGCTTAACGGCTATTGCAAGAAAGTCCGGCGCCTCGCATTGTCCCTTGCGGTTGCTCGAAGACGACTGCCGTTCGGCCCGGAATAGTAAAGACTCCATTGCCGCCCATGGTTTGGAAGTTAGCTGTCTTGGCGGTGGTATCGACGCTGGACTGTGCGTCAAGGCTCGAAAGCGTAAAGCCTGTCGCTCCCGGCAGTGAAAAGCTTTGGGTAGCGGTCCCCGCATTGATGAATACTGCAATCGCGTCGCGGCCCGGGTCGAGGTCGGCAATGCCACTGCATGCGGTGCCATCGGTGACGGTCATCACCATCAATCCGGGGATGTAGCTTGCGGCGCCTCCGTTAGGAAAGTCGACGCGCTTCTTCACGTCGTCGGCGGAGACGAGGCGCAACAGTGGCTGGGCCTTGCGCTGTTGCAGCAATTCGCGGAACCTGTCGCGTGTCCAGGCAATGTCGGAGGCAGCAGGTCGCGCGCTGGCGGCGGCAATGATTGGTCGCATCGTCGCATAGCTTCCGCTGTTGTCTCCCGCCGGTGGCAGCCCAAGTCCCCAGCCATTGGTTGCCCCGGTCCAATCGATTTGATTGAACCAATCTCCGGAATTGTAGCTATTCCTGTCGAAGCTCTTGCTTCGCAGCCATTCATCACCCATGTGAATGAAGGGGATGCCTTCGCCCAACACAACCGTTGCCAGGGCGACGATTTGCGCGCGCGCTCGCTGCGTCGCTGATGTCTCCAGCGGAACCTTGTATTGAATGATGT
Organism: Myxococcaceae bacterium; assembly: GCA_041739845.1. Lineage (GTDB taxonomy): Bacteria > Myxococcota > Myxococcia > Myxococcales > Myxococcaceae > JBGSMZ01. The sequence continues at coordinate 5,332 of JBGSMZ010000167.1, forward strand.
CGTAGAGTTCTTCGTTGTCATGTGCGGCAACGTAGTTAATCGACTCGATGGGGCTGCGCGTGTATCCGGTCGTCTGGCCGTTGTAGTCGATGTCGAAGGCGGAACTGCTGGCGCCGGAGGGCAAGTGGACGCGAAAGTCGGAGACCGCACCGGCCATACCTGAGCGAACCCAGGAATCGCGGACGTTCAAGGTCGCCCCTTGTCCAGCGGCAGTGTTCATTTCGTTCGGCGCTGTGACCAAGCCAGTTGCCCAGCCCTGATTGGCGCGGAGCGCCGCGCCGTTGTCAAATGGACCGCCACCGCGAACGCCGTCGCGAAGGCGGTCGTTGAAGGTTGCAACCCCGGTACCTGCCATCCCTGATTGGGTTGCAGCAATGCCTCGGTCTTTCATTTCATCGTAGGTCCAGCCTTCGCCATAGAGGATGATTTTCGATCCATCGACGCCATCGTTCGCCATGGTCAATGCGTTCAGCGCTGCTTTGACATCGACGATGTTCTTTCTCAGGTGAAGGCCCATGAGGTCAAACCGGAAGCCATCTATCTTGTATTGTGTGGCCCAACGAACCATGGTGTCTGCCATGAGCCGCTGCATCATTGCATGCTCTGTTGCGGTGTTTGCGCAACAGCTCGAAGTCAGAACGTCGCCCGTCTTGGTATCGCGACGGTGGTAGTACCCTGGCACCAGGCGATCGAGAATCGCATTGGGGGAGACCCCGGAAGCGTTGGTATGATTGTACACGACATCGAGAACGGTGCGCAAACCGTTGTCGGAGAGCGTCTTCACCATCTGACGGAACTCAACGATGCGCGAGGTTCCTTCGGCGCTCGACGCATAGCTTCCTTCGGGAGCGCCGTAGTGGAGGGGATCGTAGCCCCAATTGAAAGAATCGACGGCTGAAAGGGCGGCTGCGACTCCTTGCTGCACAACGCTGTCTGCCTTGAACGTCTTGAGCGCATCGACGGTCTTCATCGTCGCGTCGAGGGCACAAAATTCGCTCGGAACACTGTTTAGCCCGGCGTTGCACACCGCGCCGACGGTGGAGGTTTCGATGTCGATGCGTTTGCTTGGGTCTTCATTGATAGTTGCAAAGTCAAACGCGGGCATCAGGTGAACGTGAGTGACTTGGGAGGAGATCAACGCTCGCATCGCAGTGTTCGTTGCGTCCGCAAAGGCCAAGTATTTGCCGAGGTCGGCTGCCCGGACCGAAGTATCGAAGGCCGAAAAGTCTCGAATGTGGGTCTCGTAGAGGACGACGTCTCCCATCGAACTGAGCGCTGGTTTCGTCGCCGAAGTCCACCCGTTCGGTGCAAGCGCTGGGTCATTCAAATCGGTGAATTGCGAATACTCGGAGTTCGAGGAGAGGTTGGTCGAATAGGGATCGGTCGTAGTCAGAGTTTCAATCTTTCGCGTGGCTGGGTGGTAGACGACGACTTCAAAGCGATAGTACTTTCCATACCAATCCTGAACACCCGCGCGTGACCAAACGCCATTGCTCGCAGTCATGGCAAATGGACTCCCCGTAATCTCTTGTTTGGTGGCGTCGTAGACGTGGAGCTTGACGCTTTGCGCGGTAGGTGCCCATACGGCGACGCTGGGAACTCCGGCAACAGAGGCGAACGTCGGCCCCAAGGCGGCGCTGGTCGTCGCATAGAGGTCGTCGAGCGCGAAGGCCGTTTGCACCTCGGTTGCCGCCAGTGCCTTCCCGTCGGGGTCGCGAGCGACGGCGACGAGTTGTCCCTTGAGCGCGGTTTCGAGGATGCCTGCGTCGGTCTGCATAGCAAACGCTGTCCAATTGGCGGCGTAAGGAGCGAGGTCGGCCAAGGCCGGTGGCATCCCAGTAGGCTCCTTGACCAGCGGCAGAACCATGTCGCCACCAACAATCCCACCGTCGCTGACAGAAATTCCGGCATCGCCGGAAATCCGAAGTTCGTAGCTGGAACCCCCGATGAGGCTCGTGTCCCAGGCGAGGATCGACCGACTGAGCATGTGCGCCGACGCGCCGTTGATGCCAAAGGCGGTGGCGGCGACAGGATGGGCGGAGAGGTCCAGCAGCTTGCTCGTCACGAAGACGATGTTGCCGAGGACCTTGGGGTCCCATTTCATGTCGGGACCCGGATCCTTTTCATCACCCTTGTGAACGATGAGGCAAATGTTTCCAAGAGAGCAGTTTCCGAGCTCACCCGTTGCGCGCGCAATCGAAAAGGCAGCCCCGTAGTCCGGGTCTGTTCCCGTAGGTTGGAGCGGCGAGGGCCATTGGGTACCGGTAACAAGTTCACCCCACAAGTGGAGACCCCAATCGGTGTACGTCTTGTCTGGTCGTGAGTAGTACAAGACATACGTAGTCGCCGTAGGCAGTACGGGCGGTGCGTGATTGAAAGACTTGTTGTAGCCCGAGAACACCCAGACGTTCGCGGGGACGGGCGCTACTTCGATGGAGCCGGTAGGATCCGTGGTCCCCCCTTTGGCAAAAGCCAAGGTGAGCTTCGAGGTGCCTGCAGGGACATTCAGCGAGTAAGTGGACCCAAAAGCGTCCGTACCTGTCGCGGTTGCGCTCGCCGGAACCGCGCCTTGAGCAGTGAGAGTCCATCCGTCGTAGTCCGCCAGCGCGCGATGGTAGTGGATGACGACAGCTTGATTTCCGCCATCGGTGCCTCCATCGCCGGCGTCAGGGACCGAACCGTCCTGCCCACCATCGCTAGGAACGACACCGTTGATGTTGCCGCAGGAGAGCAGGGGGACTGCGACGGCCAACAGGAGTACACGCAAAGACGATATCCGCATGGCGCACGAATAGTTCGCCGTTTACTTACCGGCAACGATAATCAGTTGACTCGACGCGTTGTTCAAACGACTAGGCGATTAGGCGATGAATGCCCAACAAACGCGCAGTATCTTGACGTCGGTCGCTCTTGGGGATGCGTCCAATTGCTCGAATTGCGCTGCGCCCCCCCCAGTGAGGCCATCCAGGTCGGATTGCAGTTGTTGCGCTTTGGCTTTCAGAGCCTCCAATCGCGATTCCGCCGTACCTTGCATACGATTGGCGGAGAGCGCCTTGCTGGCAGAGGTGATGCTGCTTCGGCGCCCCTGGAAGAGGTTAAAGAGTCCCGTTCCAACATCGAGCCATTTTTGCACGGTTCTTGATTTCACATCGCCTTCAAGCCGCGAAATGTCTGCGTTGGTCGCTTCCAGTTTGCGCTGGAGGTCCGTAGCCTTTGCAGATCCTCCGCGCTTGGTCGCCACGCGCGATGTAAACGCTTCCAACGATTCTCCTGGCGTCGAGCACAACTTCGATGCGGGATCTGTCCACAATTTCACTGTAAGTTTCGCCGGAAGGCGGTCTTTCACGGCGGCTTTGAGACGCGCCGCTTTGCAGGTCGTCGTCCAGGTGGCGACAGTCGCGTAAGCCATTCCTGAGGGTGGAGAATCTTGAAGTCCGAGATTGGACCTTGAAAGCGGCTGGGCCTCAAGGACTTCTTCGGGCGTTTGTGCGCCTTCTACGGGGTATGCAAATTCTTGCACCGTCTCGTCGGTCGTGTCCGCGCCGACCCGATAGCGAACTCCAGCCTTGACCACCAGGTAGAGTGAAGCGCTTCCATCATGAGCGCCGAAGAGCGGCCCCAGTTCCGATTCCAGTCCCGAAAGCGGGACCGTCGCTGCTTCAATCTTGGCGGCCACTCGCGAAGGCTCGGAAGCTCCCTGCGGGGTCATACCTCCCGCGATTGTATTCGTAGCGCCCGCGTGCTGGCCCTTGGAGGGCCTGGCGAGTTCCCGCAACTCGTCTTCGCTAAATGGGCCATGGAGGAGCGTGAGCGCATCGCGCGTTTTGAATACTTTGGGCTCAGGGAGATGAATGGAGTGCAGCAAGAACTGCCGCGCGACCAATTTGGAGATGAGCGCGTCGAGGGAAGTTGGAGAACCGCCAGCAGATGCGGCTGCGGCACTGAGGGCGTCGCGAATTCGGGCTTTGTCTTGCTCGGTTTGCAGGCGTCCGACGAACCAACTGCCAATATTTGCAAGACCCCGGTAGTCGAGGTCGATCGGATTTTGTGTTGCGAGCACAATGGATACGCCAAACGCACGCGCTTGCTTGAGCAACGCTATCAACGGAGGTTTGGTGGGAGGAGACGCCGGGTTGGGCGGGAAGTAGCCATAGATTTCATCGAGCAAGACGACGCCCTTGAGCTCGCCAGATCCACCTTGGCGCCGCATCCATGAGAGGGTTCGGTCGAGCAGCATGCCTACGGCTTGAATCCGCTCCGAATCGCTCAGGTGCGCGACGGAATACACCGACAGCCGTGGGCGACCATCGGGGCTGCGAAAGAGCGCTCCCGGGTCGAGTGCTTCACCGCTGGTCCAGGCTGCCAAACGCGGCGAAGCCAACAATGCGTTCAGACGCACCATGAGCCCTTGGCGGTCTTTCGCTGGGAAGAAGTCTTCCAAAGGAAGCGCGCCGACCACCTGAAAGGGGGGTTGACCAACGGAGCGAACGAGATCCGGAAGTGTCAGCGCAAGCCCCTTGCTCCAAGCGCTGGTGATGATTTGTACGAGCAACAAGTGTTCGCGGGAAGTCAGCGGGTCGACCTCAATGCCGAGCAAAGCAAGGAGCGTCGAGGAGAGGGTTTCGGCGGAAGCCGCCTGTCCCTCCGCATCGGTACCTGGGGGGCGCAAGTCCCCGAGGATATTGACGGGCAAGCCAATGGTCGATCCAGGGGTAAACAAGCGCGATTCGTAGCCAGCGCGAATCTGGTTGTCTTGGTCCCCACTCCAACCTCGCGCCGCCAGCGCCACTTCGATTCGTGACGCAGCGCCGTCATCTCCCCACCGCCTTACGCTGGAATCCTTTGCGCCAAAGCGAAGCAACAGGGTCGCAAGATCGCCTTTGCTGTCGACCGCGATCACCGGAACTCTTTGCGCGAGGAGCTCTTCGACGAGGACAACGCAGAGCCCCGTTTTGCCCGAACCGGTCATGCCGAGGACGAAGGCGTGGGTCGTCAGCGCCTTGGAACTGAGAGAAACTTCGGCGTCCTTCGCAGCTTTGCCGAGAACGAGTTGTTGGTCCATGGGCAATGAGGCTATCGTTTTCGCCAGCGTTGTCGAGGTCCAACGATCGCGCTTGCAACCGGCTGCGTGGCGGGGGACGCTTGCTTGCGCATGCTTGGAATCCTCCTGACAATTGCGAGTTCGGCGATTCCTGTCCCCGCCGACTCCGTTGGTGTCTTGCCAATCCGCGCGCGTCCTGAAGATTCGGAGCTTGCAGCGTTTGCGACTGCCTCACTGGCGCAAGCGCTCACCGACCGAGGCTTCCATGTGGTTCCGATTCAAGATGCCGTGGAACGCCTTGGTCCGCAGCACAGTGAACTCGCTTGCGACACCAAAGATTGCACGCGCGAGCTCGCAGAAAGACTCAGTGTTGCTACGATTGTGCGGGGCGAAGTTACCCGCGAGGGCGACCAGCTCGAAATCGAAGTGCGCGCCTACGCCGGCGACAGCGCAAATGAACTTGCGGCAGCGCGAACAGCAACGAAAGACCGGGCCGCGTTTCCTTCGGCAGTACAAGTCGTTTCGTCGTCGCTCGTCGCCCAGCTCATGCACGAAAAGCCGTCGAAGGTGATTCGTGGTGGTTTGGGAGTCTGGCTCCCTGCAGGACTCGGCGTGGCGCTCGTAGCTGCGGGTGGGGTGCTCGTCGGCATCGGTACGGCGCAGGTGAACGACCTGACCCGAATGCCGAAAG
>JBGSMZ010000051.1:0-18687 GCA_041739845.1 Myxococcaceae bacterium
TTCAAGCCGCCGAACTCGTAAAGCACTTGGAAGCCAAATGGGGCGTTTCCGCTGCCGCGGCTGTCGCTGTGGCAGCTGGCCCGGCGGCTGGTGCTGGTGCCGCAGCCGTAGAGGAACAGACGGAATTTAACGTGATTCTTGCCAAGATGGGCGAGAAGAAGATCGACGTCATCAAAGTCGTCCGCGAAGTCACCGGGCTTGGACTCAAGGAAGCCAAAGACTTGGTGGAAAGTGCACCCAAGGCAGTGAAAGAAGGCGTTTCCAAGGAAGAAGCAGCAAAAATCAATGAGAAGCTGACCGCTGCAGGAGCCACTGTCGAAATCAAGTAGTTCCCCTAAAGTTACTTGGTGATGCATCCGAACCCGCGGCGACCTCCCGCGGGTTCGGCGGTTTTTCCTTTGAGGTACGGCGTAGTGCACCAGCTGCCCTTCACGAGAACTGAATGCCGACTCTGCAGAATAATTTTCGAGCACGTAAGGATTTCACCAAGATCGAAAAGATCATTGAAATTCCTAACCTGATCCACATCCAAAAACAGTCCTATGAGAAGTTTCTCCAGGCGGACCTCACTGCGGAGACGCGGCAAGATGTAGGTCTCCAGGCGGTCTTCAAGAGCGTATTCCCGATTCGCGACTTCAACGAAACGAGCTCACTAGAATTCGTGGGCTATAACTTGGATAAGCCCAAGTACGACGTCGACGAATGCCGCCAGCGTGGAATGACTTACGCGGCGCCTATCAAAGTGGTCGTTCGGTTGGTCGTATGGGACAAAGATGACGAAACAGGTGCGCAGTCGATTCGCGATGTGAAGGAACAAGAGGTCTACTTCGGGGAAATCCCCCTCATGACCCACAACGGAACCTTCATCATCAACGGCACCGAGCGGGTCGTCGTTAGCCAACTTCACCGATCGCCAGGAGCCTTTTTCGACAACGATAAGGGCAAGACCCATAGCTCTGGCAAGAAGCTCTACAACGCAAGAATCATTCCCTCCCGCGGATCTTGGCTCGACTTCGAGTTCGACCACAAGGACTTGATCTACGTTCGCATTGACCGACGCCGAAAGCTCCCGGTAACCGTGCTGATTCGCGCGCTGGGAGCAGTACCGGATACGGCGCGCAAGAACCCGTTGGAGTTCGGCGGCACCACCGAAGAAATCATCAACTACTTCTACTCGACTGAAACGATCTTTCTGCATTCGGTCAAGGAATTCGAGAAGTCCGTCGACTTCGAACTCCTCCACAATCAGCGAGCGCTCCGGGACATCAAGAGCAAGTCTGGCGAAGTGATTGTGAAGCGCAACGGGAAGTTCACGCGGGCTTCCTTGAAGAAGCTGGAAGCTGCAAAAATTTTGCGGTTGCCGATCGATGCAGATGAACTCTTCACAAAAATCTCTGCCAACGATGTGGTCGACGCCTCTACTGGCGAGGTTCTCATCGAGTGCAATCAGGAAGTCACGGAAGAGACCGTCGCTGAGCTGGTGAAGCGGGGTGTCAAAGAACTTAAGGTTCTCTTCATCGATAACCTGAACGTGGGTTCCTACCTGCGCGACACCTTGGTAATGGACAAAGTGTCATCGCCAGAAGAATCGGTTATGGAAATCTACCGACGCGTTCGTCCGGGCGATCCTCCGACGCCCGAATCCGCGGTCAATCTTTTCCAAAACGTCCTCTTTTTCAATCCAGAGAGGTACGACCTCTCCAAGGTCGGTCGACTCAAGCTCAATGCCAAATTTGGGCTCGACGAACCTCTCGACAATCAAGTGCTTACCAAGCGCGACATTCTCGAGACGGTGCGCCACTTGATCGACGTCAAGGGTGAAAAAGCGCCGCTCGATGACATCGACCACCTGGGCAATCGCCGCGTCCGAGCGGTAGGCGAACTCCTCGAGAACCAATACCGGATCGGGTTGGTTCGCATGGAGCGAGCGATGAAGGAGCGGATGAGCATTCAGGAAATTGAAACCCTGATGCCACACGATCTCATCAATGCGAAACCTGTCACAGCGGTCATCAAGGAATTCTTTGGATCCAGCCAACTTTCTCAGTTCATGGACCAGACCAATCCGGTATCTGAAGTTACCCACAAGCGTCGCCTGTCGGCTCTTGGCCCCGGCGGATTGACGCGGGAGCGCGCAGGTTTCGAAGTCCGAGATGTGCACACCACGCACTACGGTCGGATTTGCCCCGTCGAAACGCCAGAAGGTCCAAATATCGGGCTTATTTCGTCGCTCTCGTCGTACGCGAGAGTGAATGAGTTTGGCTTCATCGAAACACCGTACCGACGCATTGAGAATGGTGCCTTGACCTCGGAGGTCGCTTTCTATTCGGCGCTCGACGAGGAAAAGCATGTCATCGCTCAAGCGAACGTTGGCATCGACAAGAAGGGCCACATCACCTCGGAGCTTGTGCACGTGCGCCGGGGAGAAGAATTTCGCCAGGTTAAGCCAGAAGACGTGGACTTGATGGACGTGTCGCCCAACCAACTCGTCTCGGTGGCTGCCTCGCTCGTGCCGTTCCTAGAGAACGATGACGCGAATCGCGCGTTGATGGGATCCAACATGCAGCGGCAAGCGGTTCCGCTCGTTCGAACCCAAGCTCCCTTGGTTGGTACCGGTATCGAATCGGTCGTCGCGAGGGACTCGGGGGTCTGCGTCGTCGCCAAGCGCGACGGTGTCGTCGAATCCGTCGATGCGAGCCGCATTGTGGTGCGCGCAGAGGTCCCCGCGTCCTCCGATGAGGTCGGGAACGAAGTCGATATCTATAGTCTCGTGAAGTACCAGCGAAGCAACCAAAGCACGTGCCTCAATCAGAAGCCGATTGTATCCAAGGACGACCAGGTCAAGAAGGGCGACGTGCTCGCCGACGGACCGGCCTGTGAAATCGGCGAGTTGGCGCTTGGTCAGAACGTGGTGATCGCGTTCATGCCGTGGCAAGGCTACAACTACGAAGACTCGATTCTCATCAGTGAAAATATCGTTAAACACGATGTTTTCACGTCGATCCACATTGAAGAATTCGAGTCTATTGCGCGCGATACGAAACTCGGGAAGGAAGAGATTACCCGCGATATTCCAAACGTCGGCGAAGAAGCGCTCAAAGACTTGGATGATTCGGGGATTATTCGCATCGGTGCGGAAGTAAAATCCGGTGATGTTCTCGTCGGCAAGATCACTCCCAAGAGCGAGACGCAGCTCTCCCCCGAAGAAAAGCTCCTGCGAGCGATTTTTGGTGAAAAGGCAGGGGACGTTCGCGACACTTCGCTGCGTGTGCCACCGGGAGTTTCCGGGACCATCATTGGCGCAAAAGTCTTTAGTCGCAAGGGCGTGGAGAAGGACGAACGTGCCAAGCAGATCGAGTCCATAGAAGAAGCGCGACTCCTCAAAGACCAGAACGACGAGATCAAGATTCTTCAAGACTCGGTGTTTTCGCGTATTCGCAAACTCCTCAAAGCCAAAGAGAGCGCGAGCAAGTTAGTCGACGACAAGGGTCGCCAGCTCCTGAAGAAGGGCGACGTGCTCAACGAGGAGACGCTCTCGCAAGTGCCCTACAAATATTGGGGCGACATCGAAGTGGACGATGGCGCTACGACGCGCGTCAAAGCACTGCTCAAACACTTCGAAGAGAGCCGGGAAGCCGTAAAATTGGAATTCGGTGAAAAGATCGCCCGCATCAAGAAGGGCGACGAGCTGCCACCGGGCGTCATCAAAATGGTGAAGGTCTACGTCGCAATCAAGCGCAAACTTGCTGTTGGCGACAAGATGGCAGGCCGCCATGGAAACAAGGGAGTCGTATCTCGCGTGCTCCCCATTGAGGACATGCCTTACTTGGAAGACGGACGGCCCGTCGATTTGGTGTTGAACCCGTTGGGCGTGCCGAGTCGTATGAACATAGGGCAGATCCTTGAAGTCCACTTGGGCTGGGCGGCACGGGGTTTGGGCGAGCGTTTACAAGAACTCGTCGAGAAGGGATCCGCCGATGCCATTCGCAAGCAACTAAAAGGCATTTACGACACCCCTGCATTTGCAACGTTCGCGGATTCACTCTCCGACGCAGAAGCCATCGATCTCGGCCACCGCCTGAAAGGCGGAATCCACGTCGCGTCGCCTGTTTTTGAGGGCGTACAGGAGCTTGAGCTCCACGAAATGCTCGACAAAGCGGGACTCCCACGAACGGGGCAGGTGGTTCTCTTCGACGGGCGAACAGGGGAACCGTTCGACCAAAATGTCACCGTCGGAGTCATGTACGTGCTCAAGCTCCATCACTTGGTCGACGAAAAGATCCACGCTCGCTCGATCGGTCCATACTCACTGGTCACGCAACAGCCGCTCGGAGGCAAGGCCCAGTTCGGCGGGCAGCGCCTGGGCGAAATGGAAGTGTGGGCAATGGAAGCTTATGGCGCAGCCTACAGCCTCCAAGAGTTCTTGACCGTCAAGTCCGACGACGTCGTTGGACGGACGCGCATGTACGAATCGATCGTCAAGGGGGACTACACCTTGGAGTCGGGGTTGCCCGAGTCATTCAACGTATTGCTCAAGGAGCTCCAGGCGCTGGGCCTTGACGTGGAACTGTTAGAAACGGCACCGCCGGAACATCGGCGCAGTTCTGGGATGGTGCCTGACGAGACCCTGAAAATTGAAGCTGAAGCCTAAGGAAGATGGCGCAATTGCGCCGCACCTCGCAGCAACTCGGGTGAACTAAGTGAAAGATATTTTCAATTTCTTTGAGAAGCCGAAGGACCCGATTTCATTTCAAGCTATTCGCATAGCGCTCGCGTCCCCCGAGAAGATTCGCCAATGGTCGCACGGCGAGGTCAAGAAGCCGGAAACGATCAACTACCGTACGTTCAAGCCGGAACGCGACGGCCTCTTTTGCGCTCGGATCTTCGGACCAGTCAAAGACTACGAATGCAACTGCGGCAAATATAAGCGCATGAAACATCGGGGAGTGGTTTGCGAAAAGTGCGGGGTCGAAGTCATTCAGTCGAAAGTACGTCGGGAACGACTTGGGCACATCACTCTCGCAACACCGGTGGCACACATTTGGTTTCTGAAGAGTCTGCCGTCCAGAATCGGGGCTCTCCTCGACATGACACTCAAGGACCTCGAGCGGGTCCTCTATTGCGAAGCGCACATTGTGTTGGACCCCAAATCAACGGAGCTGACCAAGGGCGAGCTCCTCACTGAAGAGCGTTACGAGCAACTCCTCGACGAGCACGGAGACGACGCCTTCGTCGCCGCCATGGGTGGCGAAGCCGTTCGAGAGCTCCTGAGGAATATCGACGTCGATGGTCTAGCGGAAGAGATTCGAGGTGAGCTCAAAGGGATTACCAGCGAAGCGAAGCGCAAGAAATTTGCGAAGCGCTTGAAGGTTCTGGAGTCGCTGCGCGGATCCGGACCGCTGGGACAACGCAATCAAGCTGAGTGGTTAATGCTTGACGTGATTCCAGTGCTACCCCCGGATTTGCGTCCGCTCGTGCCCCTCGATGGCGGCCGCTTCGCGACGTCGGACTTGAATGACCTCTACCGCCGCGTCATCAACCGCAACAACAGACTGAAACGCCTCCAGGAACTCAACGCACCGGACATCATCATTCGCAACGAGAAGCGAATGCTCCAAGAAGCCGTTTACGCGCTCTTCGACAATGGCCGCCGCGGAAAGACGATCACCGGCCCCAACAAGAGGCCGCTTAAATCGCTTTCCGACATGCTCAAAGGCAAACAAGGGCGATTCCGCCAAAACTTGCTGGGCAAGCGCGTCGACTATTCAGGCCGATCGGTGATCGTAGTGGGTCCTGAACTCAAGCTTCACCAATGCGGGCTCCCCAAGATTATGGCCTTGGAGCTCTTCAAGCCGTTCATCTACAACAAGCTCGAAGAGAAGGGCTACGTCACCACCATCAAGTCTGCCAAAAAGATGGTCGAGAAGGAGCGCCCGGAAGTTTGGGACATCTTGGATGAGGTCATCCGAGAGCATCCCGTATTGCTAAACCGTGCTCCGACGCTTCACCGACTCGGTATGCAGGCATTCGAACCGGTTCTCATCGAAGGGAAGGCAATCCAACTGCACCCACTCGTGTGCACTGCCTTTAACGCGGATTTCGACGGCGACCAAATGGCTGTTCACCTTCCGCTCTCGGTGGAAGCGCAGGTCGAAGCACGTACGCTCATGATGTCTACAAACAACATTCTGAGCCCTGCAAGCGGCAAGCCGATCATTGTTCCGACTCAGGACATGGTCTTGGGCATCTACTATATGACGCGCGCTCGTGAGTTCGCGCGCGGCGAAGGCATGGTCTTCGCTTCTCCCGAAGAAGTTCGGGTCGCATACGACCACGATGTCGCCCACCTCCAGGCGAAGGTGAAGGCACGGGTCGACGGGAAGATGTACAACACTACGGTTGGCCGAGTCCTTCTCGGCGAAATCGTGCCGAAGGAAGTCGGCTTTGACGAAGTGAACAAAGTTCTCGACAAGAAGCAGCTCGGCAACCTCATCGATGCTTGCTACCGACTCACTGGTGAAAAAGAGACAGTGCTTCTGGCAGACCGTTTGAGGTCCTACGGATACGCGAACGCGACGCGAGCCGGAATTTCGATTGCTCTCAACGACATGCAAATCCCTGAGGAAAAACACACCCTCATTGCGGAAGCGCAAGAGGAAGTCGCCGAGGTAGAAAATCAATTTCTGGAAGGCCTCATCACGCATGGCGAGCGCTACAACAAGGTCATCGACGTCTGGGCGCAAACCACCGACGCGATCACCAAGAAGATGATGGAGAAGATTTCCGAAGAGGAAGTCACCGGGATGAATGCAGCGGGCAAGCAAGAAACGCGAACCCAAAAAAGCTTCAACCCGATCTTCATCATGTCCGATTCTGGGGCGCGTGGTTCGACGCAGCAAATTCGTCAACTCGCCGGAATGCGCGGACTCATGGCGCGTCCTTCCGGTGACATCATCGAGCAGCCGATCACCGCGAACTTCCGCGAAGGGCTCTCGGTTCATCAGTACTTCATCTCCACGCACGGCGCCCGCAAGGGGCTTGCCGATACAGCTCTGAAGACGGCCAACTCGGGTTACCTTACCCGGAGGCTTGTGGATGTTGCGCAAGACGCGATCATTACCGAATACGACTGTGGGACCCTAGACGGCATCGTCATCAACGCGTTGCTCGAGGGTGGAGAAGAAATCGAACCATTGTCGGAGCGCATTTTGGGGCGGGTGGCACTCGATGACATCCATGATCCGTTGACTGGAGAAGTCCTCGTTCGAGCCAATGAAGAAATCGACGAGGGCCGCGTGCAAAAGGTTGTCAATGCAGGTCTCGACCGCGTCAAGATCCGCTCGGTCCTCACCTGCCAAACCCGACGCGGCATTTGTGTGGAATGCTATGGGCGCGACCTGGCGCGTGGTCGCAAAGTATCAGTAGGTGAAGCGGTGGGCGTTATCGCTGCGCAGTCGATTGGTGAGCCTGGAACCCAATTGACCATGCGTACCTTCCACGTCGGCGGCGCTGCGATGAGCCGTTCGCAACAGTCCGAGCTGAACGCACGCTTTGCGGGTGTGGTGAAGCTGTCGTCGATGACGACAGTCAAGCGCGCGTCCGGAGAACTTGTCGTCACCAATCGAACTGGTGAGATCATAGTCGTCGATGATTCGGGACGGGAGCGCGAGCATCACAAGGTCGTCTACGGAGCCGCGGTCGTCGTCAGAGATGGGCAGAAAGTTGAAATTGGAGCAAAGCTTGCGGAGTGGGAACCGCACTCGACTCCGCAGCTCTCCGATGTCGGTGGCATCGTTCGCTTCGAAGACATCATTGAGGGTGTCACGATGAACGAGACGACCGACGATGTCACCGGGCTTTCACGAAGGTCGATCATCGAATCGCGCGATCCCGAGGCACGTCCGCGCATCGCTATTCGCGACGCCGAGGGCGAAGTGCTCCTCAACGCCGCCGGGCAGCCTGCGGTGTACTTCCTTCCCAAGGATGCTGCTTTGGCCGTCGATGATGGTCAAGAGATCACGCAGGGAGAAGTCGTCGCCAGAGTTCCCCGGGAAAGCTCAAAGACCAAGGACATTACTGGAGGCTTGCCGCGCGTTGCCGAATTGTTCGAAGCTCGCAAGCCGAAGGATCACGCCATCATCGCGGAAATCGATGGGATTGTATCCTTTGGCAAAGATACCAAAGGGAAACGGAAGCTCGTCATCACTCCTGAAGTCAACGGCGATCTTCGCGCGGACCTCGCGAAAGAATATCTCATTGGGAAGGCCAAGCACATTACCGTTCACTCTGGTGACCGCGTGCGCGCAGGCGAATCCTTGATGGACGGTGCTGAGAACCCCCACGACATCTTAAAGGTTCTTGGCGAGAAGGAACTCGCGCGCTTTTTGGTGGATGAGGTGCAGGAGGTCTACCGCTTGCAAGGCGTGAAGATTAACGACAAACACATCGAAACCATCGTGCGGCAAATGTTGCGCCGGGTGAGGGTGACCAACGCTGGAGACACAGACTTCTTGGTGGATGAGCAGGTGGAGAAGTGGGTATTCGAAGAGGAAAATGAGACTGCTCTCAACAACGGGAAGAAACCCGCGTCCGGTGAGCCTTTGCTCCTCGGAATCACCAAAGCCTCGCTGTCTACGGAATCGTTTATCTCCGCATCATCCTTCCAAGAGACGACGAAGGTGCTTACGGAAGCTGCGATATCCGGAAAGGTCGATTATCTGCGGGGGCTTAAAGAGAACGTCATCATGGGGCGATTGATCCCCGCTGGCACTGGATTGCCCAACTACAAGCACCTCGACATCCAAATCGAAGCCTCGTCAGATGAACTTGGAATCTCTCCGATTGCGACGATTGAAGGGGAAGACCATTCCCCCATGCCTCATGGCGCTCCAAGTGAAGGCGCTCGCCATGAGAGCGGATTGGCTTCATAGTTCATCAACGACAGAGGGAGCTTTCAATGGAAGCAAATATTCCGGAGAGAAGTGGCCTCGGTGATTTGATTGCGAGCGTCTGGGAGCAAGCATTGGGCGCCGCGAGCAATGTCGAGGGGGACCTGAAGAGGGCATTCACAAAGATCCACCTCCTCGCAGGCTGGAGCCAGGACGAAGGGCTCCAGCAACTGCGCGCGATGACCGAGCGGATGGTAAGGCAACGCCAGGACATCGAGCGGCGCCTTGAAGAACTGACGAAGCGCTCTCTGGAAATGCTTTCGATTCCCAGGCGCGACGCAACGAGACAAGCGGCAACGCTTCTTGAGGCACTTGAGAAACGGGTGGAGGCCCTTCAGAAGTGAAGCTTCGCGCCGCATGGGTGATCGCTTGCATTGCGGTCATCGCATTTGAGGTTCACCCGCTCGTCGAAGGAAGATCCGTTGCCTCCCGCATTCAACTGCTGGGTGTCCATCCCGTTCGCGTGGCCGGTTTCGAAGCAATCGACGGGGCCCTCGCGAAGGCAGCTCCAGGGTGGGGAATCCACCTGCGGACGTGGGTCGCCCGAGCGATCGCCGAGGAGGCGATGCGCAACGATTTCGACCCGTTGCTCATCATGGCGGTGATTTCCGTTGAATCAGAATTCCGTGAAACGGCTGTTTCTCATCTTGGGGCGCACGGCCTTATGCAAATGCAAGGACCCACCGTGGCCTTCGTCGCTGCGCGCGAAGGGTTGACGCTCAGCCAAGAGGAAATTGGTTCCGACCCAGGACTCAATGTTCGGTTGGGGGCGCGATACCTCCGCTGGCTTACGGACCTCTTTCAGGGAAATCTCGATCGGGCCCTGATGGCCTACAACATAGGCCCCAATCGAACCATGGAGCTTCTGCGCGCAGGGAGAAGCGATGTCGGCCAGTACTATGTGAATGCAGTCCGACGAGCGTACATGAAGCTCAAAAACGAATGGGAGCAGCCCCTCGATTGGGCGGTCGCATCACGGTCCAAGTAGCCACCGCCACGCGTGCGGGGAAAGTGGCGATGCTTCCTTAGGTCCCTGCTGCTGCCAAAGCTGGCTGGGCATTGCCAAGCTGGTGATGCTGTCGTTGGATTTTTTCCTGAAGCATTATCAACCCGTCGAGAACCTGCTCAGGACGAGGAGGGCATCCGGGGATATAAACATCTACAGGTATGATTCGGTCGATCCCTTGGAGGACCGCATAATTATCGTAGAACCCGCCGCTTGAAGCGCAAACGCCAAAGGCGATGACCCACTTTGGTTCAGCCATTTGGTCGTAAACGCGCTTGAGTATCGGTGCTTGTTTCAAGTTGATTGTCCCAATCACCATGAGCAGGTCGGCTTGCCTGGGGGAAAAGCGGGGGACCTCCGCTCCAAAACGCGCGATGTCGTATCTTCCCGAAGCGACGGACATGTATTCCATGCCGCAGCAGGCGGTCGCATAGGGGTAGGTAAAGAGGGAATATTTGCGAGCCCAGCCCAGGCCCTTTGAAATAACGCCCCGAAGGAAGCCCGTTGCATCGTCTCGTCTGGTGGTCAGCGCTTGCGCCATGTCCGCTTGGGCCATCGGTTCAGCTCTCCCACTGGAGTGCGCCTTTGCGCCAAATGTAGGCGAGGGCGGCTACGAGCGTAAGGGCAAACACCGCCATCGTTCCATATCCAAACCACCCAAGCGCACGAAAATTCACAGCCCAAGGGTAGAGGAAGACCGATTCGACATCGAAAACAATAAAAAGGAGAGCGACGACATAGAATTTTACCGCAAACCTTTGGCGCGCCGGCCCGCTCGAGGGGTTTCCTCCCTCAAAAACTTCACTCTTGGTCGCCGATGGTCGCTTGGGGCCGAGGAGTCCGGCGAGAAGCGGGATGACTGAGGCGAGCAAGCCTGCGATCGCAAACACTACCAACAGAGGGATGTACGCTTCGGACGGATTCGTCATGCTCAAGGAGTGAGCTTAGCGGCTACATCGGCGCTTTCAAGGGAGAAGTGGAGGCTACTGCGAGCGCGGCCCGTGATGCGCTGCTCATCGGCAGCGCGCGGAGCTTGGCCGGAGTGAAGAACCGATGCGTCTCATACCCTGGAAGCTTGCGCGGGAGCGCGGAGAGGAGTTCGACGCGGAATACTTCGGTCTTGAGGCGGCGGTGCGTAAGCGTGCGCGAGGCGATGCCGAGGCGCTCACCAACGCGCGCGCTTTTTCCGAGCTTGGCCAGAAGCGTTGCTCGGACGGTGCCGTCGATGGTCCACGTGGGAAGCTCCCAGAGTCCGCCAAAAAGTCCTTTCAATGGACGCTGTCCGAGAACGATACTGGTCCCTCGCTGCAAGTGCGCTGCCGCGAGGCGGACCGTCTTTGGCGATAGGCGGAGTCCGAGCACGGGGAGTGTATGCGCGCGCCCAGAGCGGTATGCGGAACAATCGGCAGTCAGGGGGCACTTGTCGCAAAGGGGTTCCGTTGGGCGACACACACTCGCCGCCAAGTCCATGAGCGCCTGATTCCATTCCCCCGCGCCATGGCGCGGCACCAAGGCCTCCGCCTGCCTCGCTATGGTTCGCGTAAACGCGCTCGTATTCCGCCTTGCGGTCGTACCGGACAGTCTGGCAATGACTCTGCCAACGGCGCCGTCGACTGCCGGAACGGACACGGCAAAGGCAATCGATGCGACCGCTCCTGCGGTGTAAGGCCCGAATCCTGGGAGCGCGAGGAGTGAGGGAAAGTCCTGGGGAAGCTCCCCTCCGTAGTTCGCAATGAGCGATTGCGCGGCAGCGTGCAGGTGCTGCGCCCGACGATAGTAGCCGAGCCCCTGCCACTCAGCCAGAACGTGGTCCAGTGGCGCTTCAGCCAGGGAAGCAACGGTAGGGAATTTTGCGAGGAATCGTAGATAGTACGCAGCGACGCGGGCAACTTGGGTCTGTTGGAGCATCACCTCACTCACCCAGATGCGGTAGGGGTCTGAGATTCCACGCCACGGGAAACTCCGGCGGTTTGCGGCGTACCATTTCAAAAGAGTCTGATGCAGGGAGCGATCGCAGCGCGCGGAAGTCACGGTTGCCCTTTAGTTGCAGCGCAAAGGTCGCGACAAGCTAGGTTTCGAAAGTGGTAGACGAGCCCTCCGGCGGTGTGCGACGGAGCCGCCTAGCGAGTCGCTAGCTCAGGTGGTAGAGCACCGGCCTTTTAAGCCGAGGGTCGGGGGTTCGAGTCCCCCGCGACTCAATGGATGTTCGCCGAGGAGGGTAGGGTGTAAACAGCGATGTGCTCTGCCGCCTAGAGTGTGCTAGGCGCACGGCCCTGGGGCGGCCCTATCGTCTAGTGGCCCAGGACGCTGGCCTTTCACGCCGGTAACGGGGGTTCGAATCCCCCTAGGGTCAAGCAAGTGCGCTGCCTCGGTTCAAGAGGCGGCGCCTACCGCCCAAAGTCGCGCAATTCTGCCGTTCGCTTCGAGAGCGCGAAATAATCCGCGCGCTCCAAGCGTGAGGACCAAGGCACTTGAGATGCCTTGGATGAAGCCTTCGTCACAGTGGTAAGCAGGACGCCAAAGCGCGCTGAGGCCCGGAGGCGTTCGCTGAACATCGCAAGCTCGGTACAGAGGGTCATCAGAGGACCGGCGCTCCGCCCATGCCCAGTGCCACCGATGCTCGAAGAGGTCAAAATCGCCGAGCTTGCGGGCCGGGAAAACGCGCGGGCTATCCGCGTTGCTCGAAAGCACCAGCGAAGAGCCATCCCAGGTATAGCCGTCGACGAGGCCGGCTTCGAGTCGAAACGCGGTCTGGAGTGCCTCGAATGCGTGCTCGCTTGCAGCGACCATGTCGAGGATTTGGTCAGTGACGAGGAGCGCTTCCGCCTGCGCTTTTTCTACCGATTCTTTCCAAAGCTCTGTGCCGTTCGCGTCTACGAACCGAATCGCCACGTCGCCCTCTCGAACCCTTAGAAAGGTGAGGACCGCCGGCGTCTGGGCAAGGTCTAGCGTGTCGCAAAGCTCTTCGACTCCCTCAGCGAGGCGGTCCGCTTCTTCCTGGGGATCGATGCGGAACGGTGCTCTCCCAGGAGCTACTGCGGTCCCGTCACCCGCCGTGGCAAGCTCGCTCATTTGGAGTTTGCCACCGATGCGCTGGAGCTGAATGTCTGCCCGAAGCCACCCGCGCGACGCAAGCAGCATCAATGCGTCAAGAATCGGAAAGAGGAGTGGGCCAAGCGGATGGGTACCCATGGGGCGACTCTCGTAGTCTGTTGGGCGTCAGTGCGCGAGTGGGTCGGTTGCGCTAGACTCCGCTAGCCGCGATGCAAGATGACGATGACGCTCCGAGCGGGACCCGTGCCATGGAATACATCACTCCTCCAGGGGCGGAGCGAAGGCACTTTCCTACTGAAGCAACGCATGTCCGTTGAGCGGCCTTAGGTCACCAGTGAAGTTTCGCATGGAATCCCCTGAAAGCCGAGCGTTGCTCGGCAAGACACGGTGGGACCCGGCTACCGTTCGCCGCCCTCGAGGCGATGCGGAGTTCGCAATCGTGCACGTCGCCTACGTCAGTTGAAGGGCGACACCCTATACTGGCGGCCAGGCGCTCGCTTTTTCCCACTTCTCCACTGAGGCTTCATTGGCGCGAAAGAACTTTGTCCTCGACACCAACGTCCTGCTCCATGATCCCCGCTCCATCTACGCGTTTGGGGACAACGACGTCGTGATCCCGATCTCGGTCATCGAAGAACTCGACATGTTCAAGAAGGAGATGTCCGAACTCGGGCGCAACGCACGCCAAGTCGCCCGCTACATCGATGCGCATCGCGAGGAAGGGCGGCTCTCCGAGGGCGTCGCGATGGCCAACGGAGGAATTCTTCGGGTTGCCTTTGTTGAGCACGAACTCCCGCGGCCGCTCGCAGATGGACAACATATGGACAACCGCATCCTCGCGGTTGCTGTTGAAACCCGAGAACGCGACCCCGGCTCGCAAACCTTCTTCATTACCAAGGATACCAACTTGAGAATTCGGGCGGATGCGCTCGGATTATTGTCGCAGGACTTCGATCCGGAACGCGTTGAAATCTCTGATCTCTATTCCGGAGTTGCCGAGCGCGCGGTTGATGCGCAGGTCATCAGCGCACTGCACCGTTCGGGAGCACAACTGAAGGCCGAGGGGCTTGGCGCACTGTTAGCGAACCAATTCGTTCTCCTCAAGGACACGGCGAATTCCACTCACACCGGACTGGCCCGCTTCGACGCCACTTCCCAATGCCTGGTGCCACTGCATCGGGGCGCGAAGGAAGGTGTCTGGGGCGTGCGCCCACGCAACGTCGAGCAAAGTCTCTTGCTCGACCTGTTGTTGAACGACGAGATCAAACTTGTAACAGTCGCTGGGAATGCAGGGACTGGAAAGACGCTCTTGGCAATCGCTGCGGGACTCGCGAAGGTTACCGAGGAAACAATCTACAACAAGCTTTTGGTGAGCCGGCCGATATTTCCGTTGGGTCGCGATATCGGCTACCTCCCCGGCGACATTGAGGAGAAGCTCAACCCCTGGATGCAGCCAATTTTCGATAACGTCGATTTTCTGCTCAATCTCAGCCGAAGCGATCGCAAGTCCGGGCGCGGGTACCATGAACTCCTTGATCTGGGCATCGTCGAGATCGAACCACTCACCTACATTCGTGGACGCTCCATTCCCAACCAGTTCATGATCGTCGACGAGGCACAGAATCTTACGCCTCACGAGGTCAAGACGATCATCACGCGCGTTGGCGACAACACAAAAATCGTGCTCACAGGTGACCCCGCGCAGATCGACAACCCCTATGTCGACGCGACGAATAATGGTCTCGTTCACACTGTGAATCGGATGAAAGACCAAAGGATTGCGGGGCACATCACGCTGACCAAGGGCGAACGCAGCGTCCTCGCTGAGATTGCAACAAGGGTTTTATGACGAAGCCGCTCATCGAATTTCCTCTCGATTACCATTTCAAAGTGATCGGTCGATCCACTCCAGGCTTTTCCAGCTGGGTCGTCCAAGTGGTTCGCGAGGCGATGATGGACCCGTCGGTTCAAGTCGCCGTGGTCGAACGCGCGTCCACGCAAGCGAATTACACGGCACTCGATATCTCCCTGCCGCTCACTTCGGAAGAGCAGCGGCAAGCCATTTACGCTCGGCTTCACGGCGATCCGCGGGTAGTCTATTACCTCTAGTGACGGCGACCCCCATCGGGCGGGGAAGACCTGACCGGCGAATATTCATGGCGGATTTCCACACCCACTTCACTCCACGAACGATGCGGCGGCTCTTTGAACAAGAAGTGCTCAGCACGCGGATCGCCCAGTTCGGGAGTTGGTCACCTGCGTCTCGCATTTTGGAGTTTGGTTTTTCCTCAGGAGGACTCCTCCTCTCCAGGACGCTCAACTGCCATCTCACTGTCGCCGATCCGGATGCTGCTGGATTGGAAGCTTCTCGGGCTTTGGCTCGCGAAAGGGGCGCAGAGGATGTAACTTTTGAGAGCGCGACATTTGAGGAAATCGTTGCTCGTGACGGCGACAAATTTGACGGGGTGATGTGCTTCAATCGCGTGCTCGGCGGACCGGCGCGCTTATCTGCAAAAATCCGCAATCTCCTGAAGCCCAATGGGCTGGCGGCCTATTCTATCGCCGTGAAAGTCAACATCGGAAAAAAGGGAACCCCCGCGGCGTTTTGGCAAGCGGCGGTAGGCGAGTCCCCGCTTGCTCCGAGCGAGGCTCTCGGAGCGATGGTTCGTACTGGTTTTGAGCCTGAGCTCCTCGAAATGCCCGATTATTCGGAGCTCGCATCGTTCTATGAGCGGCTTCGTAAGCACCTCCCGCCTGAGGCTGGCGATCGACAAACGGACGCTGTGCGGGCAGAGCTAGCGTCTTTCCGCAGCACCGAGACGCCCAAGGCAATGCCCGCTTTTGTGGTCCTGCGACGGTCTGAGCCGGGCGATGCGCTGCGAATGGGCTGAAGCGGTATCTGCACGGACGGAAACGCGATGATCGAGGAAGCGCTCTTGAAGAAGGTGGACGACCTCCCGAGTCGGCCCGGCGTGTACTTGATGCGGGATCGGCAAGGCCAGGTCATCTACGTCGGCAAGGCGATTGACCTCCGGGTACGCGTTCGCAGTTATTTTCAGCGCCATGGCCCAGACGATCGGGCCTTCATTCGTCTCCTCGATCGGGTTCTCGGAGACGTCGAAGCCATTGTTGTCGGCAACGAGAAAGAGTCACTCCTTCTCGAAAACGAACTCATCAAGAAGTATCGACCCCGATTCAACGTTCAACTTCGGGATGACAAGAACTTCCTTTGCCTTCGCCTAGATCAGAGTCACCCCTACCCCCGCCTTGAAACCGTCCGTCGCGTCGCTGCCGATGGTGCTCGCTACTTTGGGCCCTATGCGTCGGCGGCTTCCATTCGCGAGATGCTCCGGGTGATCAACCGGCACTTCCAATTGAGAACGTGCTCCGACCGCGTCCTCGAAACGCGCCAACGCCCCTGCCTCCTCCACCAGCTCGGTCGGTGTCCAGCACCCTGCGTGTACCCAATCTCTGCAGAGTCCTACGGGAAGAATGTGGAGTCTGCCGCGCTATTCTTAGAGGGTCGAAGTCAAGAACTCAGCAATCGCCTCACGCTCGCAATGAAGGAGGCTGCAAGAATTCTCAACTTTGAAGAGGCCGCCAGGATTCGCGACCGACTTCATGCGATTGAACGAAGCCTCGAGCGGCAAATCGTTGCAACCACGGAGAATGTCGATGAAGACGTCCTCGGGATCTTTCGGGAAGGCGATCGCATCGCACTCTACGTACTGTTTGTACGAGGTGGGCGTCTTGCAGGTGGACGCGCGTTCCAATTCACGAGCGAATTTCCTGCCGACGAACTGCTTCACTCGTTCGCGAACCAATACTACGACCGCGATCAGTTCATCCCAGGTGCGGTGCTCCTTCCTGACATCGGGTGCGAAGTGTCAGCGTTGGCCGAGATTTTGAGCGAGCGGAGAGGCCGAACGGTGGAAGTCGCTGCGCCTCAGCGTGGAGATCGACACAGTTTGGTGGCACTTGCGACGGACAATGCGCGTCGCGCGCACTCTGACTTCCGTCGGAGTCGTGAAGAAACGACCGCAATCCTGACCCGCCTTCGGCAACGGTTGCGGCTCAAGCAATTGCCTCGGCGAATCGAATGCTTCGACGTCTCTCACTTCGGTGGATCCGCTACGGTGGCGAGCCAAGTGGCTAGCGAGAACTTGGATTTGGTACCCGCAAGGTACCGTCGGTATCGTCTACGGACGGTTGATGGGAACGACGATTTCAGGTCTATCTATGAGGTCGTTGCTCGGCGCCTCAAGTCGGGACTCACCGAAGGTGACCTCCCGGACCTCATGGTCATCGATGGGGGGAAGGGGCAACTTGGGGCAGCGCACGCTGCGCTGAAGGATCTGGGCGTCTCCGGTCTCGATGTCGTGGCACTCGCGAAGAGTCGGAATCTCGAATCGGGAGACAAGGATCCGGTCAGCAGCCCCGAACGGGTGTTTGTCCTCGGAACCAAGGATCCCATTGTCCTTTCCCAAACTTCTGCAGAGCTCTTTGCGCTGACCCGGCTCCGCGACGAGGCGCACCGTTTTGCGATCACCTACCAGCGCAAGCTCATCCGGCGGCGCGGTATCGCGTCGACGCTTGAAGAGATTCCCGGCGTGGGAAGCTCTCGGCGGAGCGCGCTTCTTTCGCACTTTGGATCGCTGAGAAGTCTTCGGGAAGCGACGGAGGAAGAAATTGGTCGCGTCGACGGAATCGGAACTGCGGTCGCCGCTCGCGTGCACACCTATCTGCACCAGCCCACTGTCTCCTCCGTCGTCGATTTGAACGATGAGGAGCATGAAGCGGCTCTTGCAGAAGCGACCCTGTGAACATCGTCAATTCGCGTGATTTTCATTGCAGCGACACAGTCCCGAACTGTACACAAGATGAGAGGTTCAACGTCGGGAGGTTGTCAAAAGTCATGCGGCTCTACCCTAAATTGGTTCCCGTCATTGCGCGTGAGATGATTCAACGCCTAATGCAGGACAAGGATGTTGAGGTCGAGCCGGAACGCGCCAACGATGCTGAAAGCGACATGTCCGCAATCATGCGCGAATACTTGGCGAACGAAGGCCGGGTGAACCAGGCGGCCCGGGAAGCGATGGAGCGGCGCGGATACGACGCAGGACGATTCGGTCAAGTGAAGCGCGAGATGGCGGATGTTCGCGGGTTTAAGCTTGGGGACGAAGGCATTGAGTTTCTCATCAATCAGATGCTCGAATACCTTCTCATCTCTCGAAACGTCGAAGAAGTTTATTCGGAAGACCACCTGATGCGAGGGAAGATCTTGCAGGTGATGAAAAAGCATCTTGAAGCGGAAGACGACGTGGATCGAGAAGCACGAAATCGCTTGAAACACCTTGAAGAAGGAACGTCAGCTTTCGACATTGAGTACCAGAAACTCACGGAGCAGATTCGACGCTCTCGCGGACTCTCCTAGGCTGTCGAGGATCGTACGCATGGAGAAGCGAGGCACTTGCAGTTCCGAGGTCGATGACCGCCATCGCGGCTATCGGCGTTCGCTGCGCGTCAGTACCAATCCATAGGTGAACTTCGCGCTGCTTGGATTGGAGATCGTGGCGAGCCGCCATGCCTTTGATGTGAAAGGCTTCAAAAATTCCGGCGGGTACCTCGATCTCCTCTTTCTCCAGCACACTCCCCCAAACGCGCCAGAGACGGCGATCG
>JBGSMZ010000061.1:0-2097 GCA_041739845.1 Myxococcaceae bacterium
CAGTGCCTTACGAATCGCGTCGATTCCGTTGGAGACGAGTGTGACGGCGAGATCTTCCTTAGAAAGGAGAAGGCCGATCGCTTTGCGGATAGTCACCGAGTCGTCGGCGACCAATACCGATTTCGTCATCGTAGTTTCCTGAAAGGTTGACAGAATCTCTCGCAAACATACCGGGAACCACGGGGGGCGCTCAAGATTTCGTCACTTGCCACCGCAAAAGGTGCGGCAGGGAACCTAGCACACGGGTCGCGCGGGCGCCCCCAGATTGTTACCCCCTAGTCGTGGCAAACATACTTTTGGTGGACGACGAGCGGGTGGCGCGCACTTTGTACGGGGACTTTCTCGTCTCGGTGGGACATCAGGTTACCGCAGCCGCCTCTGCGGAAGAGGCGCTTGCAGCGCTCGCAGCCGCGAAGTTTGATTTGATCCTTACGGACCTGCGCCTCCCGGAGGTGGATGGGATGCATTTGCTCCAGGCGACGAAGACCACCTATCCAGACATTCCGGTGATCGTAATCACCGCCGTCGACAAAGTCTGGCCTGCTCTTCACGCCATCAAAATCGGCGCCTCGGACTATTTGATCAAGCCGATCATGCCCGAAATCTTATCGCATGCCGTCGAACGCGCGCTGACCCAGCGCGTTCTCTTGACGGAAAATGCGGGCCTCCGACAGCACGTATCTCTTCTCGAAGCGGGACAGCGGCTCGCAGCTACCCTCGATAGGGGCGCCATGCTGGAAGCTGCCGCGCACGCCTATCGCACGATCGCTGGCGCAGACGCAGTCGCGATCTTTTCGCTTTCGGAGGGCATGCCCACGCTCGCCCATGTCGCAGGCGTTGCGGCGCCTCATTCAGATTCCTTTGTTCGGACCACCGTGCCTGTCGTCCAGGTAGAACTCCGCTCGCCAAAGCGTTCTCATCGCCCCGTGACGATCGCTGGAAGCGGGTACCCATTCACCCATTTTTTCCCCTCCCCTGACGCAGATGACAAAGCCGCTCGGGGCCAATTGGGTGCCGTGCTGACTTTCTATGAGGGGCGCCCCAGGCAGACCGCCATTGAAACCGCGAGCTATCTCACGAGCCATCTTGCGCTTGGCTTCAAGAACCTCGACAAGTTCACCAAGGCGGAGGGAATGGCCTACGTCGATGACCTCACGAAGTTGCGCAACCGTCGCTACCTCGAATTGATTATCGAGCGAGAACTCACCAATGCGTCCATTTCAGGAACACCCTTCGCCATATTGTTCCTCGATCTCGACCACTTCAAGCGCATCAACGATGCCCATGGACACTCGGTGGGATCCCGCGTGCTCGTCGAGGTAGGACGCGTGATCGCAACGACGCTACGCGCCAATGACACGGTGGTCCGCTGGGGCGGAGATGAGTACTTGATGCTGCTGCGGCGCGCTCGCTCCGAAGACGGTTGGAAGGTTGCAGAGCGAATTCGATGTGAAATCGCCGAGCATTCCTTCCTTTCGCGGGACGGCCTCAACCTTCGAATCACTGCGTGCATTGGAATTGCCTCATTTCCAG
Source organism: Myxococcaceae bacterium (assembly GCA_041739845.1). GTDB lineage: Bacteria > Myxococcota > Myxococcia > Myxococcales > Myxococcaceae > JBGSMZ01. Next base: position 1,534 of record JBGSMZ010000061.1, read on the forward strand.
AAAACGCCATGGACAAATCGAGGCTCATCGACTGTGCGGACAGGGCCATGTACTGCGCGAAGCGGGGCACGCGCAACGCCACCTACAGCGCTGGAGATGCAGGTGAAATCGGGAGCAGCGCCGCTGAAGCCGAGGGCGAAGCGCCCAAAGCGCATTCGCTAGAGTTCCAAAATCCCTAGCTTCGTCGCGCGCACGACGGCCTCGACACGCTTATGAGCGGCCAGCTTCTGAAGGATTGAATTCACATGGAATTTCGCGGTGTGCTCACTAATTCCTAGCTCCCGCGCCAGCTCCTTGTTCGAAAGTCCTTCAGCAAGCAGCCGAAGGACCTGATGCTCTCGCGGCGTGAGAATATTGTAGTCGGGCGCACCTCCGGTGTTCAGCGGAGGGATGTCTGCGCGATGGATGAATCCACCCCGGTAGACAGAAAAACCCTCATGCAGAGCTTCGATCGCCGCAAGGATCGCCTTCGGGCGCGAGGTTTTGATGACTGCTCCACTGGCTCCGGCAGTCATGGCCGCATCTTCATTTCCAAGCGCAATGAGCGCCAGCACCGGTTTCAGA
>JBGSMZ010000093.1:0-10173 GCA_041739845.1 Myxococcaceae bacterium
CAGCACGTCGTCGCCGCCGCGCTGGTCTACTTGGCGCGCATCGGAGTCGGACGCGAGACCAAGCCCGGCGGAGGCTCCAGCGAGCCATCAGGGAACGGCGACGCTTCCGAAATACCAAGTGCGCTAGGCGCAGCGGGCCCCTCTCCCACCAAGCTTGAAGACTGGCTTGGTCTTTCGGCAACGCCGGATGGCGAACTCGTCTATCGCCTTTCTGTCATGCCGGGACAGTCCCGAACCTGGACCATCGACGTTCGCCATCCGGACGCACAGATCAAGGGTCCGATCCAAGTGAAGCGTGCCCTCGCCATGGGTGCTTACACGGCAGTCGATGAGCGCGTTTTGGGCGAACTTTCTGCACGAGAAGTTCGGTTTGACTCCAAAGTCATTCTTTCGGACGCCGAGGTCGCAGATCTTCTCGACCTCCTTCGCGAGCGGCGGATCATCTACCGCGGAACCCAGCTCCAGTTTTCGGATGCTCCCGCGCAGCCGGTTGTTCGGGTGAGTCAGCGGGACAACGCGGCGACGGTGACCGTCAACATCCTTCTCCCCGATGGAAGCTTCGTCGCGTTGAAGGACGCTGTCGTCGTCAGTGGACGACGAACGTTTGCCCTCGTTGGGCAGACTTCGTATGCACTGGAACCAGATTTCCCTCCGAGGGTCATTCGCAAATGGCTCTTGGAACCTTCGATGACTGTCGATCTCGACCGCCTCGACGAGACACTTTCGTTTTTCGCATCTCGGCTTCCACGGTTCGGTCTCGGCCTCCACGGAGACGGATTGAACGTCGATGAAGCCACCGTGCCGACATTCTCCTGCGCGTTCGAAGGGACGGCGGAACTCGCGCAGGGGACACTCACCGCTTGGTACGGCAAGGGAGTCTCGGCAGTTGTCGCTGGAACGCGAAATCATCCTGGCTACGCGACGGGCACCGAAGACGGCACGCGGAAGCTCGTCCTTCGCCAACTCGAGCCGGAGCGGTCCGCCGCCAAAGCCTTACACGATTTGAATTTTCGCGTGGACCCATCGCAAGGGCGGTGGATTGCCACCGGAGACGCAGCGCTCGATTTTTGGGGGAAAACGCGCAAAGACCTGCCACCGGATTGGACGGTCCACTTTGCGGGCGCGCCCCCAGTGCGCGTTCGACCGCGCCTCCGACCGCGCATTCGGGTGGCGATGAAAGGTACCAACTGGTTTGAGCTTGATGCGTCGTTTGAAGCTGACGACCAAGCGATTGACCTCAAAGCGCTTCGCGCGTTTCTCAAGTCAGGAAAGCGCTTCGTCCCGCTCAACGATGGTTCATTTGCCGAAGCCAATCGAGATGAACTCCAGCAGGTTTCATCACTTCTCGAAGAGGCCGGCGCCGACGTCGAACAGCGTCGAACAAAACTTCCGCTCTTTCATGCGACGGCGCTGGAACTGCTGAGTGCGTTTGGTGAGGTGAATATCGAAGCCAAAGCGCGAAAGGCCATTGAGGAACTCCGTCAGATCGACGGAATTCCACCCGTCCAGTCGCCGCAGGACTTGCACGCGGTGCTTCGCCAGTATCAGGAGCACGGTCTGGCCTGGCTATCGTTCCTCTTTCGCCACGGCCTGTCGGGAATTCTCGCCGATGACATGGGCTTGGGCAAGACGGTGCAGGCGCTTGCGCTCCTCCTTGCGGTGAAGTCAGAGCACGGTCACGCTCCCAATCTCGTGGTGGCGCCAACCAGCGTATTGCCGAACTGGGAACGAGAAATCGAGCGCTTCGCACCGAGCCTTACCCGCATCGCATGGCATGGTCCGGATCGGCGGGACAACACCAAAAAGCTGCAGTCCGTCGACGTCGTGCTCACTTCCTACGCGCTCATCCGGCGCGACATTGACGAACTACGCAAAGTCGCTTTTCGGACAGTGATTCTTGACGAAGCGCAGAACATCAAGAATGCCGATTCCGCGACAGCGCAAGCGTGCAAAGCTGTCGACGCGAGCCACCGAATCGCACTTACCGGGACACCGCTCGAAAATCGTCTCGGCGAGTTATGGAGCCTGTTTGATTTCTTGATGCCAGGATTTTTAGGAACTTCAGGGCAATTCCAGGAACGCTACGAAGTGCCGATCACCATGGAGGCAAACACGGAGGTGCGAGATCGGCTGAAGAAGCGCATTCATCCATTCGTATTGCGGCGAATCAAGAGCGACGTCGCGACGGACCTGCCCCCGAAGACAGAAGTGGTGACGTACGTAGAAATGGACCCGGGGCAAGCGGCGCTCTATCGGGAAGTCCTTGAAGAGAGCCGCACCAAGGTATTCAACAGCATCGACAAAGTTGGCTTTGCGCGCTCGCGCATTTCCATTCTCGCGGCGCTCACCAGGCTGCGTCAGGTTTGCTGCGATCCTCGACTGCTCAAGTTTCCACCAGACTTTCAAGCCCCACCGAGTGGCAAGTTCGAGCGTTTTGGGGAATTGGTAGACGAGCTTATTCGTGAGGATCATCGGGCACTGGTATTCAGCCAATTTACTGAAATGCTCGCACTGCTCACCGCGCAGGCGGATGCCAAGGGGCTTAAGTACCTCTACCTGGACGGGAGCACGCGCGCTCGAATGGCAAGAGTCGATGCGTTCAACGATCCCAATGGCCCTCCACTGTTTTTCATTTCCCTCAAGGCCGGTGGTACTGGTCTTAACCTTACTGCCGCCGACTACGTGATCCACTACGACCCATGGTGGAACCCAGCGGTCGAAGATCAAGCAACCGATCGGACCCACCGCATTGGCCAAACGCGCGCGGTGTTCTCCTACAAACTGATCACCAAAGGAACTGTCGAGGAGCGGATTTTGGACCTCCAGCGCAGAAAGCGGGAGCTTGCAAACGGCGTATTGGGAACCGATGCGGGGCTTGCAAAGGCCTTGAGCGAACACGACCTTCAAGATCTCTTAAGCTTCGATTAGGCCCAGACGGTGTCGTTGCGCGTCTCCATAGGCTCCTCGAAGCGGGTGCAGCGATGATATCTCCCAAGCGAATTCTTTCCGGCGTGCAGTCTTCGGGACGACTTCACCTCGGAAACTACTACGGTGCGATCCGGGAATTCGTGCGGCTTCAGGACGAAGGAGAGGGGCTCTACTTCATCGCCAATTTGCACGCGCTCAATTCGACCCGCGATCCGCAGGAGTCCCGTCGCCTCACGTTGGAAACAGCGTGTGCATTCTTGGCGCTCGGCCTTGATCCTGAGAAAGCGGTGCTCTTCCGCCAGAGCGACATTCCAGAAGTTTCGGAACTCTTTTGGATTCTTGGGACCGTGGTCCCTGTCGCGGATCTCCGAAGTGCCCACTCTTTCAAGGACAAGGTCGCCAAAGGTGCGGAGGCGGGCTTTGGACTATTTGCCTATCCGGTGCTGATGGCTGCAGACATCCTCCTGTACGATTCCGATGTGGTGCCGGTCGGCAAGGACCAAAAGCAGCACCTCGAATTCACGCGAGATTGGGCAATGAAGTTCAATATCCGCTTCTGCCCTGGTTACGATGCGCAACATCCAGAGGCGGGTCCCATGATTTTCAAGTCTCCAGAACCGCTTACCCGTGACGCTACAGCGGTCGTTCCGGGTCGAGATGGCGAAAAGATGTCGAAGACTTACCGGAACACGATCGACTTGTTTGGAACGGACAAAGAAGTCGAAAAGCAAATTAAGTCGATCAAAACAGATTCGACTCCCTCCGATGCACCAAAGCCAAAGCAACAACTTCTCGAGCTGCTTCGTTTGGTATTGCCAGAGGACGAAGCTGCGGATGCAGAACGGCAGTGGAACGAGGGTGGCAATCCAAAGTTCGGATACGGGCATTTCAAACAGCGCTTGCTCGATGGGTACCATGCGGCCTTTGATGCGGCGCGCGCACGCTACGCAACGTACTTGGCCGACGAATCAGCGGTGGAACGCATTCTTGCGGAGGGTGCTGGTCGCGCACGCTCGATAGCGGCTCCAGTCATGTCTCGAGTGCGCGCTGCGCTAGGACTCTAGGCGATGCTCGAGATTGCCCCAGACACTTCGGATTCGGTGCGCGAAGCGTTCAAAGTCAGCCTTCCCAATTTCGAGGGTCCCCTCGATCTCCTCCTGCATCTCCTCAAAGAGCATCAGATCGACGTCCTCGATTTGCCGGTTGCGTTGATTACCCTCAAATATCTCCAGCACTTGGAGGCGATGCGAGAAATCGATCTCGATATCGCCGGAGAGTTTTTGGTGATGGCCGCCACGCTCATTCACCTCAAATCGAGGATGCTGCTGCCGGCAGACGCAAAGCCTGAGGGGCAGGGACCGGTACTGGGAGGAGACGGACAGGACCCGCGCGCAGACCTGGTGCGCCGATTGTTGGAATACCAAAAGTACCGAGACGTTGCCCAGCAACTGGGAACGCGTGGGTTGCTGGGCAGGGAAGTGTTCAGCCGCCAAGCCCCGGCGGATCCGATCCCCTTGGACGAGGGCGAGTTGGGACTCGTTGACGTCTCGGCGTTCAAACTCGTGGAAGCGCTATCGCGCGTCGTCGCTAGCGCCCCTCCCGCCGCGCTTCAGGTGGCGAAGGACGGCTTTTCATTGGTCCAGACGGTGCGCCAGATAGCGACGATCCTCCGACGAGAGCAGGGAACGGTGCGCTTCTATGCGCTCTTTGAGAACGCTGCGCATCGTGGCAAGATCATTGGAGCATTTCTCGCCCTCCTCGAATTATGTAAAATGCGCCTGGTTCGTATCTCGCAGACTCCCGGCGAAGACGATCTCGCCGTAAGCGAAGTGGGTTCCTCCCTCGATAGCGTCCTTGATTCTGCGGACGAGGGCGCAATGAAGGAGTTGGATCGTGACTACACCTAAGCACAAGAAACGAAGGACCGCTCCCTTTACCCAGGCCGAGATTGAAGAGGTCACGGAGACCCAGGGAGATCCATCTCTCGAAGAGGTGGAAGCCGCAGAAATCGAATTATCGGAAGGCAACCCCGCCACGGTCAAGCCCTTCCAATCCACGCAGCGCCTCGGCGTTCGCCACGTTGTGGAGAGCATCCTCTTCGTCGCCTCCCAGCCCCTGACGCTTGGGCAATTGCAAGATGCAACTGGAACCTCCGAGGACCAGCTCAAGCAGGTACTAGAAGAACTTGCGCAAGATCACCGTGAAGGCGTCTCCGGAATTGTCCTCTCAGAGATTTCCGCCGGTTGGCAGTTCAGGACCGCTCAGTTCGCGGCGGAGTGGGTGCGCGCATTTCTCAAAGTCAAGCCGCAGCGCCTCACGCGCGCTGCCTTGGAGACGCTCGCCATCGTCGCCTACCGCCAACCGGTAACGCGACCGGAGGTGGAAGATGTTCGCGGCGTCGATTCCGGCGCCGTGATGAAGGCCCTCCTCGAGCGCCGCCTCGTCAAGATGCTCGGAAAAAAGGAAGATGTAGGGCGACCGATCCTCTATGGAACGACGCGCGAATTTCTGGAGTTCTTCGGACTGAAAGACCTCGGCGCACTTCCAACGCTGCGTGAGTTTCACGAGCTTTCTGAAGAGAACAAAGCGGTGGTCGAAAAGACCGTTGCCGAGCCCTTTGGACGCCTCGATGACCTCATCGATGCCGGCTATCGCGAACGTCTCGAAGGAAGCGTCGAAGCGTCGGAGCGCGCCCTTGCGCAGCTTGAGGAAGGAATGGCGGAAGCAGATCGCTCTGTCGCCTTCGCTGCCAAGGCCCTTGTCTCCACAACGGACGAGCCGCTATCCTAATTGGGCATGGGAGGGAGCGCATTGCCCAGGGAACGCCTGCAGAAGTTTCTCGCGCGTGCCGGCGTCGCTTCACGGCGAGCTTCCGAGAAACTGATTCGGGAGGGCTTAGTCACAGTCAACGGTGCCGCGGTTTCGGTTCTTGGGACACAAGTAGACCCTGAACGCGACGAGGTGGCAGTGCAGGGGAGACCTGTGCGCCTTGAAGCTCGTCGGTACTTCCTTCACTACAAGCAAAGCGGAGTAGTGACGACGATGCAGGACCCCAAAGAGCGGCCGTCGATTGGCGAAGTTGTCGACACCCTGGGAACTCGCGTCGTCCCTGTGGGGCGCCTCGACATCGACGCCGAGGGTGCAATCCTGCTTACCGACGACGGCGTCCTCGCCAATTTGTTGACGCACCCGCGCCACCAGGTTGAGAGGATATACCTGGTATTGGTTCAGGGCCGCCCGAGCGCTGCTGCCTTGGCCAAGTTGGTAGCAGGCGTGCGCCTCGAGGACGGACTGGCCTTCGCCAAGTCTGCCCACTCGTTCGCGGAGAGAGGCGACGATTGCTGGATCCAAGTCACGGTAACCGAAGGTCGCAATCATCTCGTTAAGCGTTTGTGCGCAGCCATTGGCCACCCGGTGAAAAGGCTCTTTCGACCTTTCCACGGTGGGCTCAGCATTTTTGGGATGAACCCAGGAGACTCACGAGAATTGCGTACGGAAGAGGTTGCCTTGAGCTACGCCCACGCCAATGGGCAGGCTCCTTCAGCCGCAACCCCCTTCTTGCCAGCGAATGAGGGCAGCGAGCGTCAGCAATGAAAAGGCTAGCCAGGGAGCGCTTTGCTGGCAGGCGCGGACGCGCCAGGTTGTCGGCGGCTTAGCACAAATAGCCATAGCGCTGCAGCACCCAGAGCCATTGCATCCCCCGGGGATGACGCAGAACTACAGCCCGTACCATCAGCTTTAGGATAGATTTTGCAAACGTCAGTCGAGTCGATCGCGCCAAGAGTGCGCTTGATACTTCCGCGGGCGATGGAGGCATACATGATCGAAGCCTCTTCCGTTCTATGACCGAGCCCGAGAAAATGACCTGCTTCGTGCGTCACGACGCTTTGCATGTCGAAGGCCCCACTCCTGCCATCGGTGGCCCAACTCGCGTTGCCGTTGATTTCAAGGTCGCCATTGACGAGCATGTTGCTGGGCACGAGATAGGAAGTATGGGTCAAAGCAAGGGTACTCGATGAACTGGTCCAATCGCCTCCTTCCAAGACAATCACGACGTTGAGGCCGTCACTTGAATCGATTGCTTCAGGGCCCTTCTTTTCCCGATAGCTGTCGCCGAATGCAATGTCATACGACGTTTTGCATTCCGTGACGTTGCCCGACGTCCAAGCAGTGAAACCTTGCTTCACCGCTGCGACGAAGTCATTATATCGAACACCTCCCTTGATGGTGGTTCCAGATCGGTTGCCTATGGATTCGGCAATGCGAACCACTGGAGTGCATCGTCCGGAGACACAAGTATTCGCCGCGGGACAGCTTCCCGCATCGCAGTTACTCAATACCCACCGCGGCCCGGTTGGTTCCGCAGAGGCTACCCCGCTCGCCAACAGCAGTGTAAGGAATGCCCACCCTGCGGAGCGCGCTCGTTTGTCAGCTCCCAGACGCATAGGTGACTCCAACGGACGAGATTGTTTGCAGCATCCACATGTTTGAGGCGGGCCCGGGCTGGCAGCACAGGAGGTGAGCCCCGTCCGGGGCTAAGACCCGCATCCGCGAGATGCGGTAACTCCGGAATAGCGTGGCCTGCTGGGTTCCACGAGGACGATGGCGCCTCCCCTTAGCCGCCAACGCGCACCGTAGCGTGATCCAATCGAAGCGACTGCCTCCGCGAACCCGGTCTTGCGATGCGCTTGAAGCGGCGAGGCCATGTGCCTCCAGGTGACGACTTTGTCTCTGCCCCTTGCTGTCTCCAGGAGTGCCTGCCTGGTCAAGCATTCTCGGCCAGCCCTCGTCGCCGACGAAGCAAGAATATCCATAGCGCCGTAGCGCCTAAAGCCATTGCATCGCCAGGGGATGACGCACAACTACAGCCGGTGCCATTGGGCATGCAGATCTGCTTCCCATTGCTTACGACACACTGTGCGCCGCCGTCGCATAGAGCAGTACCGCCATCTGGGCACACGGCTCGGCAAATCGATGAGTCATCGCAAAAAGCCCCGTCGACACAGCGCGTTGTTCCTAGAGATGCGGCTCTGCATTGGTCACCAATGCTCCCGTTGCCGGCGTCAGCGGTCGACCTCGAAAGGCATGTCCCGCCATCACAAGTGAAGCCATTGGGGCACTCCTGGCTGCTCGCACATTGCCCGCGGCACAGGCCAGCAGCATTGGATGGGTAGCAGAACCCTCCGTCGCAGGCGCTCCCTGAGACACACTGCAGGTCATAGGTGCACGCCTGGCTGCAAAAGGAGCTGACACTTGAAACGCTGCATATTCCAGAAAGACAATCAGCGTTCTGCGTGCAGAATTTGCATTGATCGGCGAAAGTGCCCGCGTCGAGGCAAGCCATGCCGTTGCGACTTGAAAGGCAGATGAACCCCGGACTGTTGCATGCTGCACCGGGGGTCGTGCAGGGTTCCGTGCAGGTCATTACACGGGCGTCCTGCGGTGCGTCGCAAACCAGAGCGTCTGAGCATCCTGCGTTCGAAGCGCAGGGGCTCCCGGTGCTGCCCTTTATTCCTGGATAGAGCGTGCAAACGTCCGTCGAGTCCACCGCGGCGAGTACCCGCTTCACTGATCCAGCGGCAATTGCTGGATACATGATAGAATCCCTTTCAGTTCTATGGCCTAGCCCGAGAAAATGCCCTGCCTCGTGCGTCACGACGCTCTGGATGTCTATTGCGTTGCTCCTGCCGTCGGTGGCCCAACTCTTGTTGCCGTTGATTTCGAGATCCGCATCAACAATCGCTCCACTGGACGCCAGAGAGGCCGAATGCGTCACCGCGAGAGTGCCCGATGACCCTGTCCAATCGTTTCCCTCCAATACGATAACGACGTTGATTCCATCATTCACATCGATGGCGTCTCGTCCTTGCTTGTCCCGGTACGGAGCCCCAAATGTGTCGCTGTAGGACGTGCTGCATTCCGTAACCGTGGTCGATGTCCAAGTAGCAAAGCCACGCTTTGCCGCCGAAACAAAGTCCGCGTACGGAAGGTCGTCGTGAATCGTGAGGCCAGCTCGGTTGCCTATGGATTCCGCAACGCGAACGACTGGCGCGCAGCGACCCGAGATGCAAGCCTCTGTGGCAGGACAGCCTCCGCCATCGCAGGCGCGTAAGTCCCAGCGCTGCCCATAAGCAATACCGTTCGCGAGCATCAACGAAAGCAAAGCCCACCGTGGGGAGATTCTGCATGACACAGCCCAGAGACGCATCGAAGGCCCAATAGACGCTAGCTTGTTCATTTTATCTGAGTGCGAGGGAGAAGCCGGCCGGAAGGAGAATAGGCGGTATTTCCCCGCAGCGCCACGGCAAACAGATTGGCGTCCGGGAGATGGATGCTTTCAGAAAAAGGGAGTTGACATCAGGAGGATTTGTTCTCTGTGTCAAACGAGCAGGAGCGCCCGTACCGTAGCGCTAGCCCCGAGTTCTAAATGCGGGGGTTCCCGTGGCGTTAAAGCTGTCTCAAGCGAAAACCGCAGCGGCGCAGGTTGCTGCAATTCAGGCGGTTGACTCTAGATATGCGGTCTCGAGATGCGCGTGAAGCGGTGATGCCATTGACTCAGGGCAAGGACGCCCTCGCGTCTCCCTAGAATCATCAGCCTCGTCAAAGAATGCCGGCCTGTTCTTTTCGTCGAAGAAGCAACAAGAGCCATAGCGCCGTAGCTCCGAGCGCCAGTGCATCGCCGGGAGATGATGCGCTACTACAGCCGGTGCCATTTGGTACGCACACCGGCCAGCCATTGCTTATGACGCACTGTGATCCGCCCTCGCATCGTGCAGTTCCCGCATCCGGGCACAAAGCGCGGCAAATGCTGGAGTTATCGCAAGCGGCTCCTACGGCGCACCTCGACGTTCCTGATGATTCGGGGCCACAACGTTTTCCAATGGCGCCACGATATGGGGTATCGCCGATGCAAGCACAATACCCGCCACCGTCACTCGGAGTACAAGAGTTGCACGTGCCTGGACTTTCGGGATTGCAGGTTGATCGGCATTTGCCGTCAAGACATGTATACGCTGGACCGCAATTGATGTTGGAAGTGCACGAGTCACAGAGCGGGCGCGTATTTCCTGCGCCGGCATCAACGCCACCGCCAGCATCAAACTTACCACCGGCATCAAACCCACCGCCGGCATCAGGCCCCCGGCCGGGACTATTTCCACCACCGGCATCAAACGCGCCGCCGGCATCAGGTCCCCCGCCGGGACCATTTCCGCCACCGGCATCAAACGCGCCGCCGGCATCAGG
>JBGSMZ010000111.1:0-1972 GCA_041739845.1 Myxococcaceae bacterium
TCCAGAAGATGGCGAGGAGGAGCGAGAGCTGTTCAACGCCGCGGACAAGTCGATGTATTCAGCCAAGCAGCGAGGAAAGAACCGCGTGGAGGCAGCGTGACCCGCAAGCGATTACGAAAGCCGCATCGGGTCGCCGAGCCGCTGCGGGCATTCGTTGATTCGGTAGTGGCGACAACGCTGGCGAACGGACTTCGGGTACGTCTCCTTCCCTCGCACGCGGTGCCGATGTGCAGCTTGTATCTCGTCTATCGGGTCGGCTCCCGCAACGAGCGACCGGGAATAACGGGAATCAGCCATCTTTTTGAGCACATGATGTTCAATGGCTCTGCAGGGTATGGGCCAGGAAGCTTCGACCGCTTGCTCGAGTCCAATGGCGGAGCTTCCAATGCCTACACTTCGACGGACATCACCATGTACCACGAAGACTTCATGTCCGATGCGCTCAACATCATCTTGGACCTCGAGGCGGATCGGATGCGAGCGCTGGTGCTTACGGAGAAGAAGCTCGCAGCCGAACAAGCCGTCGTCCTCGAGGAGCGCCGCCTCCGCGTAGACAACGAAATCGACGGCGTCATGGATGAGGAACTCGCGAGCCTCGTATGGCGTGCCCACGCTTACCGATGGCCAGTCATCGGTTGGGCAGGGGATATCAGCAATATTAGCGTTCGCGATTGCGAGGACTTCTACGCAACTTACTACGCCCCCAACAACGCGATACTATGTCTCGCCGGAGACTTCGACCCCGTCGTGGCACTCAAGGCAATCGAACGTCGGTTTCGATCCGCTCGCCCAAGTGGCAGGCAAATGCCGGAGCCCCTTGATGCCGAAGCGCCAGCATTCGGCGAGCGGCGTTCAGAGGTGCTTTGGCCAGCACTGGCACCGTCGCTGTTGGTTGGATGGAGAGGGCCACCGGCCAGCCATCAAGACGCGCTCGCCCTCGATCTCCTCCAGTATGTGCTCGGTGTTGGCCAAGCGAGTCGTCTGAAGCGTTCCCTCATGTACGACCGTTCCCTCGTCGTAGGGGTCGATGTGGATTGGGCCTGGCGGATCGACCCCGGGCTCTTTGGAATTTCCCTTCAGCTGCCACCGGGAGCAAATGCGCGAGCGGTCGAAGCTGCGCTTTTCGAGCAATTGGCGGAGATCGCGAAGCAGGGAATAACGGAGGATGAACTCGCGCGAGCCCGCCGGACCCTTACCCACCATTTTTATGCTGAGCTCACGACCAACGGAGGTCGAGCCCACGCACTTGCTACTTCGGAAGCTATTCTCGGCGATTGGTGGAAGAGCTGGGAGCAGATTGAGGCCTATGGGGGAATCCGCTCCGCCGACGTGCAGCGGGTAGCAGCGCAATACCTTTCCGAAATCGGCCGTTGCGTCGTGCATCTGGTGCCCGAAGCCGGGGCTCGGGCGTGACGGCTCCAGGTGGGAAGGGGACTGGCGCGTCCTCTCGCGCCAGGAGTAGTCGGTTCCGCGAACCGGCCGCGGAGCGCGTTCTCCCTCACGAAGTTCACGTCTTGGCAAATGGGTTGACGGTTCATCTCATCCGCTACGGACCATTGCCCCTGGTGTCGCTGCGGCTGGTCGTCCGGGGTGGAATCGCATGCGAAAGCCCAGCGCAACCCTTCGTTGCGGATCTCCTCGCGCGCCTTCTTCGCCGTGGAGCGGGAGGCAAGAGCGGGGATGCATTTGCTGAAGAAATAGAATCGGCGGGGGCCTCGATTGGCGCCAGCGTGAGCGAGGAAGCGCTGCTGTGCGCGCTCTCTGCGCCGAGCGATCAATTGAAGCAGACCCTCCCGCTGTTTGCGACCATGGTGCGGGATCCTGACTTTCGCGAGAGCGAAATAGAATCGGCGAAGCGTCGCCTGGGAGGGCAACTAGCGGCGAGCCTCGACGACCCGGCTGCGCTCGCAAACCGCGTTGCCGCTCGGCTCGCGTGGGGTCAACACCCCTATGGCCGATTGGAATTCGCGAC
>JBGSMZ010000165.1:0-30214 GCA_041739845.1 Myxococcaceae bacterium
CCAGCTGCATGGCCTCGTCGCGATTCGCCGATTGGCCGAGAAGGAAATGGGTTTCCAGTTCCTCGCCGATGGCGAGTTCAAGATGCACTTGCAAGGCTGCGCAAGGGTCTGCGCCAAGGTCGATGCGACCAGAAAGGCCCCAGCGACCCAAACCTTCGGGTTTTGCGTACTCGCCGCGGCGGCCAAGAAACTCTGTGCGGTCCGCTGTGTAGCCGTGAACTTCGCGTTCTGACGCGACGAACGCGACCCGACCTGCGAACTCTGCGTTCCAATCGCAGGTGGCAAGGAGGGATGCGTGGCCGCGATCGAACTCCGAAACGATGTAGGGCCTTTGCTTCTCGCGCTGACTGCCGAGGACCCACTCGGCGTAATAAGTCGCCGTGAGACGGCGACGACGTGGGAGCGTGTTCTTCAATCGAAGGCGGGCGACCTTCAGCGAGGCACCGGGCGGAACAAAAATCGTCAGCGTTTGCTCAAGGCCGTGGCTTTCGCTCTCGTAAATCGTGTAGCCGGCGCCGTGGCGCACACGCGTCTGTCCGGGACGTCCCGCCGGGAGCGGCGTTGGTGACCACACCTCCGCCGTTTCTTCGTCGCGCAGATAGAGAGCCTCGGACGGGAGGTCCAAAACCGGGTCGTTTCTCCACGGTGTGAGTCGGTTTTCGCCGCTATTCAGTGACCAAGTCGCGCCCAGGGAAGACTCGCTCACCAGACAGCCAAAATCTGCGTTGGCGAGCACGTTGCACCACGGCGCAGGGGCAGGATTTCCGGGACCTACTTGGAGGACGTACTCGCGGCCATCTTCGCTAAAGCCCCCGGTGCCATTGTCGAAGAGCAGTTTGCGCGGCGGGGGAGATAATGGGCTCGCATCGGTCGTATTGGCTGGTTCGAACTGCGGCAGTTTTGGAGGATTTTCGCTTGCGCGCTCGAGTCGCAACGCGAGCGAGTGGTCCTGTGTGTCCAAGACGATATGCGCGCAAGCCTCCAGGTGCCGGAGTTCTCTCTGGGGGACTTGGTCGGCGGCGACTACGAAGATGCCTCCGCGTCGATTGCGCCAATCTTCAAGATTGTTCAGTGCGAGCAGGCTTGCAACCGTTCCGGTGCCGTCGCTGATGTACGCCGAGGCTTGCTCGTCGATCAGGACCAGTTCGAACCGTACCCCACAGAACCGAAGGTAGCGCTGCGCGGCGAACATTTCGCGAACGATAGGCGCGCTCGAATCATGCACGCGAAGAAGCACAATGGCATCGTCACCGGATATTCCACGGCCCCACAGGCGAGCTTGGCAGGGAGGCGTCAGGGCCCGTGCACCCGATGAAGGGCGGAGCGAGGGATCCGCGAAGAGAAGTGCCGAGTAGAGCCGCTGAACGGTCGGAAGCAGTTCCGGTGCTAATTTCGTTCGCTGGAGTCGGCGCAGATTTTCTTTCTCGGCATCGCGAAACGTCCAGGACACTGCGTGCATCGAACCATACTTCTTTGCCAAGTCGATCGCGGCGCCGCGCGAACGCGCGACTGTTGTGACGAAGGCGAGGGTGACCGCACTCTTCGGCATGAGTTCCACGCGCGCTGTCAGGCTAATGAGTGGATCGACCACCGCCCCTACGCGACCCTCCGCTCTGGTTCCCGCTTGGACGAGTGCCTTGGGTGCGCGATGGTTTCCGGCGCGCCCGTAAAAGTCCCCCCGGTCAGTCTCGTAGCCAGCGAAGGAAGCTGCTCTCCCTTCCATGACGAGGCGATGCACGAGCACAGCCGGTTCTTCGTCCTCCGATTGCGGACGGCGCGCGAAGAGAAGCGCGCCGAGTTCGGGGAGACGCTCGCTTTCCACGAACATGCTGGAAAACGCAGGGTGCACGGATGCCTGCTTCGCGTCGAGGAGCACTGGTCGTCCCGCGCTCGTGAGTGTGAGCTGACGAGGACGTGTCGTTTCGTTGTGGAGCGTGACTCTTCGCACCTCGGCGTCATCAGCCGGCGAAACGGTTATATCGACGTGAACGGAAATCCCCTCGTTCCGACGATGAAGTTGAGCCTTATGCATGGAATACGTGGTTCGACCTTCCGTCGACGTTGCGAGCCAGACTCGCCGAGTCGTCTCGTCGCGCAGATAGAGCCAAATCCCATCGGTATCGCAGGTCGCATCGGGCTCGTACCGCGTCAGGGCCAACCCCTTCCAAAGCAGCCCACCTCCACCACCTCCAGTGACGAGGCTGGTGAGACGACCATTGCTCAACACGAAAGCTTGGGGACGGGCGTGGGACGGCGCGAGCCATGAGGGCGGCGCGGCGATGGTCGCCACGGCTTCCACATCGTCATGGATTGCTTTCGAGCCTTCCGCGATAGGCCATTCGGACGGCGTCACTTCGGGCTCGCGTTCATTGAGCAACGCTTCTCCGGTTTCGACCATGGCATCGGAATGAAATCGCTCGACCATCGTCCGGCTATTCAGTGCATTGCCAAGTGCGACGAAGAGCATTCCTTGGTGGTGTGCCATGTAGGAGCGTACGACGGCCATCGATCGATCGGCTGTCGCGTTCGGCAATGCGCGCGAGGGCGTGAAGTCGATGGCCTCAAAGAGACCATATGTCCCAAACATTCCCATGGATTCCAGGGCGAGGAGATTGGCGAAGACCGCGCGAGGGTGGATTGAAACAGCCAGCATGGATGCGTAAGGCGAGACGACTTGGTCCTCCCCGAGTCCGCGCTTGAAACCGAGGCCGGGGACGCCGAAAGAGCGGTATTGATAGGTCTGGTTTTCATCGACCCGTGCGTACGCAGACTCGGATATGCCCCAAGGCGTCCCACTCTCCTTGGCGAAGGCCATCTGCGCTTCGACGATGGCTCCGTTCGTTCGAGCGAGCAGCGTCCCTCGCTGGCTTTTCATCAAGAGGTTCGGCATCAGGTACTCGAACATGGTCCCGCCCCAAGACAGGAGGGCGGGGACGCCGTTCAAGCGCGTCAGCGGGCGCCCGAGCGCGTACCAATGGGACGTCGGAACGTCGCGCTTGACGATTGCGACATAGCTCGCGAGTCGCGCCTCCGACGCCAAGAGGTCGTAGTAGAGGGGGTCGAGCTGGTCGGCGGTAGCATTGTAGCCAATGTGAAAGAGCTTGCGCTCCTCGTCGTAGAGGAGCCTGAAATCCATTTCGCGCACTTCATCGTCGGCGCGCGCGGAAAGCGCCGCTAATTCCCCGAGAAGTGCAGCGGCGTTCCCTGCCGCGCTCCGCAGTGCGTCGTCGAGTCGCTTCGTCGACGCTTCGTGTTCTGGAACTTCGTTGCCAAGATTTCTCCGCGCAATCGCCTTCGCCTCAAGCTCAAGGCGAAGCCGCGCGGACACCGAAGGAATTTCTTCGAGGAGAAGCGTCTTTGGCAGCGGGAATCCGAGAGCGACCGAATCGTTTTCGAGCGCAAGCCAGGGCAGCAATGCGTCGAGTTCGCGGCGCATGTGCCCGAGATGCTGATGAAGCCGATCGATCGCTGTTCGAAGCGCATGCAGCAAATCCGCTTCGTGCCGATGCGCCCCCGTTTCGAGGAACGCGAGCAGCTGACCGTTGAGTTCAGGCGCGACCTCGTCGCACAGTCTCCGAAGCGTTGGGTAGGATTTGTCGAGGTTGTCGCGCGCTCGCAGAGCCGCTTGCTTCATGCGACCGATGACGAATTGGAGAGAATGACCCGCTGTGCTCGGTCCAGAGTGTACTGCCTCCTCGAGAAGGTCGACGGAGTCGAGCAGTCCTTCCCAGCCCTCCGTGCGAAGGATCGGTAGAGAGGAAATCTCTCTGCAACCTTGTTTCAGCGCCAGGAGACAGCCGGCGAAGTTGCCGCTGTCGACGCTCGACACGTAGCGCGGAAGGAGCGGCTGGAGGTTCTTCGTGTCGTACCAATTGAAGAGGTGGCCCTGGTAGTGTTGCAAGCGCGTGATGCTGTCGAAGGCTCGCCGAACGCGCAGCGATAGCTCGATCGGACCAATGTATCCAAAGTCGTATGCGGAGAGTGTCGCAAGAAGCGTCAGACCGATGTTGGTGGGCGATGTTCGATGGGCGGTCTGCTCACGCGGTTCCTCCTGGTAGTTGTCAACGGGAAGCCATTGGTCATTCGGTCCAACGAACTCGTCGAAGAAGCGCCACGTTCGACGCGCCAGGAGCCTCAGCTTCCGGCGCTCGCTTTGTGTAAAATAGTGTGTGCGCACAGGGAGGGGCTTGCTCACCCAGAGTGCGATTTCCGGTGCCAAGAACCACATCAGGAAAACCGGCGCTCCGATGAGGAGAGCCGATGGCCGAATCCAAGCCGCGACTGCGGCCATTGCGAGCGCGAGAATCGGCGAGGCTATCATCGACTTCCAGAAAATCGCGCGCTGCGAACGGGCGGCAATTCCGAAGTCCGAGTGCGCGACGCTGGTCCATTGCAGGAGGTGTCTTCGCGTAATCCACTGCCTCACGCTCACTCGAGCAATCGCATCGACGACGACGACTGCTTCGTAGGCGAGAAACGCGATTGCAAGTCCCATTCGACCAAGATTTTCGCTGCGCCTTCGACGAGAATTCGCAAGCCCGAGCACCGAGGGAGCGAGAAGGAGCGCTAAGGTCGCGAGCGTGCAAACCAGCGCTCCTCCTGGGACCCCAAACCATCCGAGTGCCAAGAGCGCCAGCGCGAATGGCCCCAGGAGGCTACGGCGAAGATTGTCGAGGATTTTCCAGCGGTCGATAGTGGAGAGCTTGTTCCGGAGAACTTCACTGCCAGCCGAAGGAACTTTGGTCAGTAGCCAGGGAAGGAGCTGCCAGTCGCCGCGCACCCATCGGTGCATCCGCGCGGCATACGTCGCGTAGTTGTCCGGATAGCTCTCGAACAATACGATGTCGGTGGCGAGAGCCGTCCGCCCTTGGACACCTTCGAAGAGGTCATGGCTGACGAGCGCGTTCTCGGGGACGCGACCATCGAGGCTGCGCATGAATGCATCGATGTCGTAGATGCCCTTTCCGACGTAGATTCCGGAGCCAAAGAGGTCCTGGTACGCTTCGGAACAAGCGTGCGTGTAAACATCGAACCCGACGTCTCCTGAGAAGAACCGCGAGAACAGCGTCCTTCGTGGGTTTGAGGGAGACGTCTCAATGCGAGGCTGAACGATCGTGTACCCAGCGGTGACACGACCGGTTTCGCCGTCAAAAACTGCGCGATTCAACGGGTGGGCGAGAAGCCCAACCAGCCGACGCGCACTCCCCATCGGAAGTTCGGTGTCACCATCGAGGGTAATGACGAAGCGGATCCGCAAGAGTCCTTCGGATTGCCCGACGTGCCGGGAATAGCTCGTCTCGGTATCTGCGCGGAGCAGGCGATTGAGCTCTTCGAGTTTTCCACGCTTCCGCTCCCAGCCCATGAACCGCTGTTCGCCTTGATTCCAGCGGGCCTCGCGATGCAAAAGATGAAACGGACCCACGCCTTCTTTTCCATGCTTTGCGTTGAGCGCTAGAATGCCTTCCGAGGCGCTCTTGAGGAGCGCGCTCTCGTCCGCCGGCTTACGGAGCACCACGGCGTCTACATCGTCCGTGAGCAGGGCGAACTGAAGTTGGGAATCTGGATTCGAGAGGTAGTGGAGTTCGATCTGCCGCAACATCGCCCTCACATCCTCGGGGCGTCCCAGCAACGTCGGTATCGCTACCATCGTCCGAAATTCGCGAGGTAAGCCCGCTTTGAAATCCAACTTCGGAAGCGTTCTCGGTGGCAGAAGGCGAGCGAGCAACGCGTTGAGCACGGCGACCGCTAAGGAAGATGCGGGCACCGCGGCAATCATTAGGACCGCAAGAACTTCAAGGGGACCGCTGGTTTCCGTTGCCTTCGCCACCAGCCAAGCGAACGCGACCGTCGGTAACGCGGTCAGGAGAGCAAGTGGCAGGAGGTACGAAACGGTTGGCCAGGTGAGGGCCACCCGGCGAAGGCGTTCGAGCCCGCTGGGCTGGTATTCGAGTAATGCTTCGAGGTCGCGTCGCCCTTCTGCAACGAGGTAGTAGCCAACGTGTCCGCCGCGTTCAGCGGCGCCACCCTCGCGGGCACAGGTAACTGCGAGCTCCGCTACGTCTTCCTCGCGGCACTTCGTGTTCCAGGCGAGCGTCTCAATCACTTTGCGGTAGGAATCGCAGGTCTCGAAATCCATCTACGCATAGATTCCTGAGGGATCGCTGCGGAGAATTGCTTCAACCCGGCTGGTCTTCTCAAAAAAAGCTTTCCAATCGATGACGTCGAGCACGCGCAATGCACGAATTGCCTGTTCGACGCCCGTACGAGTGGCCTGGTCGAGAGAGGCCGTGTCGATGCTCCTTTCTTTTTGAACCGACCGAGTCGTGGAGCGAGGGAGCCCAGCACGTATGGGGACATGCAGGTCGCGGACGACTTTGACGAGCTGCGAGAGGACCGTGGCCCGCAGCATCGCTGGCAACGCCCATAGCTCCGCGATGGTAAGCGGAGATACCTGCTGGTAGGCGTCGACGAAGCGTCGCAAGCGCGGGAGGTCGAGTACAAGACCAACTCTCCCTACGAGCCAGCGGGAAAAAGCTTCGATCCGCGAACGTCCGCTTCCGGTACCGGAAACCAGGTGTGGAAGGTGTCGAACGAACCCATCAGGAAGGTCCTCTTCGACTTGCCGAGCGACGCGGCGAATCAAATGGTAGTTGTCGAGAAACCACTCCGATGAAGCTTGAATCCCTGCCTCTTCGGGGGTGCCCGCGACGAAGTACTTTTGTGCGCGTGCGAGGCGGCGCGCGACCCGCCGCGACTCGACGCCGTGCGTAACCAGCCGTGGTGCACGCTTGATTTCGCGATGCGCTTCTGCAAGCGCACGGGCATCCGCATCGAGCGGAGCACCCTTCTCAGCGATTTTCTGGGAGTTGCCCTCCGCCACTTCCGTCATCTGGTCGCCGCTGCGAATCCCTCGCGCCGAAGGGGCATGGCCAGATTCGCCTCGACCTTATGGCTCCGATGAAGCTTGGCCTCTAGAAGGTCCTGAAGGACGAGCAAGGGAATCAGCGAATGCGTGAGGAGGTAGGTCGTGACGCCTCCGAAGGAGCGCGCCGGATCGCAAGCGGCGCCGTGCGCAGAGAGCACGATGAGATCCGCTTGTTCTCTCTGCGAAATCTCAAGAAGCCCTTGCCTCTCGTTCGCATGGCGAATGACGACTGTGGAGGCCGACGTTCCCTCGTGCGCAAGGCGTACTTGAAGCTGCTCAAGGTATCGCTTTGCTGCTGCCTCGAGTCGCGTTGCAAGCTTCTGTGCAATCTCCATGTCTTCCGGTTCGTCGAGGAGCGCGGTTACGAGCGGCTCTTGCACCACATGAACGAGGGCGATGTCGGCACTGTTGACTTTTGCTATGTGCGCAGCGGCGGGCAAGACGCTTTCGCTTCGGATTGAGCCATCGAGCGGAACGAGGATGTGCTTGGGAGCTACCGTACTGCTACCCGTAGAAGCAGAGTGGGCGACGAGAACGGAGGTTCGCGCAACCACGAGAAGCCGTTGCACGGTGGTTCCAAGGGTCCAGGATGTGATTCCACCTTCGCCGTGGCTCCCAATCACCGTGAGGTCAGCGCCAATCTCATGGGCGAGGTCAACGATGCGTTCCGCCGGGTGACCTTGCTCGAGTCGCACATCGACGGGGCGGCCCAATTCTTCCGAGGCCTCTCTTCCGAGTCTGTCGAGATACGCTTGGGCTTCCTGGCGAGCGAATTCCCAGCTGAGCGCGTCGTGCGTGCGCTGCCCCGAGTGCTCCTGCGACTCCATCACGTGGACGAGCGTGACGGCACTCCCGAAGGTCTTGGCCAGCGACACCGCGTAGGGCACGCAAACTTCGGAAACTGTCGAGCGGTCCAAGCACGCGAGAATTCGGCGCCCGCACAGCCTGATCTCCGACGGATGCGCATTCGAAACAGATGCGATCATGGGCTCCCTTCAAACAAACAGGCCATCGATTGACGTGCGATAGAGTTGCCAGGAGCGCCCCGACGCGTCGTTTTCTCGTGCATGTTTGAACTCCGTCTTCGTGATCCCCTCACTGCTCGCGGATGCGCTTGTAGCGACCGACGATGGTCCCCATTCTTCGACCTTACGCGCGCCCTGAGAACCCCCTTCGTCTCGAAGTCCATCATCGACGTGCTTCTCCGATTGCGCGGCCTATGCCCCCGTGAGGTATGTGCGATCCTGTCTGTCGCGAACCGACGCAGATGGGTGCGCTGCGATTTGTGGGGAGCTTCCGCAGTTCGCGCCGACTGCAAGTTCTGCGGCACTTTCGCGGACTGTATCAGCATGTTACACAAAGCGCCAACCTGGAAGCCACCAGCGTGTTGCTGACAGCCATGCCTGGGCGAAAGCTGCGGCGGGAACGCCTGGTTACGCACGCAACGCGATAGGCACGAAAAGCGAGTTCGGAGTCAACGGAATGCGACGAGATTTGATGAGACGAATGTGCGGATGCGTTGGTTTGGTACTCGTTGCAACAGCCTGTCATCGCGCGCGGTCGGCGCAGATCGAGGCGTTGGCGCCGAATGCGCAATTGAAGAACCACAAACCAACGGGAGAGAACGCAATGGCGAAGCCGTACCAATATCCGCCGAAAGACAATTTAGGGACGCGACCCGATGGCGTGGGCCTCCCGGTTGGAGCTATTGCCCCCAGTGCGCTCTTGAAAGACAGCGAAGGCCGCACCGTTCACTTGCGCGACCTGAGCAAAGCCGGGTCAATTCTCCTTGTTTTCTATCGCGGCGGCTGGTGCCCGTATTGCAACTTCCAGATCCGCGAGCTTACAAAAGCGTTCCCCGAGTACCTTCAGCGAGGCGTGCGACCCGTTGCCATCAGCGTCGATCGCCCAGAGGAGTCGGCCAAGACGCAAGCCACGCATGCCATCCCATTCCCGGTGCTGTCCGACCCGGACTTGGTTGCGCATCGCGCCTTCAACGTCGTGCATCATGCGGAAGACGCGGAGGTGGCTCGCCTCAAAGGATTTGGGATCGACCTAGAACGCGCCTCGGGAAAGCAACATCACGAAATCGCAGTCCCCTCATTGTTTCTCATTGATCAAAAGGGTGTGGTGCGCTGGAGTCATGCCGATGAGGACTACAAGGTTCGGCCGTCGACGCAGCAAATTATCGCTGCCATTGATGCGCTGAACCTTCAGGCCCAGTGAAAGGCACTGCGCAAGGGGCGCATTCAAACTGATACGTCAAGGAGAACCAAATGCCAGTAAAGCTGAAAATTGTCGATAACGGACCGTGCTTGCTCGAGGGTGATGTCGAGGTCCTCGACGCCAAAGGGAATAAATTCGACAACGGTGGAAAGAAAGTGGTCGCACTTTGTCGATGCGGGCAGAGCGCCACCAAGCCCTTTTGCGATGGCACGCATAACAAGATTGGATTCCGCTCTGAGGTGAGGGCGCCGCTGCCTGATTGAGAAAGGCGGAACAGTTTGCGCTTGTCCCCGCGAGGCAGAACGCGCAGCATTCGGCGGCAGGCTTGGGCAGCAGTCTTCAGGGGCGGTATCGCTCGGGTTGTTCCGCGAAGTCTTTGGCCGTTGCCACATCCGCATTGAGCCATTCAATGATCGCGGCGTAGCCTTGGCTCTCCGTGTCACCCGGAAGATAGTTCGACACTACGGTCAAGACGCGAAAGCCCCGACTCAGTTGAAAGCTCAACGTAGAGTCGCTCAGTTCACCGCGGCAAACACGGGCGGTGTACTCTTCTGCGGACATCCTCTCCGCGTATTTGTGGTAGCCGCGCAAACGAGAACCGGCACGAATTCTTAGCAGCCGGAGGCGCTTGGCAAGCTCAAATCTTGCGTTGTACAATTTGGCGCCCACACCTTGACCACGCCACTCAGGGTTGACCATGATTTCTGCGCCGTAGAGCGTCTTCCCGTCTGCCATGTCATGGTTCTTGAAGTAGCCACCATCTGTAAAGTCCTTAAAATTACTCTTCGTGTCGTAGTCATCCCAGCGAACCACGAGGCTCGCGGACATTCCTGCCAGTTCACCCGTTTCCGGATCCACCGCAACGAATTGGCCTTCCGGGAATACAGCCAAATGGTTTTCGAGTTGTTCCTTTTTCCAGGGGAGAATGCCTGGATAAATCCGCCGGCACAATGCAATGATTCCGTCAAAATCCTGAATGCGCGTGTTGCGCACAATCACGCGCATTGAGGAATCGGTGAGCAATGGATGTACCGTAGAGCGCAATGGCGTGGCAGCGTTGCGCTCCGCGTCGACCAGAGGCAACACGGTGCCCATGGAGCGCGATTCTGCGAGGGCACCCAAACGAAGGTCTGCGATGACCATCGCCTCCTGATTCGGCATTCCTTCGGCCGCAATGCCATCTCGGGCAAAAGGGAAATCGCTTGGAGTCAAGATGGAGGCCTGCCCGTAGTTGAGCGAGACCGCAGGAACCATCGGTATGCTCCCCACCGTCGATGCGTGCACCACATACATTTGATTTTCAATGGCTCGTGCTTGTGCACAGTAGCGAACGCGAAGGAATCCTTGTCGATCGTCGGTGCAGCTCGGAACCACGAGAATCGTGGCTCCATTTTTTGCGTGCTCCCGCGCAACTTCAGGGAACTCCACGTCGTAACAAATGGCGATGCCAACTCGGCCGAAGTCCGTCTCAAAGGTCGTCAGCTCGCGCCTGGGAAACATATCCCATTCTTCCTTCTCGAAGCGCGTCAGATGGAGCTTTGCCTGCATGCCCATTTGACCGCCGGGGGAAAAGAAATGTGCCACGTTGGTTAGTTGTTGATTGAGTGGGTCCAACGTCGGGACAGTTCCGCCAACAATATAAATGTCGTTGGATCTCGCAAGGTCTAGCAGGACCTCGTTGATGCGGCTTACCTGCCGCGAGAGGTCGTGAATCTGCTCCCGCATCGGCCGCCGGACGTCGCCGAGCGTGAGCAATTGGAGGCTGAAGTACTCAGGAAAGACTACCATTCGGCACCGGTAGTCTGCGGCGGTTTCAACAAGGCCCGTGACTTGGTCTCGAAACGCTCCAAAGTCGGCCACTGGCCGAATGAAATACTGCAGTGCAGCGACTCTTACGGATTCCATGGAAAACCGGCTTTCGATAGCGGGGTCGGCGCGCGGGAATGCGGGCATGAATGGGCGCCCCACGTGGAGACGTGCATGAGAGTGCCTTGACTCGGGACCCTTTCGAAGTTTCGCCAGTCAGTGGAAGCGCGCACGCTCGACACTCCTACGGAGTTTTCTGCGTGGACGGGGCGGTGCGCTGCGCGACTACCGCGAGGAGAGAATCATAGGACTTTGCGAACGATGCGACGCCTTCCTTTTCGAGCTGCGCCAAGACCGCGGGAAAATCGATGCCCTGGGTTTCCAGCCTACTGATGACCTTGCGCGCCTCTTCCATGTCCTGCTCAATGCGCACTTTTGGATTCCCGTGGTCCTTGAATGCGAGGAGCGTCGCAGGCGGAATGGTGTCGACGGTGTTCGGGCCGACGAGCGCTTCAACGTAATAGGTGTCCGGATAGCTTGGGTCTTTGGTCGAGGTGCTCGCCCAGAGGGGTCGCTGAGGCCGCGCCCCAAGCTTCGCCAGCGGGGCAAAGGTCAGACCAGCGAAGGTCTTTTGACACAGCTCGTATGCGAGTTTCGCGTTTGCGATTCCTGCCTTGCCGCGCAGCGCGCGAAGCGCATCTGCACTCTCGGGGTGCGCTGCGAGTTTTTGGTCGAGCAACTTATCGACAGCGCTGTCCACGCGGCTGACGAAGAAACTCGCCACTGACGCGACGGACCGAATGGCACCGCCGGTTTCGACGCGCTTCCTCAGTCCTCCGATGTAGGCGGCCATCACGGCGGCGTAGCGCTCAAGGGAAAAGAGAAGCGTCACGTTGACATTGATTCCTTCCGCGATGGCGGATTCAATGGCTGCGAGGCCCTCCAGAGTTGCAGGAATCTTCACCATCAGGTTTGGTCTGTCGACGGCGCGCCAGAGCCGTCTTGCTTCTTCGATGGTCTTCTGACCGTCGTGCGCTAGATTGGGAGCCACCTCAATGCTCACGAAGCCATCGCCCCCGTTCGTTCTTTCATAGACTGGGAGGAAGAGTCGCGCCGCGTCTTTGATGTCTTCGATGGCTACCGCGTCGAAAATAGCCTCAGGGCTCTTCCCCTCAGCGGCTAGCCTGCGAAGAGCTTCGTCATAGGCGTTGCTGCCGGCAATCGCCTTCTCGAAAATGGTTGGGTTAGAGGTGAGGCCAGTAATATCACCGTCCTTAATGCTCTGTGCGAGTTCGCCGCTGGTAATCAATGCGCGGTGAATGTTGTCTTGCCAAGGCGACTGACCTAGTTGCTGCAAGGTGACGAGAGGATGCGCCATGTTTGCTCCAGGGGGATAAGAAGAAGTCGCGTCATTTGCGCGGTGCGCCCGCGCTCGCCGCTTCCTCTTCGAGTTGTTTGATTTTGGCGAGGCGCCGGACGTGGCGTTCTTCGCCGCTAAAAGATGCGTTTATGAACGCCCGGACCAACTCCGGCATGAGCGCCGGACCGATGACGCGAGCGCCCAGCGTGAGGACGTTCATATCGTCGTGCTCTACCCCTTGTCGAGCGGAGTAGGTGTCGTGGCAAATCGCAGCTCGCACACCATGCATCTTGTTGGCTGCAACAGATGCGCCCACGCCGCTGCCACAGAGCAGTACGCCGCGCTGCGCGGTACGGAGCGCCAGCGCGTTGCCTATCGCCCGCGCAAAATCAGGGTAGTCCACGGGGGCTTCGGAATTGGTACCGAGGTCGATCGCCTCGTGCCCAAGGCTTCGAAGGAGCTCGAGCACTAGCCCTTTCAAGGCGAACCCTGCATGGTCTGCGGCAACCGCAACCTTCATAGAACGCCCTTCAGTGAATATTGGTTATCCGTTGGATCCGTTTGCGGGACTCTGGTCACCCGTCCGTTGGCGGCGAGGTGTTCGAGAACTTTGTAGACGGTCTCTGTCGCTTCCGGAGATTGTATAGCCTGTGCAATCTCCTTCGCCGTTCTGGCGACCGCAGGTTTCTCTTTGAGCGTGGCAACGACCGCGCGTTGCAAAGCGATGACTACTGTCGCTGCCTTCTTTCCGGCTTCCACTCCAGGTTGGTGGTAGGCATTGATGCCGACGAGGGAGGCGTAGAGGCCGACAGCGCGTTCAAAAAGGGCGAGCAACGCACCAATGGTCCGGGCGCTCGTGTCTGGAACTGTAATGGTGACGGATTCGCGATCCTTCTCGAAAAGGGCTTGTCTGGTGCCGAGGAGAAAGCCGAGGAGGTAATCACCAGAGGTGACCTCCTTCTCTACTTGGAGCGGCACGCCTTCCTGGTCCTTGAGCACCTGAACGAAGGTGACAAAAAAGTTGTTCAAGCCATCGCGCAATTGCTGCACATAGGCATGTTGATCCGTCGAACCTTTGTTGCCATATACAGCGATTCCCTGGTGTACAATCCTTCCGGCGAGATCTCTTTCTTTGCCGAGGGACTCCATGACCAACTGCTGGAGGTAGCGAGAGAAGAGGAGGAGCCGATCCTTATAGGGCAGCACCACCATGTCCTTGGCGCCTTTGCCACCGCCCACATGGTGCCACATCAACGCCAAGAGCGCGGCCGGGTTCTTCGCCGCTTCCCGGTTCCTCGTGGCGAGGTCCATGTCTTTCGCACCGCCGAGCATCCCGTCGATGTCGAAGCCCTGGAGGGCCGCGGGCAAGAGCCCTACCGGAGAGAGTTCCGAAGTGCGCCCTCCGACCCAATCCCACATCGGGAAGCGCGCCAGCCAGTTGCCGTCGCGCGCCGTGCGGTCGAGAGCGCTGTCAACCCCAGTCACCGCGACCGCATGCCGAGCAAAGTCCAGGCCCGCGTCTTGGTATGCCCTCTCGGCGACGCACATGCCGTTGTGCGTTTCCTGGGTTCCTCCGGATTTTGAGATGACCACGGTGAGCGTCTTTGCGATTCCCGCTCCCAATCCTGCAAGAACGCGCTCCATTCCGTCGGGATCGGTGTTGTCAAAGAAGTGTGCCGCGAGCGGATTGCGAACATTTCCCAGGGCGTCTGAGACGAATTGCGGTCCCAGCGTTGAACCTCCGATACCCACGACGAGCAGTTGCTCGAAGCGGTCCGCGCGTTGCGGTTTGATCGTGGCAGCATGCACGTTCCGCGCGAATTGATGGACTTGTTGCACCGCCGCGACGATGGCCTCGGAGAGTTCGCGTTTTGGAGCGAGGTCCGGCGCTCGGAGCCAGTAGTGTCCAACCATGCGCTTTTCATCTGGGTTTGCAATCGCACCCTTTTCAAGAGCGTCCATGGCATCGAAGGCGGCGGCCAGCGCCGGCTGCATCGCCTCGAAGAATCCATCATCGAATCGCATGCGCGAGATGTCGAGGGTCAAGCCAACGCTTTCCACGACGCACAGGTGCTTGCGGTACCGCTCCCATAGCTCTCTGGCGTTCATCGAGACTCCTTCATGAAGCAGTTGGTGTCGCGTTGGCTGATGCATCCGAGAGGACCGTTGCCCGGTGGCGTTGAACGCTGCCCGCCGGGATGCTCGGATCTCCACGGCGCAGTCGATCGAGGGCCGGGGCCTTCTCGTTCCCGGTGACGACCCAGAGGATGCTGCGCGCGCGATTGATGGGTGGATAGGTGAGCGTAATCCGGCGATGGCCCTGGTAGGGACCCGTCAGTGCCACCTCTTCGCCGGTCACCTCGAGCGCGGAATCCCCCGGAAGCAGCGATGCCGTATGGCCATCTGCTCCGAGTCCGAGATGGACGAGGTCGAGCACTGGTGGGTCGCCGGCTTCCTCATAGAGGGTCGCCGCGTAGGCCACCGCTGCGAGCGCAGCGTTTGGTTTTTCGACGGGCATCGGATGCAGTCCCCCAAGCGCGACCGGGAGGTGCGCCAGGAAGCATGCCCGGAGGTTTGTCAAGTTGCGGTCTGCGCTGTCTGCCGGCGCGATGCGCTCATCGACCTGAAACAGATGCACCAGTGCCCACGGCAAATCTTCGTTGGCAAGCAAGCGCAACATCCGCAGAGGTGCCTCGCCGCCGCTGACGGCGATGAGGAAGCGACCGCGCAGAGTGACTGCGGCGCGCGCTGCTTCGACAATTCTCTGAACTGCTCGCTTTGCCACCTCCTCTTTGGTGGCAAAGATTTCTTCGTTCATTGTTCTCCCAGGGGTTTGCAACTCACTCTCGCTCGGTACTGGGCGGGTAGACGGCGTGCAAGCTTTCGGCCCCCGGAGGTGGCCTTGCCCAGCCATCAGGCACCAACGAACGGGTATTCTCCGGACCCCAGGAGCCAGGCTCGTACACAGTGGGCGGGACCCCGCCGTGGATCACTGGGTCGACAATGCGCCAAGCTTCCTCGACATAGTCCTGACGCGCGAATCGAAAGGTTTCACCCTGGAGCGCATCACCCAAGAGCTCCGTATAGGCGTCGGTCTCCGCACCGATGTGATCGTGACCCGCAAGCAGTTCGAGCGCATGGCCTTGTTCATGGCCAGGTTCGCGGACCATGGCGCCGAGGCCAATCTGAAGCTCCGGACTCAGTTGGAAGCGAACGTAGTTCGAAGGGAGCTGTGCGGCAGCGATCGGCGGCGGCCGCCGAAGCTTGACGACGACCTCCGTCAACGACACGGGGAGATTCTTGCCAGCGCAGATATAGAAGGGCACGCCGTTCCACCGCCAAGATTCGACGGCAATCTTCACTGCGGCAAAGGTTTCGGTTTCGGAACCCGGCGCGACACCCGGCTCGTCGAGGTAACCGCGGAACTGGCCACGCACTACTTGGGAATATTCGAGCGACGCGATGGCCTTGAGGACTTTCACCTTCTCGTCGCGGAGCATCTCCGTGTCGGGTCGCCCCGGCGGTGGTTCCATGGCGACGTTGGAGAGCACCTGCAGGAGGTGGTTCTGGATGACGTCGCGAATCGTCCCGGTCTGGTCAAAGAAAGTGCCGCGTCCTTTGATGCCAAAGGACTCGGCCATCGTGATTTGAACGCTCTCGACATAGTTCCGATTCCAAAACGGTTCGAGGAAGGTGTTGGCGAATCGGAAGAAGACCAGGTTCTGAACGGCATCTTTGCCGAGGTAGTGGTCGATTCTGAAAATCGCATCTTCATCGAACCACTGATGGATGATCCTGTTGAGGCGCCTCGCCGATGCAAGGTCGGTTCCGAATGGCTTCTCAAGCACGAGGCGCGCGTTGGTGTTGCAACCGACGCGCGCCAGTTGATCGACCACTTTCTCGAAAAGCGATTGCGGGATTGCCATGTAGTGAAGTGCGCTGGCTGCGCCGTTGAGTTCGCGCTTCAACCTGTCGAATGTTGCAGGGTCCGTGTACTGACCGTGGACGTAGCGCAACAGACTCATAAGCTTTGGGAACGCTATTGGATCGATTCCACCGCCATGCTTCTCGATGCTTTCGCGCGCTCGAGCCTGGAGTTTCTCCAGCGACACGTCCCGCGCCACTCCGATGACCGGTTGGTCGAGCACGCCCGATTTGACCAACCGCTGCAGCGCCGGAAATATCTTCTTGAAGGCGAGGTCTCCGGTCGCTCCGTAAAACACCAGCGCCCCGGAATGTGGGCGTTTCATGGCTTCTCCGCATGACCGCCGAAGGCGGCCCGCATCGCGGAGAGAATCTTGTTGGCAAAATCCCCCTCGCCGCGCGAGGAGAAGCGCGCATAGAGAGCGCTGGTGAGAACCGGAGCTGGAACGGCGGTGTCGATCGCCGCCTTGATGGTCCAGCGCCCTTCGCCAGAGTCGGATACGCGTCCTGAATATTGCGGAAGGTCGCCTGCGCCGAGCAGGGCAGCGGCCGTGAGGTCGAGCAGCCACGATGAAACGACACTGCCGCGGCGCCAGAGCTCAGCGATTTCCCCGACGTCCAAATCGTACTGGTAGTGCTCCGGGTTTCGCAGCGGAGTTGTCTCGGCATCGTGTTCTTGCTTTGTGCGCCCAATATTTGCGTGCCGAAGGATACTGAAGCCTTCTGCATATGCTGCCATGAGGCCGTACTCGATTCCATTGTGCACCATCTTCACAAAGTGGCCGGACCCCGCAGTCCCGCAATGCAGATAGCCTCGCTCCGCGGTGCCTCCCTTCTTCTCGCGCCCGGGAGTGGGTTGGACTGCGTCCCTGTTGGGTGCGAGCGCCGCAAAAACCGGGTCGAGGCGAGCGACCACTTCCACCTCGCCGCCGATCATCTGGCAATACCCGCGCTCCAATCCAAAGACGCCGCCACTGGTCCCGACGTCGACGTAGTGAAGCCCTCGCGTGGCGAGTTCCTTCGCGCGTCGCAAGTCATCTACGTAGTGGGAATTTCCTCCGTCAATGATGGTGTCGCCAGGCGCGAGGAGCGAACCCAAGTCGGCGATTGCCGAATCGACCACTGCGGCCGGGACCATGAGCCACACCGCGCGCGGCGCGGAAAGCGTTTTTGTCATCTCAGCGATCTATGTGCTGCCCACTGCTCCTTCCTGCACCATCGCCTCGACGGCTGAGCGGACGCGGTCAAAAACCACGACCTTGTGTCCGTGCTTCAAGAGCCTGCGCGTCATGTTGGAACCCATGCGCCCGAGACCGATCATTCCGATGTCCATCGCCGTTCCCCTTCCAGCTTGCTTTCTGAAGTATCGCCGCAGCTTCACCCGCCTGTTTGCGCGAGCGCGTAATACGCCGCGCCCAGGAGCGGGCCGGCCTCTCCCACAATCACCCAAACAGGCATGATCTCGAGCAGGGGACTCAATCTACCCTTGTCGCGAAACGGAGCCACGAAGGCTGCGGTCGCACGTGCTCGCCACTGGTCTGATGTACCACGCGGCCCGAAAAGAATCCGTTTTGCGACGCCACCGCCCAGCCAAATGCCTCCGGTCGAGAGTGTTCGGAGGGCCCAATTCCCGGCCTCGGAACCAAAGGCTCCAAGAAAGAGGAGCACGGCTCGCTCGGCAAGTTCGCTTTTTCCCTGGAGCGCCGCAGCGACTACGGTGGCTGTTGGGTCTCCTGTCTGGAGCTCTCTCGCGAGCCATTCGGGTTGCGAGCTGGGGTCCTTTTCGCGGAGAAACTCGTAGACATGGAACAGCCCCGGACCGGAAATCACTATTTCTGCGCTGACGTGGGGGTACTTCGCGCGCAGAAACCGCCATAGCTCGATTTCCAACTCGTTGGCCGGTGCGAAGTTCGCATGTCCGCCCTCGCTCGCTAGCGATCGAATCGTTTCTCCTCCAAGGACGAGCGCCGAACACCCGAGTCCGGTGCCGGGGGCAAAGACTGCTACGTTCCCCGAGTCCGAGGTCCCCGCTTGGAGCACAACTTGTTCTCCCGGGTCGAGATGGAGCAGCGACCAGGCCTGCGCTTCGACATCGTTGAGGAGTGAAACCCGCTTGAGTCCGAGGATCTGCGCAAGGCGTGCCCCTTCGACAATCCACGGCAAATTGGTTGTTTTCACGCGCCCATCGCGGACAGGGCCCGCCACGCCAAATCCTGCTGCTTCGAGTCGCGGGGGATTCGAACCGACGAACGCAGCAACAATCTCATCCAGCGACTCGTGATTGCGGCTGGGAAAAATTTCCCTCTTGAAAAGTCGCAAAGTGTCCCCAACCCGTTCGAACAAGGCGAGGTCAGTCTTCGTGCCGCCGACGTCACATGCGAGGATCATGGCCGCACCGCCTCTCGAATAGAAACTTTGGGTCGCGCCGCGGCCTCCGCGGAATCGTGCGGAAGCGCGGTGGGAGTAGCCTCGGACGGGAGGGTTGCCATCAGACCGGTCCAGCCGGTCTGATGGGATGCGCCTAAACCTTGGCCGGTATCGCCGTGGAGGACGAATTCGCCGAGGAGAGGATGGCTGAGTGCGACCACATCCGGATCGTAGGCTCGGAGTATCCGGCGCTTCGTTCCGCGTCCCCATGACCAAGTGTTGCGGAACCAGGCTTGCGGCAGAACGACAATGGGCGCTGCTTCAGGACCCCGGTTGACAACCCGCACGCGCATCAGAATATCTTCGAGCGCGTTCTTGGCGTACTCGACGAAGACGTCGAAGTAGCGCCCCTCATCAAAAATCCCGGTGTCCACGAGTTCGTATTCCGGCTCCGTTTTGGCTTCTGGCTGATACTTTTGAAGGAGCGACGCGTAAGGGTAGGCTGCCTGCGGATACTTGGAGAGCACCTGCAGGTAGCTGTGCGAGAGAGTTGCCTCAAGGTAGTAGGAAACCTCTTTGACGTCCTCCCCGTGGCTGCCTTCCGGACCGCTGAGGCCAAAGAATCGCTCTTTGAGGATGGGATCTCTCGTGCTCCAGAGCGCCGAGCTGAGACAGAGAAGTTGCTGGTCGTCGCAGAACCCTGCGATGCCATCCTCGCCCCAACGGTAGGCGCGACTCCTGGCGTGGTCGTGCGAGAAGTACTCCCAGGCTTTCCCCTCCGGGCTGCTGTCCTCACGGACAGGGCCCCATTGGCGGTCACTGACATACGGACCAAAGCGCCGCCATGGCTTTGTCAAGGTCCGCGCCTCTTCGAGTCTCTCGTGCTCGGCCGTATTCATCTGTCTGTCGCTCCTGTGCGCGTCGAGTTTCGCTTCGAGGGCTATTCCCTTCCTTTCAAGAAGCCTTCCAGCGGTGAGTCTACGCATGGAACGCCGTAGCCGTATCGGTGAATGCTATTCCTCCAGGCCCTCGTCACAAGCATACCGGAGAAACGGTGAATGTCGCGTGCATCGGGCTGCTGCCTAGAACAGTGGAGGACGAGGAATGCATCCCAAAGTCTACCGAGGGGTAGCCTCCGGCGGCTTGGCGGTGTTGTTCTCTTTAGCGTTCGTAGGCCCGCACAAAGTGCTCGACGTGGTCCACGATGAAAGCCTTGAGATCGAGCGGTCGGCATTTCGAGCCGAACAGTCCGTGTTGGTGAATCAACCCCAACAGCAGGGGAGAAAGCAGCGCCAGAGCGGCGTAGCGGACGTTGGAGTCCCTGAGCTCGCGGGAGTCGATGTGTCTCTGAATCCGCGCCTCTACCGATTGGAGCGTCGGCTCAAGAATCTCGTTTACGTAAGATGGGCCGAGGTGTGCGTCGTCCAATCCTGCACAAAGTCCAAGCGCATGCACCTTGCCGAGTCCAAGCCTCCAGCCGGCGGCCACCTCCTCCAGTACCCAAGTGAGCGCAGTGCGCACGTCACCCGCATGGGCGTCCGCAACCGCTCGCCTGTAGGGGTTCCCCTTCTCGCGTTGGTATGCCAAGACTGCGTCCAATACGCCTTCCCGGTCTCCAAAATAGTTTCGCAGCGTTGCGGGGCTCACCCTTGCGTTGACCGCCAGCGCTCGGAAACTTGCGGAATGCTTCGCCGTCCGCGCCAGAAGCGTGACCAACTTGTCGCGGGATTTCAGATAGTCCGCGTTCCTTGCGCCCTTCGTTCGACCCATTGATATATCCTATAGTATCTGGTATACTATATGGCTTCGTTGGCCTAGGATGCAAACACCATGTTCGATGACTTTGCAAACGTTTGGACTCCCGTAGCCCTCTCGTCGCGGCTCAAGATCGGCGCCATCCTTCCGGTGGAGCTTGCCGCTGAGAGGCTCGCTCTGTTTCGCGACCGGCGCGGAGAGATCGGTGCACTTATCGACCGATGTCCGCACCGAGGGGTGAAGCTTTCTCTTGGGAAGGTGACTGAAGACGGTTGCGTCGAGTGCCCATTCCACGCATGGAAGTTCGATCGGCGAGGACGCAATTGCGAAGTTCCACTCAATCCAGACGCGAAGCGCGCGCTGTTGTTCGCTGATGCGATTCCTGCGCGCGATTTGGGCGGGCTTATTTGGGTGTATACGGCGCTGGGCGCGGAGGCTCCATGCGAACCGAAAGTGCCAGACGCGCTTTTGAATCCTGTCTGCGTGAAGACCTACCTGCAAGTCGACTGGGCCGCGCATTGGACGCGGGCGATGGAGAATATGCTCGACTCGCCGCATGTGCCATACCTGCACCGAAAGACGATTGGTCGCCTCGTGCGCCCTAAGCTTAAGTCCGGGTCGCGCATGGATATTGCGTGGGAGGAAACCGCCTACGGCGCGAAAACACGCGCTGGAATCGATGGGGATTTCGAGGGTGCAGGTCATCTCGAATTCTACAAGCCCAACATCATGGTGCTGCATATCCCCATTCCGGAGAAATTATTCCGGATGCACGCCATCTGCGTGCCGAAGAACGCAAGCGAGACTCGGATGATTGTCGTGGGGGCTCGGACGTTTGCGACCTCCCGCTTGCTGAACCCGATATTCAATTACAGCAACCTGAAGATTGTTCGCGAGGATCAGGCGGTGGTGGAATCGTCGCTCCCAAGCGAAATTCCACCTCCAGGACAAGAGAAGTCAGTGCGAACCGATCGGGCGACGCTCCAATTCCGTCGCTACTACTTGGAGACCCTCAAAGGCACTTCGACCGCCCCAGTTGCGACGCAGGCGGGAGGCGCTGCATGAGTGCGCTTCTCCTGGCCGTAATCGCTCTCGCTTCCGTGCCCGCTGATGGCTCGACCGCTGCACTTGAAATCCATCGATTCACAGGGACCTGGTACGAACTTGCTCGCTACGACCACTTCTTCGAACGCGGCTGCGAAGGTGTCACTGCAACGTACACCCTCGATTCGAGGGGTGAATTGCGGATTATCAGTCAATGCTTGAAGGGGGGCCTGAATGGCCGGCGCAAAGAAGTGGAAGTCAAAGCATGGGCGCCGGACGCCAAAGAGCCTGGCAAGCTGAAGGTGCAGTTCCTCTGGCCATTCACTTCCGACTATTGGTTCCTGGAAATCGATCCTGACTATCGATGGGCCTTGGTCGGCGACGCAACGAAGGGGACCTGTTGGATTTGGAGTCGTACGCCGAAGGTCGACGAAGCCGAGTACGCGTTGCTGCTAGAAAAGCTCAAAGGGCGGGGGTACGATTTGCGCAAGCTTTTACGCGTGCAACAACCGCAGCAGAATGAGACGCCCTCGCAATCGAAATAGCGAAGGTTTCATCGCACTCTTCCTGAAGGCCATCCGAGGAGTGGAACGCGCCGTGCCCGGAATCACCCCCGCACTTGGGATGAACGAAACAAGACAACCGTCGGCGAAGTACCGCAAGCAGGCGGCTCGTGGAAGAAGGACCAGCTATGACCCAAATCAAGAATACAACGCTCACTCTGGAAACGCCAGCGGTCAACCGCGTGCCCCTCATCATCCTTTCCTATTGGGTCATCAAGATTGCGGCGACGACGCTAGGTGAAACCGGCGCGGACATGTTGTCGATGACGTTTCGCCTCGGGTACGCAACGACCATTGTGGCTAGCGCGGTTGTTTTTGTCATCTTGATGGCCGGGAAACTCGCCCTTCGTCGCTATACGCCAATCTCCTATTGGGCAGTCTTCACCGCCAGCGCGATTCTTGGCACTGCGGTATCGGATTTCATCGATCGCACCTTGGGCCTTGGGTACACAGCGGGCGCAGCGCTGTTGTTGACTTTGCTCGTCGCAACGCTTGCGGTCTGGTACCGGGAAGAGCGCTCCCTATCTGTCGAGCGCATCGAAACGACGCGCGCCGAAGTCTTCTATTGGTTCGCATTCCTGATCGCCAACACGCTGGGAACCGCAGCCGGAGACTTCTTGTCTGACGCACTCGGAATCGGCTTTCTCCAGAGCGCGGTATGTATTGGTATTGTCTTAGGGTTCGTGGCGCTTGCGCACTTTTTCACCAAAATCTCGAGCGTGCTCTTGTTCTGGATTGCCTTTGTGCTCACCCGGCCGTTCGGTGCGACGTTCGGAGACTTGCTCACAAAGCCGCGGGATCACGGAGGGCTGGCCCTCGGGACGCGCGCCGCGTCCGCCTTTTTTGTGCTCGTCTTGACTGTAGCGCTGTGGCGTGAGCACCGCGCGCAGACTTCGCGAGCGGCGGCGTTGCAATAAAACGGACTTCCTCGCTCGAGAACACCCGCCCAAATGCACAAGGAGTCTAGCTCCGGAAAGCGCTCACGGGTCTTCGACCTTGTCGAAGACCCGTGAGAACACGGCTTGCGCCGATGACAGACTGCTTACGATTTCGTGCAGGAGTCGGATTGCCCACCGGCTGTGCCGATGCTTCCGCAGAAATTCGCCGCCGCAGAGTTGGATTGCGCTACTTGCGTTTGGTTCGCTGCCTTGACCCACACTGCGCTGGCAGCGCTGGGGTCGTAACTGTACCAGGTCGGTCCGGTATCGCCGGTGGCGCCGACAATCTGACAAGTGATTGGGGCTAATGTGGTGGTCGTCGTTGGACCCAACTCTTGGCACCCGAGTATGATGGAATTGCCTCCAAGATTTGCCAAAGACGCCAGCGCCTTCCTAAAGGCCGCAAAAGATGCTCCCGCCATCGTATCTGGCGTCAGCCGTTTCCCGTACACTGTTTGGCCCTGTCGAGGGCTTTCGCCGCTGCCGTCTGCGCTGCAGCC
The DNA here is from genome assembly GCA_041739845.1 of Myxococcaceae bacterium. Taxonomy (GTDB): domain Bacteria; phylum Myxococcota; class Myxococcia; order Myxococcales; family Myxococcaceae; genus JBGSMZ01. The sequence goes on from JBGSMZ010000165.1 coordinate 23,409, forward strand.
GATCCCCTGTGAATCTCCCGTAAGCGGGGCTCCACCGACGCTCGCATAGTCAGCTTGGTCGGTCACTGGGAACTTCGGCTGAATGATGTACGACGAACATGTTGCGTCCGGAACTGTGCCTGCCGTTGGGAAGGAGCCATCCGCATTGAGCGGCAGGTCAAGTCCTGACGCGCTGACCGGGAGTCCCGTTTGCAAATTGAGTCTGATGTCACTGCAGCGCACGAGAGCGGAATCGAGAAGCACATCGAGTGGATCGCTATGATCGGCCTTCATCGTGGCTGCGAATGGGTTCGCGTTGCCAAACTCGTCATCGGTCAACAGTTTGGCACGGCACACCACGAGGTCTGCCATTTGCGTCGCGAGGAGGCTGGTGGCGTCGATAAAGGTATTGCCGAGGTCGGTTGGTTCTACCTGCGTCTTGCTAAAGTCAAAGAACACCGGTGGGGTCTTTGACGAGAATCGCGCCTCAATGGCCGCCGCCCCACCGAGTGTCTGTCGTGTCATGACATCAGTCAATGGATTGATGTTGTTTTGCTCTGTGGGCTCAAGGGCCTCTTTGATCTGGTTCAACGCTTCTTGAGAGGCCCCAGGGAAATTTAGGTCTTCACCGGCGACGCTGAGCGCAATGCTGTAGAGCGTAAATTTCAGATTGGCTTGGCTCCCGACGGCTTTGAGCAACATTGGCCCAGGGGTCCCGGCCGGTAGCTTGAACGTGCCGTCCGCTCCTGCCTGGATGGAAAGAATATTCCCGCTCCCATCCAAAATGGTGATTGCCGCGTTGGCGAGCGGCGCGCCGACAGCGGCGAGCCCGCCTCCGGGGCCAGAATTTCCGCAACTGGCCACGATCGCAGAGGCAATGGCGGTCGCTATGAGTCCGTGCTTCGATAAAAATTTCATGTGATTTCCGTTGGTTAGAGGTTCCGCTGGGCACAAGCCAGAGGTGGAGTGAAGCTTCTTCCCGGCCTAAGGGGGCAAATAAGCTCCGCGACAATTGTACGCTTCCCGAAGAAGTCCTGTAAAGAAAAATAGTAAAGTTGCAGACTCAGGGTAATTGCGGCGCTTGACGGTGGAGGTCGAGCGAGCCTAGAATATTGGGACGCTCACCCACGCACGGAGATTCCATGAAGGGATTCGCTCACCTTGTACTTCCGCTCGCGCTTTTCGCAACAGGCGCCTATGCGGACATCGTTGTTCCGATGAAGCTCGTCGACGAGAAGGGTACCGGCGTCAGCGTTGGACAAGTGACGATAGCCAACTCGAAATATGGTCTCGTATTTACACCGCGGCTAGAGGGTTTAGCTCCGGGTATCCACGGCTTTCATGTGCATCAGGGAGGATCCTGCGCGCCCGCTGAGAAGGACGGAAAAATGATTGCCGCCGGCGCGGCCGGTGGCCATTTGGATCCGGCAAAAACGAACAAACACGGTTACCCTTGGGGTGATGGGCACTTGGGGGACCTCCCTCCGCTCTACGTCGAAGCGAATGGCACCTCCGACCAGCCAGTTTTAGCTCCCCGGCTGAAAATGAAGGACTTAAAGGGTCACGCGCTCATGGTCCATTTCGGGGGAGACAATCACTCGGATCATCCGGCCGCTTTGGGCGGTGGTGGGGCGCGTATTGCTTGCGGCGTCATCGAGTAGATTTGGGCCTCTCCAGGAACGTCGTACGGGCCTTCATTTGGATACGACGTTCCGGTTTCACCACGTTGGCCGTGACGTGCCGCGATCGGAATGATTGAGCGCCCGTGAGCGCCAAGAATCTCGAACTTCCGTCCGTTCAGCAATCGACGCTCCCTTCTGCGCGCAGTTTCATCGTCCTGATGGGCATCGTCGCGATGTTTGGCGACATGACCTATGAAGGAGCGCGCGGACTCGTTGGCCCTTACCTTGCCCTCCTCGGCGCAAGCGCCACAGCTGTTGGTTTTGCCGCTGGCCTCGGCGAATTTCTAGGCTATGGCCTGAGGGTATTTACCGGCTGGCTCAGCGACCGAACGCGGGCCTACTGGCCAATCGTCATTGCGGGCTACAGCGTCAACATCATCGCCGTCCCGGGACTGGCCCTCGTTGGCCATTGGCAAGCGGCGATTGCGCTCCTCCTTCTCGAACGCATTGGCAAAGCGATTCGTAGTCCAGCGCGGTCAACGATTGTCTCTTATGCCGCGACCCGCACTGGGGCAGGAGCAAGCTTTGGGATTGAGGAAGCACTCGATCAAATCGGAGCCGTCACCGGACCCCTCCTCACCGCGTTGGTCATCTGGTTTGTTCGCGGGGAAACCGCCATCGCGCAATACCGCCTGGCTTTTGCGGTCCTCCTCATTCCGGTAGTGCTCAACGTTGCCTTCGTGTTTCGGGCGCGATCGAAGTATCCCGACCCCGAACGCTTCGAGAATGCACAAGAGCATTCAAGCGCAGGTCTCGGGAAGCTCTTTCGGTGGTTTGTGATGGGGACGATGCTGCTCGCCCTGGGTTTTGCCGATTGGGCATTTGTCGCATTCCACGCCGAGCGCGCGGGATTGTTGAATGCCGGCATGCTCCCGCTGCTCTATGCGGGCGTCATGGCCGTGGATGCGCTCGCAGCACTCGCAGCAGGAGTGCTCTTTGACCGCAAGGGAATCAACGTGATCGCGGCGACCACTGCAGTCTCGGCGCTGTTCGCGCCGCTGGTGTTTCTCACTCCTTCATTGTGGTTGCTCATCGCCGGCGCCGCGTGTTGGGGAATCAGCATGGGGGCGCAAGAATCCACTTTCAAAGCCGCTATTGCGACGATGATTCCCAAGGCACAGCGGGGGCGTGCCTACGGCCTTGCCTATGCGTCCTTTGGTCTCGCGTGGTGGATCGGCAGCACGACCATGGGTTGGCTCTACGACAAGTCTCTCCCGGCGCTGGTGACGTTTTCGGTGGTCACCCAGTTGGCGGCGATTCCTGTCTTCCTCAGCGTCGCCGCACGCGTTCGCGCGCTGGAAACGACTCCTCCGTAGGCCGATTGCGATGCTTACGAGACCGTCCACAGAGGCGGCAAATCGGAAAATGCGTGGAATACGCTGGAAATCTCCCCGCCTCGCACAAGGCGCGTAGCCTTCTCGATGTCAGGCGCCAAATAGCGATCCGTTTCCATTGGGGGGCACAGGGCGCGCAGGGCGGCGTGCGCACGCTCAAGCGGCGCCGAAGTTCGCAGGGGTCGCAGGAATTCAATTCCCTGGGCCGCGGCGAGGAACTCAATTCCTAGAATATGCGCGGTATTGGCGATCATCGGTTGCAGCCGACGCGCTGCGAAGGTTGCCATCGAAACATGGTCCTCGTGGTTGGCGGAAGTGGGAATGGAATCCACGCTCGCTGGATGCGCGAGGGACTTGTTCTCGCTGGCGAGGGAAGCGGCGGTCACATGCGCAATCATGAATCCGGAATTGAGTCCTGCGTGCTTGGTGAGGAAGGCAGGAAGGCGCGAGACGCTCGCATCGATGAGCATGGCCACGCGGCGCTCGGCGATCGCGCCAACCTCCGCAATGGCGACCGCCATAGCATCGCAGGAGAGCGCCACCGGCTCCGCGTGGAAGTTGCCGCCGGAAAGAATCGCGCCGCTTTCGGGGAAAACCAGTGGGTTGTCCGTCGCTGCGTTGGCCTCGCGCACCAATACCTCGGATGCGTGGCGAAGTTGGTCGAGGCATGCGCCGATGACCTGCGGTTGGCAGCGCAAGCAGTAGGGGTCTTGTACCCGATCGTCGTTCAGCTCATGCGAACGGCGAATGTCGCTGCCTTCGAGAAGCGCACGGTAGTAGTGGGCGACATCGATTTGCCCCGGCTGGCCGCGTACCTCATGAATGCGTGCGTCAAAGGGGCCGTCGCTCCCGCGTGCCGCATCAACGGTAAGGGCGCCGATGACGACCGCCGCCTCAAGGATCGGTGCGAATTCAAGGAGCGCGTGCAAGGCCAGCGCGGTGGACACCTGAGTGCCGTTGATGAGCGCAAGTCCTTCCTTGGCTTCGAGCGTGAGGGGAGCGATTCCTGCTTTGGCGAGCGTTGGGGCCGCAGCCTGCCGACGTCCATCGACAAGCATTTCCCCTTCGCCCAACAAGGCGAGCGTCATATGCGCTAGCGGGGCAAGGTCGCCAGATGCGCCAACCGAACCTTGGCAAGGCACGTAGGGGACGAGCCCAGCATTGTAAATCGCCAGCAAGGTATCGACGACTACCTGCCGCACGCCTGAATAGCCGCGCGCTAGGCTCGCCGCTTTGAGCGAAAGCACCAGCCGCAGCACCGGCGGCGAAAGTGCTTCGCCGACTCCCACGGAATGCGAACGAATGAGATTGCGTTGCAGCGTTCCCAGGTCGCTCGCGCTGATGCGCTGTTTGGAGAGCTGTCCAAAGCCGGTGTTGACCCCGTACACGGCTGCGCCTGCGGCCGCGGCCTTGGCCACGACGGAGCGGCTGGCTGCAATGGAAATGCGGGCGTCATCGTCGAGGGCAAGAGAGAGGTCGCCCGCGTGAAGTCGACGGAGATCGTCTAAGAGAATCGCACCGGGACGCAGAGTGAAGGTGGTTGCATGCATGGGTTTGAGGAATCGTAGACGGGAGATTATCAGGCGAGCATCGGAAGCTTGAGTTCCCACTCGCGCGCACAGGTCTTCGCAATCTCGTAGCCCGCATCGACGTGACGCATCACACCCGTCGCCGGGTCATTCCAAAGGACGCGAGCGATTCGTTGGTCCGCTGCTTCGGTGCCGTCGGCGACGATGACGACTCCGGCGTGCTGTGAATACCCCATGCCGACACCGCCGCCGTGGTGGAGGGAAACCCAGGTGGCGCCGCTCGCAGTGTTGAGAAGCGCGTTGAGGAGAGGCCAATCGGAGACCGCATCCGAGCCATCTTGCATGGCTTCGGTTTCTCGGTTCGGCGATGCGACCGAGCCGGCGTCGAGGTGGTCGCGTCCAATGACAATCGGGGCTGCTAGCTCCCCGGATTTGACCATGGCATTGAATGCGAGACCGGCGCGGTGGCGCTCGCCCAACCCTATCCAACAAATGCGAGCGGGTAGCCCCTGAAAGGCAATGCGCGCATGCGCCATGTCCAGCCAACGGTGCAACGGAGCGTCGTCTGGAAAGAGGGCTTTCATCTTGCGATCAGTCTTGACGATGTCTTCTGGGTCCCCAGACAAAGCCACCCAACGAAAGGGGCCCTTCCCACGACAAAAAAGCGGGCGAACGTACGCGGGAACAAATCCAGGAAAGTCAAAGGCCTGGTGCACGCCCTGGTCGTATGCCACTTGGCGAATGTTGTTGCCGTAGTCAAAAGTCGGAATTCCCATCGCTGCGAATTCAAGCATCGCTTGCACGTGGATAGCGCAAGAAGCACCGGCAGCGGACTTCAAGTCCTGGTGCTGGGAGCTATCCGAGCGTGCAGCTTGCCATTGCTGAACCGTCCAGCCGGATGGGAGGTAGCCGTTGATCAGATCGTGCGCGGAGGTTTGATCGGTGACGAGGTCGGGTCGGAGGCCGCCATGGCGCGCGCGTCGAACGAGTTCTGGAAGGATTTCTGAAGCGTTTCCAAGCAGTCCTACCGATACTGCCCGACCTTCGGACGTGTACTTGGCAATACGCGCCATTGCGTCGTCCAAGTCCTTGGCTTGTTCGTCGAGGTAGTGCGTATTGAGTCGCGCCGCGATCCGAGATGATTGACACTCAATGGTCAGTGAGCTGGCACCGGCGAACGTGGCTGCCAGCGGTTGGGCCCCTCCCATGCCTCCCAGCCCCGCCGTAAGTATCCAGCGCCCCGCCAAGTTGCCCCCGTAGTGCTGCCGACCGGCTTCGACGAACGTTTCAAAGGTGCCTTGCACGATGCCTTGGCTCCCGATGTAAATCCAGGAGCCCGCGGTCATTTGACCAAACATCATAAGACCCTTACGGTCCAAGGCGTTGAAGTGTTCCCAATTCGCCCACTTGGGGACCAAATTGGAGTTGGCGATAAGGACCCGCGGAGCATCGGTATGCGTACGGAATACTCCAACGGGTTTGCCCGATTGAATGAGCAACGACTCATCTTCATTCAAGTCTCGAAGTGCTCGCAGGATGGCTTCAAAGCAATCCCAGTTGCGCGCCGCCTTGCCGATTCCGCCGTAGACGACAAGCGCATCAGGGTCTTCGGCGACCTCGGGATCGAGATTGTTTTGCAGCATGCGGTAGGCTGCTTCGATGAGCCAGTTCTTGCAAACGCGAGCCTGCCCGCGCGGAGCGCGCACCGGACGAGCTTTGGCAGGGGCTTTCGGAGAAGGCTCGTCCATGGGAGCATCCAGAGATACACTACCTGCGCTGAAGAAGGGAGTGCGTGAATGACGAAAGCGAAACGAACTCTTTGGCGCAATGCCCGCATTGCAACGATGGCAGGCTCGAAACCATGGGGTTGGTTGGAGCACGGCGCCATTCTCGCGGAGGGTGGACGTATTCTCTGGGTCGGCGAGGAAGCATCGATGGATCCGCAAGTTCGCGGTGTGCCGACCGTCGAGCACGACCTCGAAGGAGCGTGCGTCACCCCAGGGATCGTCGATTGCCACACCCACTTGGTCTACGCGGGAAATCGCGCCAACGAATTCGAGATGCGCTTGAAGGGGAAGTCCTATTCGGACATCGCGCGTTCTGGAGGAGGGATTCTCTCCACGGTCGCGGCGACGCGAGCCGCCGACGACGAGTCGCTCTTCCGACTCGCCAAGGGTCGCGCAATGGCGTTGATGCACGGAGGCGTTACGACAGTAGAAGTGAAGTCCGGGTACGGACTCACCGAAAGCGACGAAGCCCGTTGCCTCGAGGTTGGCAAGCGC
>JBGSMZ010000008.1:0-4583 GCA_041739845.1 Myxococcaceae bacterium
GAATGGCGACGCCGGGAACAAGCCGCAGCCAGACGGCGGCGCCGGCGACACGGGAAATCCGAGTCCGCGGGAGTCCGCGTCAGATGGAGGCGGTCCGCTGGGAAAAGAGGAGGCTGAACGCCTCCTCGACGCAGCCAAGGCATCCGAAGCGAACGTCCAACCGTGGCGCTTCCAGCAATCCAAGCCGAAGGATGGGGCAAATGCGAAGGACTGGTAGCTCGCTCTGCATAGCGCTGGCGTTCATCGCCGCTCCGGCTGCACTCGCCGCTGAACCGTCGTTGTCGATGAACGCCAATCGCACCAAAGTCGGAGTCGAAGACACTTTTCAGGTCGAAGTCACGATCGCCGACGCTCCGCGAGATGCAAACCTCGTCCTCCCCAAAGGGGATTGGTTCGAGGTGCTCGGGCGAAGCGAGTCAAACCAATTGCGTTTCGGGTTTGGTAGCGGAGTCAGTGGCGTTCGCTCGACCCGCACCTACACCCTGACCCTCCATCCGCTGCGCAAGGGAAAGTTTTCCATTCCCCCGGCCAGGCTTGAAACCAGTGGCCGCAGTTACGCGGCAGCTTCCATTCCCATAGAAGTCGTCGCCGGCCGTGTCGCGTCACCGCGTCAGGACCAAGACCCGGATCCGCAAGACCCCTTCAATGCGCTCCTGAAGGGAATGGGGCTTCAGCGCACGCCCTTGGGAACGCTCGGTGACGACAACGACATCGATGCGCGGGGTGTCTCCGAGGGAGATGTGTTTGTTCGGTCAACTCTCGACAAGAGCCATGCGTACCCGGGAGAGCAGGTGACCTACACGGTGTATGCATTTTCGAGGATCAATATCGCTTCCCTTGATGGACTGAAGCCGCCCCGATTGGATGGCTTCTACACCGCGGACTTGCGCTCGCCGACGACGCTTACCGCGGAGCGACAGGTGGTCGACGGGCAGATATACCAAGTGTATACGCTGCGGTCGCGCGCGCTCTACGCACTCCGACCCGGAACCCTCAAGATCGACCCGGTTGCGGCGAACATCACGGCCCTCACGATCTTTGGCGGACAAAGCTTTGAGCGCAAATCCAATGCCTTGGCGCTCAAGGTGCTCCCGTTGCCAGAGGGTGGTTCTGGCAACCTGGTGGGCCAATGGTCAATCACGCGAGAGATTTCGCAGCCCACGGTCGTCGTCGGCGACCCGATGCAGATTCGCATTCGCGTAGAGGGCAAAGGAAACATTCAGAATCTCGTCATTCCTCGCCTCGAACTCCCGTCGTCGGTTCGGGTGTATGATCCTGTGACCAATGACAGCACAGAGATCCGCGGCAACGACCTCATCGCAACCCGCACCGTAGAGTACACCCTGCTCCCAGAGCGTACCGGAGCCGTCGATCTCCCTGCCATGGCGATTACCTACTTCAACCCGGCGTCAACCAAATGGGAACAGAGCGCAATCCCAGCGGCCTCTTTTGAAGTTGCACCTGCGAGCGCCGCAGCCGGCAGCGGCGTGCTATCCGCAGACGGCAATTCCAAGAACCAGCTCGCCGTCCATGGCCCCAAGCCACCCCGGTTTTCTGGCTCCCTCGCGCCGCCCGGACCCCGCCCCATGGATCGCCGATGGTTCTGGATTGCGACGCTCTTGCCCCTGGGACTGGCGGGCGCATTCGGCAGCTTCCTACTCGCCCGTCGCGCCCTCGAGAGCGCCTCCCCAGAGGCCAATGCAGCAAAGCAGGTGCGGACGGCCCGAAGAAGACTGCGCCGCGCCGCTGCCACAGCGCAGGCGACGAGTCCGCAGCACTTCTACAGCGAAATCGACGCTTCGCTTCGAACCTTTGCTCAAGGGAAACTCGCGAGGTCACTCGCGGGATTCAGCCGATCCGATTTGGAGGCGACGCTTGCCACCAGCGGCGCACCCTCGGAACTCATCCCGCGCATTCTGAACGTCATCGACGATTGCGATATGGGCAGGTTCGCACCCGGCTACCCGGGATTGAAGGCACGAACGCAACTCTCCGAGGAAGCGATGGCGATTATCGAGGCTTGGACATGATTGCCCTGATCGCGTCGCTCGCGCTCGCGCAATACACGCCATCGGAGGCAAAGAGCCTCTTTGATGAGGCCAACGCTGCGTATGCCGAAGGGAATTATCCGGCCGCCGAAGCGAAACTCACCAAGCTCGTCGATAGCGGTTTTGGCAGTGCGACGGTGCTCTACAATCTCGGCACCGTCTTTCTTGCCGCTGGAGACCTTGGTCCTGCGGCGCTCTTTTTGGAGCGTGCGAGCAGAGCGGGCGCGGGAGGGGACGACCTCGCTACCAATCTCAAATTACTCTCCGAACGCCAGGGAGACAGCGTCGTAGGGGAGCATGCGGCGCCACCGTTTTGGCAGCGTCTCGCCGTTGCGGTGGATGAGCGCGAAGTCAGCATCGCTTTTCTCATTGCCTGGTGGAGCGCATGCATCCTGCTGACCGCCTGGTGGAATCTCCGCGGGAGGGTCGCTCGGGTCCCGATAGCCGTAGCTGCGCTAGTCCTCTTCGCGGCAAGCGCTATGCTCTTTGGCTCCGCTGTCAACGCGGCGTATTTTCGACGCAATGTTACCGAAGCGATCGTGATGACCAAGGAAGCGAGCGTGCTTGCGTTTCCTTTGGAGCAGTCCAAAGCTGCCTTTGAAGTGCACGCTGGGTTGAAAGTTCAAGTCCTTGAGCAATCAGGCGGCTACTCGCATATTCGGTTGGCAAATGCCCTCCAAGGTTGGGTTTCTGCCGAGTCCCTGGCTCCTCTGTAGAGGACCCCAAGGCGAGACACGTTTCACGGAGGCGTCGGGGCGGACGGTAGGGTCTCGGCGATGGACGCGATTGGCCCATTGACGATGCTGCAGGAAGCTGCGACGCAGCGAAGGTGACTTCTGGGCAGTCGCCATCGCTCATCAAGGTGGCCGTAGCGCGTCCGGTCACCGACACCTTCACCTATTTAGTCCCAGCGGAACTCTCGGCGGCAAGGCTTCCGGGAATGCGCTTGAAGGTCCCGTTTGGGAGGGGACAAGCGCTCGGATTCTCGCTTGGTCCCGCCGATGAACCCTCCGCAGAGGTGCGGCGCCGGCTGAAGCCGGTGGCGCAGGTACTCGAGGCCACTCCAGCTCTCGATTCGTCGATCTTGGCACTCGCCGGCTTTGCTTCGACACACTACCGCCATCCCTTGGGGGAGGTCCTGAAAGCGGCGCTCCCGCCAGGACTCAACCTGCCGAGGAGTGCGCCGGTTCCTCGAGAGAGCGTGGGAACGACGATCGTAGAACTGCTCCCGGAGGTGACGCCGGATGCACTCAAGCGAGCCCCCGCACTGCGCGCCACGCTCACCTATCTTCAAGCGGTAGGAGGAGTTGCAACCATCGACCAGGTCGCCATGGCCGTAGATCGAGGCCGCGCCAACATTCGCAAGCTCTTGGAACGCGGCTTCCTCCGACTTACCGTCGCTGAGCCATCCTCCACCGATGTGTCCCGGAGCGTCTTTGCGCTCGGCGCGCCTCCCATCCCGACGCCGGAACAAGCAGCGGCGCTTGCAACCCTGGAAGAGGCGCTGAAGAAGCAGCGCTTCCAAACATTCTTGCTGCACGGCGTTACCGGCAGCGGAAAGACCGAAGTCTACTTGCGCTTGGTCGCCAATGGTCTGGCGCGTCGCCTCGGGGCGCTGATCCTGGTCCCGGAAATCGCGTTGACCCCTCAGCTCATCGGGAGGTTCCAAGCACGATTCGGTCAAAAGGTGGCACTCCTTCACTCCGGACTCAAAGATTCTGAGCGTCTTGCCGAATGGCAACGATTGCGCCGCGGCGCGGCGAAAATAGCGGTTGGCGTACGCAGCGCTGTTTGGGCTCCGGTACAGGACTTGGGAATCATCATTGTCGACGAAGAACACGATTCCTCTTTCAAGCAGGAAGAAAAGCTCCGCTACCAAGCGCGCGACCTCGCCGTCGTTCGCGCGCAACAGTCGCAATGTTTGGTGGTGCTGGGAAGCGCAACGCCTTCTCTCGAATCCCTCGAAAATGTCCGTCGGAATCGCTACCAAATCGTCGAACTTCTGCATCGCGTCGATGATCGCCCAATGCCCTCCATCGAAGTCATCGACTTGCGCAAGGCCCGTCCGCGCCAACCGGAAGCAACCGACGAAGCTCCAGTGCTCTCACTGCAAGCACGGGATGCGATCGCTGCCACCCTCGCAAGTCGGCAGCAGGTCATCCTCTTCTTGAATCGCCGAGGGCACGCCACCTTTGTCACCTGTGAAGTGTGCGGAGCCAGCGTTCGCTGCACAGATTGTGATGTCTGCCTTACTTTTCACCTCTCGACAGAGAGGCTGGAATGCCACTATTGCGGGAAGTGGCAGCCGCTCCCTCGGGAATGCGTCGCGTGCGGAGGTCCACTCCTTCAACTCGGACTGGGTACGGAGCGCATTGAGCGCGAACTTGCGGAAGCATTTCCGCAGGCCCGGATTGCCCGCCTCGACCGAGACGCGGCCAAGAGCGCTTCCGACATTACCGACATACTCACGCGCTTCGCCAATCGTGAACTCGATCTCTTGGTGGGAACGCAAATGGTCGCCAAAGGGCACGACTT
>JBGSMZ010000011.1:0-9381 GCA_041739845.1 Myxococcaceae bacterium
TTTCCAGGAACTGAAGGGCGAGACCGAGGGAGGGATGCAACTGTTGAAGCGGTGCTAGCGGTGGGAGGTCGAAAGGTGTGTCCACATTTGGAGCAGCGTACGTTGACGGTCTTCCCCACGATTTTGTCGTCGGGAACCTTGAACCGGGTTTGGCATTGCTCGCAGGTAATGATCATTCGTCGAACCGATCGTCCAGAGTATAGTCGGTACTGAAATCCATGCGGAAGAAAGCCTCCATGCTGGAGCGCGCTGAGCCGTCTCCAGCCTTGCTCCTCTGGGGATACAAGGTTATCGGTTTGCCATCGAATGAGGTTCCATCGTGAATGAAATCATTGGAGAGCCTAAAACGGGAAAGGTGATCAAGCGGTACACCAACCGAAAGCTCTACGACACGAGCGAAAGCCGCTACGTGACCCTCGACGAAATCGCCGAGATGGTCAGGCAAGGGACCGAAGTTAGCATCATCGATCACCATAGCAAGAAGGACCTCACCTCCGCGACGCTTGCGCAAATTGTCTTCGAGGAAGAAAAGAAAAAGGGGCAGACGCCTCTTTCGCTGCTGCGCGAGATAATTCGCCAGCCAGGTGAGCGCCTCAATGCCTTTGTCGCATCCCAACTGAACCCGAGGGTCGAAGCGTTTCTCCAAGGAGCGGAAACGCGGATCGATAAATTGCTAGGCAAGGAACCAGGAACCGTGGGGCTCACGCCGGGTGCTGTACTGCACCAATCGCAGAAGGCATTCGAAGCGGTGCAAGCTCGCATCGACGAGCGCGTCGGTACGCTCGTCGGCTCGGTCGCAGGGCACCTCCCAGCTTTGGGCCGCGATCTCTCGACCTTGATGGAACGGCTGCGCAGCCTGGAGGCAAAAGTGGCTGACCTCGAAGAGCGCGAGCGGAACGATCTTGAGAAGCCAAAAATAAACCAACCCCTGCGGTGAATACGAGAAGCCAGCTTAGGAGCCGGTTCCTTGCTTCCGCTGCCGCTTTCTTGACCGGGCTGCCTTGGAGGCTTCTTCCAATCCTTGAACCGTTCTCTCGAGGTCCGCGACCTTTGCCTTCAATGCGTCTATTTGCGCTGCCGTTGGTAGCTCCAGCGCTGATGCCGCAGTTTGCAGAGAACGGTTGACCAAAGCCTTCGCCTGAAGAGCTCGCGACATGGCCAGTTGGGCCGCTTCCGCAACCCCGTCACTCGAGAGGAACCGTTCCAGCATTGATTCGGCAAAGGCGGTGGCCGCCGCGAGTACCTTCTTCATCGTTGGATCGTCCCGCCTCATGGATGCAATGCTGCGCTCGGTGACCAGCCGTGTCAATCTGGAAGGGACAATGATCGAGCAGCTCCGCAGCCTCCGATTCATCCCAATTACCGGGAAAGGGGGCGTTGGAAAATCGACGATCGCGGCGGCTATGGCCCTCGAGAGCGCGTCGAAGGGTGCTCGCACTCTGCTCTGCGAAGTAGGCGGTGAAGAACGGCTAGGGCCAATGCTCGTCGGTTCACCCATGGGCAGCGTGGTTACCAGTCTCCTTCCCAACCTTTGGGGCGTGAGCATTCGCCAGCGGGAAGCGCTGCTGGAGTACGGGAAGCTGACGCTCAAGTTCGAGGCGCTTTCACGGGCGGTTTTCAATAACCCGTTGGCGCGGCAGTTTCTCCGGTTCGTCCCTTCCATTCAAGAGCTCGTGTTGCTCGGCAAAGTCCTCTTCCACGTGCGAGACGATGCGCGGCGCTTCGATCGGGTGATTCTCGATGCGCCGGCGACGGGGCACGCAGTTGGTTTCTTTTCGGTCCCCAAGGTCCTCTTGGAAACGGTGCGCGGCGATGCCATGGCGAAGGAGGCCGCTTGGATGCATGCGCTCCTCGTCGACGAGCGCGTCACCGGGGCGGTCATCGTGGCGCTCCCCGAAGAGACCCCCGTCAACGAGGCACTCGAACTCGCAGATCAACTTCAATCGTCCGTGCAGATCCGGCCTCGCGCCTTCGTTCTCAACCGCTTTCATGCACCCAAGTTTTCGGCCGAGGAGGTCGAAGGTGTCGCGGAACCGCTCAAGGGTCTCCTTCGCTCGCTGCGGCTGCGCGCGGAGCGTTCTGCACGCAGCGCGATTCGCCTCCAAGCGACGGGAATTCCAGTTCACTGCATTGAGGAATTGGAGGTGGATCATCTGGACTCGCGCTCTCTCGCGGCGATCGGATCAGCGCTCGGGACCAAGGTCGCCCCGCGATGATGGCCGAAGAGGGCGATGGCGCGCGCTTTCGCGGAGCACTGGAGGACGCTTCGGTGGTCGTTACCGTCGGCGGTGGCGGCGTAGGGAAGACGAGCGTATCGGCGGCGCTGGCGCTTCGCGCCGCTCGGAGCGGACGCTCTTCTCTGGTGCTGACGATCGATCCAGCGCGCCGCCTCGCAGACGCTCTTGGAATTGGAGGTCTCGGCAACGAAGGGAGTGAAATCCCGTCCGAAGCGCTTGCCCAGTCGGGGATAGTGCTCAAGGCGACCATGCGTGCGTCCATGCTCGACATGAAACGAAGTTGGGATGAATTGATTACCCGGCACGCTCCCGAGCCGGTGCGCGAGCGAATTCTCGCAAGTCGCCTCTACGCAGCGCTTTCGACGACGCTCTCAGGGAGCCAAAACTATATTGCAATGGAAAGACTTGGTGTGTTGCGCGAGCGTCGCTCGGAATCGCTGATGGTTCTCGACACACCGCCGAGCGCCAACACCAAGGACTTCTTAGACGCGCCGGACAGGATTCTCGATTTTCTTGATTCTGAAGGCGCGCGTCGGATTCTGCTTCCCGCGCTGCGGCTCAGCCGGGGCAGTTTGAAGGTCGCAGATGCTGGCTCGGCCCTCGTTGCGCGCGCCATGGGGCGATTGGCTGGTACCAACACCCTTCGTCAAGTGGCGGAGTTCCTCGACGACATCTCAGAGATCAACGAGGGGTTTCGGAAGCGAGCCCATGCGACCCGAGCCTTGCTGGCCTCCGACACGACGCGGTTCGTTTTGGTGACCGACGCAAGTCAGGACCGCGTCCGAGAAGCCCTCTCTTTCTTGGAGACGCTGCGCGAGCGCGGCCTGCACGTGGCAGGCATCGTTGTGAACGGAGTGGTTGAGCTGGTCCGCGATGCGGCGCGTGTGCAGGCGCGGAATTTGCGGGGAAACTTCAGGCGCAAAATCGAAGAGGCAATCGGGGAAGTGGATGCGCGAGCGGTACGCCATCGAGAAGCCATTTCGCGCCTCACGCACGCCGTTCACGACTTGCCTCTGGTGCTCATTCCGCAGTTCGACGAGGACATTCACGATCTCATCGGGTTGCGCGATCTCGCCGATTGGCTCGATCGCGGAGGAATCTCGCTTCCGTTGGAAGCGAGGGAGGCAGAGCGGGGAGAATGAATCGTAAAGGCCACCTGTCCCGGGCTAGAATAATTCGATGCGCATCGTTTCCGCTCTCATCGTCGCCGGGGTCACCTTTGGAGTCAGCGGATGCGCGCACCGCATTGCCACTCCTGCAGCCCTCAACCTGCAATTCGACGCTCTGGAGATCGAGGGAGATGCGGCGTTGGCGCAGCGCAACGATGAAGAGCTTTTTGCGATGGGCGTCGATGCCTACGGCAAAAAGAAGTATGAGCGAGCCGCCAAATGCTTCGATCGGCTTGCGGAGACCTTTCCGAAAAGCCCCAGACGCCTGGAGGCGATTTTCAACGCGGGAAGCGCGTTTGAAGAGCGCAAGAATTGGGAGTTGGCACGCGAGCGCTTCGCGGCGATTGCGGATCCAATGCAAGGTCAAGGGATCGCCCTGGATGCGGCGCTCAAGCTCGTCGAGGTGGACTACAACACCAACGCGCTTTCTTCCGCGGGAGACGTGCTGCGAACGCTTCGGTCGCGCACCGACCTGCCGCCTTCGAAACGCATCGAAGCCACGGTTCAGCTCGGGGTCATAGAACTTGAAGTTGGAGACCGAGATGCTGCCGAACGGCACTTTCAGGAGGCGTTGACGCAATGGCAAAGCGCTCCGGACAACGCCTCGGCTGGTCGTGACTACGCACCAGCTCAGGCGCAGTTCTTCTTAGGTGAAGTCGCCCGACTGCGCTTCGAGGAGCAGCGCCTGCCGGACCGGGTGACGACCGCCGACGCGCTTTCAGTCCAAATCGACTCCGTGGCGAAGGCATTGCTGACAGCGGAAGCCGCATACCTCAAAGCCATTCGGTTTGGAGTTGTTCACTGGGGCACCGCCGCCGGTCAAAGGATTGGCGCGATGTACGAGCGCTTGTACCAGGAGCTTTCCGAAGCGCCGCCACCGAGGGAACTCGCCCCGGAGGCGCGGGGAGCCTACGATGCGGAACTCCACAAGCGAATCGCCGTATTGCTCACCAACGCGATCGAAATCTATGAAGCGACCCTTGCGGCGGCGCAGCGCAACGGCGCCTCCTCGACGTTTACGGAAGAATCCTCGGAAGGACTGCAAAGGATGAGGGCGATGCAAGAACACAATGACCGCGCATTGTCCGTACGGTCACCCCCTTAAACGCGTTCCCTAGGAGCCCAGCGCCTCCATTGGCAGGACAGGCGGCGAGGAAGCTGCGGTTTCAGGCCATCGGCCCTTCCGGGTCGGCGCGCGAACGAGCTCGCTCAGGAGTTCGAGGAAGCGACTTCGCTCCCAGTTCTCTGCGCCAAATCTTTGCAGGTGCGCCGTTTCTTGCTGGCAATCAACCAGCGCGACTCCCCAACTGCGCATCCACTCGACGAGGGTTACGAACGCAACCTTCGATGCATCGGAAATCCGAGAAAACATCGATTCGCCAAAAAAAGCCGCACCGAGGCTGACGCCGTACAGCCCTCCGACGAGTTCACCGTCGCGGTAGGCTTCAGCGGAGTGGGCAAATCCGGAGTCGAAAAGGCGCCGATAGGCCTTGCGCATATCGCGCGTAATCCACGTTCCGCGTTGACCAGGACGGAGTGTCGAAGCGCAGGCTTCGACGACCTGGTCAAAGGCCGTGTCGAAGCGCACGTCGAAGACGCCGCGCCGCAACGTCTTGCGAAGACTGCTCGGAACGTGGAGGTTGCCGGTGGGGAGAACAAACCGAGGATTGGGGCAGTGCCAAAGAATTGGGAGCCCCTCACCGTACCAAGGAAAAACCCCTCTCCGGTAGGCTTCGACGAGGCGCTCGGGCCGAAGGTCCCCGCCGATCGCGATGACGCCGTCCTCATCGGAGGAATTTGGCGGCGGGAAGTCCGTGACTTCTGGCCCCAAAACGTACACTAGGGCTCGATTTTCTTCCCGGAGATCGACGTTCCGCTGATGTCTTCAAATACTCCGATAGCGTCGGTGATGTCGTGGGAACCGCGACCAGAAGCGCGCGCGAGGTTGTACACTTCGCGAAGCGCGCCGGCGAGAGGTGCGGGGACTCTTCGCTTGGCTGCGCTCTCGGTCATCAGCGTGAGGTCCTTGTGCATGAGGTCGATGGTGAAGAAAACCGTTCGATCGCCATCGAGAACCGCCTTTCCTTTGAAGTCAAAGTAGGGCGATCGGTATCCGGAGGCCTGCACGACCTCGTAGAACTTGTACGGATCGAACCCAGCCTTCGCCACCGATAGCGCGCCCTCTGAAAAACCTTGGAGCATGGATGCCAGAAGCGCGTTTCCGGCGAGCTTGACTTGGCTTCCGGCCCCGACAGGTCCGCAGTGAATGGCTTTTTCGCCGACCGCTGCAAAGATTGGGCGCAATGCCTCAAAGGTGCCATGCGAGCAACCCGCCATCACGACGAGTTTGCCCTGCTCAGCCCCCAGCACCGAACCGGTGACCGGAGCATCCGAAAACGCGACGCCCTTTTTGGCGCATGCATCTCCAAGGCGCTGCGCCAACTCCACCGACCCAGTCGAGAAGTCGATGAAAGCCTGCCCGGGGCGCGCTTCCTCGAGCGTACCCTGCATCCCAAAACTCACCTCCTCGACGGCAGCGGGATCGCTCAGGCAGTAGCACCAGGCGTCGACGCGCTTGACGACATCGGCGGGAGAATCCGCGATCGCAATACGCGCATCCCCGAGCGCAAGGGCGCGCGACTTGGTACGGTTCCAGACGACGACTTGAAATCCCTTGGTTGCGAGATTCTTCGCCATCGGGGCCCCCATCATTCCTAGACCTAGAAAGCCGATGCGCTCGAGTGCCATGGGACTTCAATACCCCATTTGGACGGCGGGTCGTCAGTTTGGGGGGTCGCGCGGTTCTGGCGGGTCCTCCGCGTCTGGTTGCGGATTCCGCTGCAGCTCGTCGAGGAGCTGCTGGGCGCTATGGTCGGGCTCCCCCAGGTCCGTCACCAGGACCGCGATCGAGCGCGTTCCAAGATCGACGACAAAGTGGCTCCTTCCCCAAAAATCGAGCCCGAGAACTCCGCCCGCCGGCCCCGGATTGGTTCGCATCACCACCGCCGCCATCGCAGGACCGCGCCGCAACTCGGAAGAGACGGCGATCTGCGAAAGGGGGACCTGGGTCCCGTCATTTTGAAAGGCGCTCGCATCAGCGACGCTCGCAAAGAGCGTGGTCCTGTGCGCCCGGAGGCTGAAGAGCACGGGGACGACAAGTTCGCGACTCCCTTGGACGAAGTGAACTGGGAGCAACGGCCAATCGAACGTGAGTGTCCGTGACAGGGCGACCCGGACGGGGCTCTCCTTGAGAGATCCGCTCGCCAGAAACGTGACAGTCCCTTCCTGAAGGTTGAGGTCGAGCGCGTAAGGCCCGAGCACGTCGTCTCCCAGGGCGAGCGCACAGCGATTGCTCCCTCCACGCATGCCAGCTTCAAAGGGAGGAATCGACAATTGGCGTATCGAAAGCCCCGAAACCATCACCATGGGAAGAGGCTTGGTCCGGCGGTCCAGTTCTTCAACCTGGACGGTTGCGCCGTACGAAGGGGGCGTCTCAAAACATCCGGGCGAGATGAGACTTAAAACGCGCCCGGGATCCAGTTCGAGGCGGGCGTCGCGTCCGTCTATCGCCCCAGCAATCGCAAGTCCGGCGCCTTCGCGCAGGAGGGGAAGTTTCAAGCCAACCAGCGACGGGCGGTGCATTGGCGCCGCCTGCCGGTGGCAGGAGTTGCCAAGGAGCACCAACCCGATTGCCATTCCCAACGAGAGATGGTTCACAAAAAGCGAATGCCAGCGATGTCTGGAATCAACAAGGGCATTGCTTGGATGCTGGCGGGTCGCGGGCGGCTGGGATACCCGTTGCAGTCTATGGGACTTGCCGCGCTCGCACTCCTGACCGTGGGGGTCACCGCCACCACGGCGGCGCCCTCAACGGGCGATGCTTTCACCATAACGGCGAAGCGCCTTCGCATCGACAACGGCAAGCGCATTGGTACCTACGAGGGGGATGTGCGGGTGCTTCGAGGGGCGCTCACAATCAGTTGCGAAACGCTGATGGCGACGCTCGACAAGTTTGAGAATGTCGAATCGATGCGCGCCCAGGGCAACGTCGTGATGCTGGAGGGAGACCGTGAGGCGCACGGTGACGTCGCCGACTACGACAGGAATGCGGAGCTCCTCGTCGCCCACGGAAACCCGTGGATTCGCTTTGGGATGCGAACGGTCCATGGGGAGGTGATCCGATGGTACCGGACCACGCAACGGCTGGAAGTCCTGCGGCCCCATACTGTGGCACCCGTCGATGCGAGCGGCACGCGCCAAGTGACGATCGATGCCGATGCGCTCACGCTCGACACCGCATCCTCCCGTGCGACCTGGCGCGGACACGTGAAAGCAGTTCGTGGAGTGACCGAGCTCACTACGCCAGTGCTCGCGGCGCAGTGGGGTGCGTCCGGCGAACTCACCCATCTATCCGCGGACGGTGGCGTGGAGGCCAAAGAGCCAAGCCGTCGCGCGCGCGGTCAACACGCCGAGTATGACCTCGTGAAGGGTGTCCTCGTCGTCACCGGATCTCCCGAAGCTTGGCAAGGCAAGAATCGACTTCGAGGAAGCCGCGTCACGCTATTTCCGGACACCGAACGGGTGCAGGTTGATGACGCAACCTCAATCATCGAGGTCAGCGAACCTCCAAAGAAGAAGAAGCCCTGAAGCCCGTGGCGTCGACGCTCGTGGCTCGGGGACTTTGCAAAAGCTATGGTGCGCGCCGCGTCGTCGATGGCGTGTCGCTTACGGTGCACGGAGGAGAGGTGGTTGGATTGCTGGGGCCCAACGGCGCAGGAAAAACGACGACTTTTGCGATGATCGTCGGCCTCACCGAGAGCGACGGGGGCACGGTTACCCTGGATGGCGAAGACCTTTCCCGACTCCCCATCCACCTGCGCGCGAGGAAAGGACTCGGCTACCTCCCGCAAGAAGCGTGCATCTTTCGGAAGCTTAGCGTGCAGGACAATATGCTTGCGGTGCTGGAACTCGACAAGAGTCTCACCAGCGCAATGCGCCGGGCCCGTGCAGACGAACTCGTTCAAGAGTTCGGGCTCTCTCATGTTCGAAATGCGCTTGGAGAAACGCTTTCGGGAGGGGAACGGCGCCGCGCCGAGATCGCCCGGTCCCTCATTCCCAAGCCGCTATTCATGCTTTTTGACGAGCCCTTTACCGGCGTGGACCCGATTCGGGTCAGCGAGCTCCAGAAGGAAATACGGCGACTCGCAGACAAGGGATTGGGAGTGTTGATCACCGACCACAGCGTCAGGGACACGCTGAAAATTTGCGATAGAGCTTCAATCCTCGCGGAAGGGCGCGTCCTCGAGGAAGGAACCTCCCAAGCGATTGCCACATCCGCTCTCGCCAAGCGCGCCTACCTTGGCGATGATTTCACGCTGAAGTAGCAGCGCTGGCGCGTGCGGAATTTCTAAGGGCGCCGCGTAGCTCCCCGTGCAGCGCGCAAGCTTGGGGCCGCAGTCGGCCCCACCCAAACGCTCGTCCAGTGCCTCGAAGAGCTAACTGTCGGTCTGACAAGAATTGGGCCAACTCCCAGCGATTTTGCCAATGATCAGAGATCCGCGCCGTTACAAGGGAGTTCACGACGTGTAGAATCAAGCGGCCTCCTGAAAGAGGTTGGCACGAGAATTGATAGGCAACGCAAGGGGCCTTGGTGACGATGGAGCTGCGACAAAATTTAAAGATGTCTCAAACGCTGGTGATGACGCCGCAGCTCCAGCAAGCGATAAAGCTCCTTCAGCTCTCTCGGATGGAGCTCATCGACCAAATTCGCGAAGAAGTTGAACAAAATCCACTTCTTGAAGAATCCGACACCTTCCCTGATGGCGGAGAAGCGCCAAGCGCTCCCGGCGAGGCTTCATTCGAAGCCGCCAATCACGAATCCCCACAGGATTTGGATCAGCCGCAGCCAGACAATGCGCAAGAGGTCCGACCAGAGAAAGGTCCGAGCGAAATCGACTGGGAGGCGTACCTCAATA
>JBGSMZ010000029.1:0-8717 GCA_041739845.1 Myxococcaceae bacterium
ATCGCCGTCGCGCGCCTCGAGGAGCCGCTCGAGCGCGTCGCCGTGGACCGCCAGCCATTCCGTCGGGAGCACGCCCCATTCGCCGGCACCTAAAGGGATGATTTCAAGTCCATCCCGCCACGCTTGGATCACCGCTTGCGCATCCACGCGCTGCTGGGAACCAGGATGCGCGAAATGCGCCTCCAACGTCACCGTCAGCGAGACGCCAGCGTCGCGGGCGCTTGCGAATTCCACGTGAGGAACCAAAGGCTTTCCCGTGGACAGCAATGCACCCGCGCGCGCATCGAGCGCGCCGCCCCAGACTCGCAATTTCGTCGCAAATTGTGCAGCCTCAGACCCTTGGAAATTGGTTCGCCGTCCGGGCACCAAGTCCAGGAGCTCGCGAAGCTCTCGTGCTGCGGCGCTCTCCTTGGCAAGGTCCCGCAGTGGAAGTGGCCCTTCCAAATGGACCAATTGGGTTCCATCGATGCGCGCAGACGGTGGGTGCCCATAGACGAGGCGAGGAAACACCGACATTCCACCCTCGAGCCGCTCGACGTTGATTTCGATCCAAGGTGTGAGTTCTGGATCGATGCGCGGAACGCGCCGCGACTCCACATGTACGCGAAAACGTCGCGCAAGATCTGGCATCACCCGAGTCGCAAGCTCGACGATTTTTCCTGCTGGAAACCGACGCTCGATAGGGAGCGCCGCCAGCGTTTGGCCTGAAAGGTCTGTGGCACCGAGGGCGCAGACGACTTCTCCACATCGCCCAATCCCAGGAGCGAGCACCTCGGACACCTCTGGGTTGCGCTCGATCACCAACAATACATCTGCGCCGGCATCGCGGATTGCGACCCGCGGAAGCACCTGCTGCGGCGAAAACGAAACGGGTTCTCCATCGAGAAAGATGTTCCGCGATTCCTGGAGCAATCCCAATAATCCCAAGAGCGTGTTCGGCGGGAGCCCGCCGCGGCGCTCTCTGAGGAGCAGAGGATCCACCTTGAGATCCCCCTCGGCCAACCGCAAGCGGGCCGCTTCGCCAGTTCCGAAGCGACTCCGCAGTGAGCCTGCGACCGTTTCCCGCTGTCCATCTGGAAAGACGATTTCGCGTGCCACCTCAAGACCCGGATCTCCATGCGGGTCGCGAATGCGCTGAAATTGGTACTCTAGCCACGCCCACACAGGCGCGCTGAGAACAGCGCCATCGCGTCGAAGCGTGATCGCCGCCGCAACCACGTGGGGACACGGATCGTTGGGGTCGTCGCAGGTGCATTCCCAGGAATCGTCTGGGGTAAGGACGACGGTGAAAGGAACCGGACGCCCCGGCGGCTTCACGCAAAAAGTGAAGTCATTGCCTTCGACGCGCTCGAGGATCGCGAGCTGGGATTTCGCGAGCCGAGAGCCTTGCGCCCAGGGCGCTGGCTTCGCTGCACCGCGGATCGCGTCGAGGAGCGCGCTTTGCATTGGGGCCCCTACCCCCGCGAGGCCGGTAACAAGGCTTGGCCAAGAGCGCGTGGATTCGCGAAAAGCCGGCGCGCCCCGGCCCGCGCGAGTTCATCCCTCGGTCGAAAACCCCACAGCACCCCCAGGGGAATCATTCCCGCCGCCGTCGCAGTCTTCATGTCGATGGCGGAATCGCCGAC
The DNA here is from genome assembly GCA_041739845.1 of Myxococcaceae bacterium. Lineage (GTDB taxonomy): Bacteria > Myxococcota > Myxococcia > Myxococcales > Myxococcaceae > JBGSMZ01. The sequence goes on from JBGSMZ010000029.1 coordinate 1,626, forward strand.
AAAGGCCATCTTCGAGGGTGCCTCTCCGGCCAGAGATGCGATTTCGAGCGCCGCTTGGGGATCGGGCTTCATGGGCACATTGGCCCTGGATCCTCGGACGACCATAAACTTCCACCGGGAAAAGTGGCTGGCGATCAAGCTTTTTGAAAGATCATCAGGCTTGTTGGAAAGCACGGCCATCGGAATCTTTGCGTTGGAGAGCGAATCGAGGAGTTCTGGAATTCCCTCGAAGAGACGCGAATGCCTGTGATCGAGGCTCTCGTAGGAGCGCCGGAATTCGGCGCAAAGCACCGCCATCGCACCGGCTTTAGGAACTTCCACGGAATCGCTTTTCCGTCCCTCTGCGACGGCAAAAGCGCGCCGCACCAAGGCTTGCGCTCCCTCGCCAATGAACTCTCGGTAGCGTGGCAGTGGAAACTCCGCAAGCGCGTGCTGCTTCAACACGGCGTTGAGAGCCATACCGATGTCCGGAAGCGAGTCCGCGAGCGTCCCATCGAGATCGAAAACCACAGCACGCACTTTGTGCATCAAACAGCGACCTCGAGATCAATGTGTTTGGCGGCCGTGAGCGGCTCGCCAAGAAACTGCCCACCCACCGCCATAAATCGCGTCGGACTATCGGTGACAAGATAGCGGCGCTGGGCCAGCGAACCCTCCGGAGCCGCGAGATTCTCTGATTTCATCAGCGCCTTGACCTTCTCCGCAACGGCGACTCCAGAGTCGATCAACCGGATCCCTGGCCCAACCACCTCGGAAATGATCGGGGCCAGGAGCGGATAGTGGGTGCAGCCGAGAATGAGCGTATCGACTCCGCCATCGAGAAACCCCGCGCCCAAATACCGCCGCGCTGCAATCTTCGGAACATCCCCTTGGATCCAACCCTCTTCGACCAGCGGAACAAAGAGCGGACACGACCGTGCCCGAACCTCGAGATGAGGGGCAAGTCTGAAGATTGCGCGCTGATACGCTCCAGAAGCAACCGTCGCGTCGGTACCAATGATCGCGAGGCAGCGCGCGCGGGTGCTCGCGAGTGCCGCTTCTGCACCAGCTTCAATAACTCCCACCACAGGTATCGGAAGCGCTCGAGCGAGCGCGGGGATCGCCACTGCGGAGGCCGTGTTGCAAGCGACGACCAACAGCTTGATACGGTAAGTGGTGAGCGCCAGAGCGTTCGCCAACGCGTATCTCGTCACGACTTCCGGTGATTTGGTTCCATAGGGAACGCGAGCGGTATCGCCTAAATAGACCGTCGACTCCGATGGCATGCAGGCTGCGAGCGCGCGCAGCACGCTCAAGCCCCCAATACCGGAATCGAATACGCCGATCGGTGAGCGTGCGTTTGGACTTTGGAGGGGGAGACGTTTCACACGTAGCGACTGCGGACAAAATTGTTCAGAGCCTCAAATGCTGGGCGCAGCGTCGTCTCCGGGGCCAAGAAGACAGCCCGGAAGTGCTGGGTCCCGGGTTTTTCACCGAAGCCGGAACCGTGGACGAACAAGACCCCGGTGGCCTCTAACAAGTCGAGGACGAAGCGCTCATCGTCTATAACTTGCGGCAACTGGAGTCGCGGCATCAGGTAGAAGGCTGCTTGTGGCACCGTCAGCGATACGCCAGGAATTCCTTCGAGTGCTTTGACTGCGAGATCTCGGCGAACGCGCAACTTGCGCATGAACGCGGCGATATGATCTTTGGGGCCATGGAGTGCGGGCGCGACGGCGTATTGAAATGGACCGGCGCTGGAGAGGCGAGCATCGGCGAGGCGGCGCACCGCCACTTCGACCTCGTCGGTTTCGGAAGGGTTGACGAAAACGGCCCAACCCACTCTCCACCCACACGCGAGGTACGCCTTCGACAATCCGCTGAACATGACGACCGGAATATCGTCGGCGAGCGCGCCCGCATAGGTGTGTGCGCCGTCGAAAAGAAGCTCGGCGTAGATTTCGTCGGCGAGCAAAAGCAGCTGGTTACGCCGCGCCACTTCGAGGATTCCCTCTATCGCCTTGCGATCCTGAACTGCGCCCGTTGGATTGTTGGGGTTGCAGAGCACGAGGGCGCGGGTACGCTTGGTCACGTGAGACGCAAGCTCGTCTGGATCGATCGCCCAACCCCGGTCCTCATCAGGGTAGTAGCTCACTGCGTTGGCTTGGAGACGCGCCGCGATCGCGTTGTAGAGAGGGTAGCCGGGGCTCGGGAGGAGCACCTCGTCTCCTGGTGAAAGCATCGCGGAGAGCGTGAGATCGATTGCTTCACTGGACCCGGAAGTGATCACGACGTGATCGGGAGTCACCCGCTTCATGCCATTGCTATTGGCGACTGCCGCCACCGCTTCACGAGCCGACGCGATGCCCGCAGACGGTTCGTAGCCGTTGTGCCCGTCAGCCATCGCTTTCTCGACGGCGCCGATCATATGCGCCGGAGTCGCATGGTCGAACTTCAGTGGGTCGCCGACGTTGCAGTAGAAGATTCGCCGACCTTGGCTTTCAAGGCGCGCGGCGACGGCGGCAATGTTTCGAATCGCGTACTTGACGTTGGCAATGTGTGGAGCGGCGGTGATCACGCTGGGCTGCTTAACACCAAAAGATTGCCCCGCTTCCAGACAGATCGCCTCGATAGCGCACGCGAGACCGCAAACGGGATTGGTTCCATTGCGCCCAGAGGGATTCGAACCCCCGACCCTTGGCTTCGAAGGCCAATGCTCTGTCCAGCTGAGCTATGGACGCCAACACCATCGCTGCCGCAAGCCACTCCTGGGCGACCTGCCGGGATCGAACCGGCAACCTCAGGAGTCACAGTCCTGCGCTCTAACCAATTGAGCTAAGATCGCCATGCGGCACCTGCCCGCGTTGCGGGTTGCTGCTAGCGGAGGTCTTCACCTGCGTCAACCCATCCAAAACGCTTTCCCAGTCAGTTTGCTGTGCGCCCGGGGAGATTCGAACTCCCGACCTACGGCTTAGAAGGCCGTTGCTCTGTCCAACTGAGCTACAGGCGCTCGCCTCGCGCTCGGCCACCGCCAGTTGCCGGTCTCGAGGAATCGGGGTGGCCGGATTCGAACCGACGACCTTCTGCGCCCAAGGCAGACGCGCTACCAAACTGCGCTACACCCCGTCATCTCGGAGTGACTCCTAGGCTGTGAGGCTTGCGCGGCGCAAGCGCTTCTTCTCTTGCGACGCAGCTAGACGTCGAGGTCGCGCACCTCGCCGGCGCGTTCCATGATGAACTTGAAGCGCGCCAGCACGTCCTTCCCAAGAAGCTCATTGATGGTGCGCTCCGTCTCCGGTGCATCGTCGATCATTACTTTGAGCGCGATCCGATGCTTCGCATCGAGAGTCGTCGATTTCAAGTCGGCGGCGGTCATCTCCCCAAGGCCCTTGAAGCGCATGATGACTGGTTTTGCGTTTCCCTTCGCGCGCTCGGAAATGATGCGATCCCGTTCGTCGTCATCAAGGGCCCAGTGCGTTTCCTTCCCGATATCGACCCGATACAGAGGCGGCTGGGCGAGGTAGACATGCCCTTTGAGGATCAGCGGCCGCAAGTGCCGGTAGAAGAACGTAAGCAACAACGTTGAAATGTGTTGCCCATCGCTGTCCGCGTCCATCAAGAGGAATATTTTCCCATACCGAAGTCGCGAGAGGTCCATGCCCTCCCCCAACCCGCATCCAAGCGCACTGGTGATATTTTGAAGCTCGCGATTGGCAGCAACTTTGTCCGTCGATGCCTGTTCCGCATTCAAGACCTTTCCGCGCAGCGGAAGCACCGCTTGGGTTCGGCGGTCGCGCCCTTGCTTGGCGGTTCCGCCGGCTGAATCCCCTTCAACGATGAAGAGCTCGCTCTCAGCGGGATTGGTGCTGCTGCAGTCAGCCAACTTTCCAGGAAGGTTGAGCCTATGGCTGATCGCCGACTTTCGGCTCACCGCTTGGCTCGCCGCGCGCGACGCTTCTCGAGCGCGGGCCGCAAGAATAATGCGATCGACAATGCCCTGGGCGGCGTTCCGATTGTCATTGAGCCATTTTTCGACGGATGGCCGGATCACGTTGTCGACGATCCCCTGAATCTCGGGATTGTTGAGGCGCTCCTTGGTTTGGCCCTGGAATTGGGGCTCTTCGACGTAGACCGAGAGCACGGCGACGACGCCTTCGCGCACGTCTTCGGCGGTGAGCGTCAAGCCCTTCGGAGCCAGTCCGTGGGTCTCGATGTAGTTTCGGACGGCTTTGAGCAAGCCAGCTTTGAAGCCGTTCTCGTGGGTCCCACCGCTTTTGGTTGGAATGCCATTGACGTGGCTCTTGAGGCACTCGTCCGTGGCCTCCGTCCAAGCAAGGGCAACTTCCAGCTTGAAGCCATTCTCATGCGCTTTGTAAAATGGGGTTCTCCCGGCCGGAACCAGAGCCTTGCCGCGCTCTTCGAGGAGCGCGGAAAGAAACTCCGCAATTCCACCTTCGTGCTTGAAAACGGTCTCGCTCGCAGGGCGCTGCGTTTCGTCGCGAAAAACAACTTCTAGACCGCGGTGAAGAAAGCTCTTGGATTCAAGCACTTCGCGAATCGCCGGAGCGTCAAACCTGAGCTTGGCGCCAAAAATCTGCCGATCCGGCGTAAAGGAAATTTCCGTTCCCGTACCTCGCGCAGCGCCTAGCGCCTTGAGCTTCGAGGTGGGAATGCCGCGTGAATAGGTCTGCTCGTAGCGCTTTCCATCGCGCTTGATTCGCGCGACGAGCTCCGAAGACAGCGCGTTGACGACTGAGCTTCCCACCCCGTGCAATCCTCCGGAGTGGCGGTAGCTGCCTTTCTCGAATTTCCCGCCGGAGTGGAGCGTGGTGAGGATCACTTCCAGCGCCGACTTCTTGAACTTTTGCATCACTTCCACAGGAATCCCACGACCGTTGTCGCTCACCGTCGCGGAATCACCCGATGCGTGCAGCGCCACCTCCACGCGCGTCGCAAACCCGTTTATTGCTTCGTCGACGGAGTTGTCGAGGATTTCCCAGAGAAGGTGGTGGTACCCGTCGGAGCCGGTTCCCCCGATATACATCCCGGGACGCGCGCGCACCGGATCCAACCCCTCCAATACAGCGATCGCCGACGCGTCGTATTTGGATCCAGCCTTCATGGCGCATCTCCGCTCGCTTCGGCGGACGGCGCTGGCATCCCGGGAAGCACGCTGACCGATGGCCCGGCGAGCAGCGCCTTGACGGTGTCCCTCTTGGAAAGCTCCCGCCCACGCCCACCTCGAGAAGTCACTTCGTATTTTTTGGCACTCAAGGAGATCTCTCGCCCTCTTTCTGTTTCAAACCGCAGCTCGATTTTCTTGTCGCTACACGCGAAACCCGCGACCTCATCTCCGGGAGCGAGTTTGATGACGGTGACGCCTCGCCCTGGTCCTGCAAGGACGCTGACTTCAGAAGCCTTGCAGATCAATCCATTGGTCTTGCGACTGACAACGGCAACCAAGTCCCGCTCCTCGCAAGGGACAACGCCAATGATCGCATCGTTCGGCGCAGGCTTTGAATAACGCCGACCGGATCTCGTGGAAACCTCGCTGTGCGCCTTGAGGTCAAAGCGCAGCCCAAGACCCTTTTTCGAAATCGCCATCATCCGCAGGGCCCGTGGAAGCCGCTCGTCGAGCGAAATGGCTCCGATGACCCGTTCTCCATCTTCGAACTTGAAGAGCTTTTGAATCGGGTCCCCATAGCCGGTCGAAGCTGGAATGCCGTTGATGCGAATCACATAGGCGCGCCCGAAGCTGCTGAAGAAGACGACGTTGGCCTTCAGTGAGCCGGAGACCAAGACCATGATCGCATCCCCTTCTCGCATGCGCGTGGAAGAGAGACTCTTGAGTTCGCGCACCCGCTTGACCCAGCCGTCCCGAGTGACGATGACCTGCGCATCTTCATCAGGAATGAACGCCTCTTCCTGGTAGGCGATTTCCTCGACGGGGCCAGAAATCTTCGTTCGCCGCTTGTCCGAGACCTCCTTCTTGAGTTCGAGGAATTGCGCGCGCACCACTCCCCAGCGCGCTCGCTCTCCGCGCTTGTCGTCGCGGAGGAGCTGCGCCAGGCGCGCGGCTTCCGTCCGCCGTTCCTTGAGTTCACTTTGAATCACAAAGATTTCGAGCCGCGCCAGGCGGTACAATTTCATCTCCAGAATCGCCTCGGTTTGCTCTTCTGAAAGGGCAAACCGAGCGCCTAGCTTCTTCGCAGCGTCGACCTTGCCGTCGGACTTCCGAATAATCCGAAGCATTTCGTCGAGCGCGTCATAAACCCGCTCGAAGCCTTCGAGAACGTGGAGTCGCGCGTTGATTTGGCCAAGTTGAAACGCGAGTCCTCGGGAAACAACTTCCAGACGGAACTCAAGGAAGTGCCGGAGCGCCGTCTTCAGGTCGATGCGACGCGGCGTCCCCACCTCTGGGTTGTCTGAAGGGACGAGGCAAGTGAGGTTGACGCCAAAGTTGGTCTGCAGAGGCGTGTTCTTGTAGATGTAGCTCATCGTCAATTCCGCGTCGGACGCCCGCTTCAACTCCAAGACAACCCGAACTTCGTCGGTCGATTCATCGCGGACGTCGACGACGGCGGGAAGCTTACGGTCGGCGACGATTTCGCCGATTCGCGCGACCAGATTCCCCTTGTTGACCTGAAAGGGAACCGACGTCAGGATGATATTCATTCCGCCCTGCGGACCTGCTTCGAGCTTCCACTCGCCGCGAACGCGAATTGGTCCCTGACCGGTCTCGTAGATTTCCTGCAACTCCTTCTTGGAGTTGAGGATTTGACCTCCAGTGGGAAAGTCGGGCCCCTTGACGAATCGGAGAAGCTGCTTGCTCTCAAGCCCGGGATCGTCGACGAGCGCAATGCACGCATCCAGAAGTTCACCGAGATTGTGTGGCGGGATATTCGTCGCCATGCCGACGGCGATTCCCGTTGCGCCATTCATCAGCAAGTTCGGAAGCCGGGACGGGAGGACGACGGGCTCGGATCTGGTTCCATCGTAGTTCGGACGGAAGGCGACAGTCTTTTGCGTCAATTCGTCAAGGAGCCCATCGGACAAGCGTTCGAGGCGGCATTCCGTGTACCGCATCGCTGCGGCCGCATCGCCGTCGAGGGA